>CAZYYC010000400.1:0-3604 GCA_964650935.1 uncultured Anaerolineales bacterium
GCAGTCCGCCCGGCACGAGCAGGATCAGGAAAAGCAACCGAAACCAACCGGGCCAGACCCCATAGAATTCGCCCAACCCCCCGCACACACCCGCCAGGATGCCCCTCTGTCGGCGCAACTTGTGTTCTGCCATAGCGTCCACCTCCCTTTCGTTCATTACGAAGATAGGTACGGCTCACAGGCCCCATAGTTGCGCCGATCACTTGCCAAGGCCCTCTTCCATGTTAGACTTCCTAGTCGCAAATAGCCTACTAAGGAGCGCAGATGGTGTCACAATATGCCACGCAGGTCGATCGTCAGGATCGGCACAGACGCGCGTCAGGGGTGATCCGGACCCTGGGCCTCCTTGTGGTGGTCCTCTGCCTGATCGCGAGGCCACAGCGTCCGGGAGCTGCAGCGCCGCTCGCCCAGGACGTGGTGTTGGTCATTACCTCGCCCCGCGAGGGCTCGACGCTCAGCGGACAGGTCGCCATTCAGGGCACAGCCACCCACCCCAGTTTCGTTTCCTATGGCGTGCTCTACGCGCCGGGCACCACCGTCACCGGCGAGACGGTCTGGCAGGAGAATAACCCCATCGCCTGGAACGTGCAGACGATGGTCGTCAACGGCGTCCTGGGCACGTGGGATACGACGCAGGTACCGAACGGCTCCTACGTGTTGGCGCTGGTGATGTGGGAGGCCGGCTCCGGTAGCCCGACGGCCTTTTTCGTCAACAACCTCATCGTCAACAACGAGGAGGCCACGCCTACCCCCGAGCCCTCGCCCACGCCGGATGCGGCGGAGACGCCCGACGCGCTCGAGCCGACCGCGGAGTTGGAACCCCCACCGCCTGCCGCAACGATCGTCCAGCCGCCCACGGCGACCCCACGCCCTACGGCGACGCCAAGCCCTGACGACATCGGGGGGCCCATCGACGAGGACGACGAAGGCGGCGGGCTGTTCGCGCCGGGCCTCTTTTCCATGGACGCGATCAAGGAGGCCGCGACCCTCGGCGCACAACTTGCCTTCCTGATCTATGCGATCGGTGCGCTCTACGTCCTTGCCAAGGCCGTCATCCGCTACTACCTGCGACAGACACGGCGGAAGTCGAGCTCGTGAGACCCGCTGCCCCTCTATCGACCGGCAGGCCTTCGCCGCAGAGGCCGGGCTTTGCCGTCGTCGTCGGCCTGGGCAATCCCGGCCCACGCTACGAGGATAACCGCCACAACATCGGCTTTCGCGCCGTCGAGGCCGTCGCCGAGGCGTACGCGCTGACCTTCTCGCGCACGGAGCACAATGCCAAGACCGCGCACGGCTACATTGAGAACCAACGCGTGATCCTCGCCCAGCCCCAGACCTGGATGAACGACAGCGGCAAGGCGGTCAGCCCCCTGGCACGTTTCTACAAGGTGGCACCTGAGGACCTACTCGTTATCTACGACGACCTGGACATCCCTCTGGGGACCGTGCGCTTTCGCAGCGAAGGCTCGAGCGGCGGGCACCGCGGTCTGCAGTCGATCATGCAGTTGATGGGCACCGAGGCGATTCCACGATTGCGGCTGGGGATCGGACGTCCCCCGGGTCGTATGGACCCCGCTGCCTATGTGCTGCAGGACTTCTCGGCTGAGGAGACCCAGCTGGTCTGGCAGATCCTGCGCACTACGCGCGATCTGGTGCTCGATTGGCTCACCGGCGAACCCGACCTGCGACGTCCGGGAATGACCTGGCGCGTCGACGCGACCGACTGAACTGAGAGGTACGATGGCCACCTCCCTGCACGGCCTGCTTGGGTGGATCCGGGAGCACCCCGGGTACACGTCCCTCTTGGCCACACTGAAGGCCGCACCCTCCGAGGAGGATGCGGCGCCTCCGCAGGGGCGCCTTCCGCTCCTACCGCGCGTCAGGCCCGCCGTCATCGCCGCCCTGCTCGACGACATAAGTGCACCGGTCGTCATTGTCGCTCCAACCGTCGAGGAGAGCCGTCGTCTGACCGTCGCGCTGCATACGTGGGCCGCGGCGCCCGAGCGTCTGATCTCCTTTCCCGAACCCCCCGCCCTCTATTACGAGCGGGTCCCGTGGCCCCCCGAGGTCATCACCGACCGGCTGGATGTCCTCTCGCAGCTCCACATGTTCCAGGCAGCACAGGCCCAAGAACCCGAGCCATCGCGTCCCCCTCCTGTTGTCGTGACCTCTGCGCGGGCCCTGATGCGGCGAACTTTGCCCTACCGGCAGTTTCGCCGCGCGATTCGCAGGATCTCGGTCGGACTGGGCACCTCCTTGACCGAGCTGACCCGTCACGCCGTCGGTATCGGCTATGAGCCCACAAGCGTCGTTCACGCGCCGGGCCAGCTGAGCCGTCGCGGAGGTCTGCTGGACATCTACCCACCGCAGGCCCTGCAGCCCTACCGCCTGGAGTTCTTCGGCGACGAGATCGAGACGATCCGCATCTTCGTGCCCGAGACTCAGCGATCGGTCGACCGCGTTGACGCCTTCTGGCTGACGCCGGTCCGTGAAGCCCTGCCTAAGGACAGCGAGCGAGCGAGCGCCGCCGTGCAACGCCTCTTGGAGGGCGACCCGCCCCTCGAGTTCAGAGCCCAACTCGAGGAGGATGCCGAGGCCCTGGAGGCCCAGGCCCCCTTTCCCAATCTCGAGTTCTACCTGCCCTATCTCTACCAGGAAGCCGGCACGCTGCTCCACTACCTGCCCGCCGACGCCCTGGTGATCCTCGAGGAGAGCGATCGTATCGCCCTGCAGTGGGAGGAGCTGGAGCGCGAGGCCGAGGAGCAGCGTCAGACCGCGCGTGATGAGCACCTTCTCTTCCATGACGCCCCGGTCCCCTTCACCTCGTGGGAGCAGATCCGTGCGACGCTCGACCGCTACCGCACCCTCGAGTTGGCTGCTGAGACCCCGGAGGCGGACGAGGACGGAGGCCCGCTTGCCGATGCCTTCGGGCCGGAGCCCCACTTCGCGGGCCGCCTGCCCGATGCGCTGGCGCGTGTCCGTCAGTGGGTGAACCTCGGCGATCAGGTGGTGATCGCCAGCCGCCAGGCCGCACGCATGGCCGAGCTCTGGCAGACCTTCACGCCCCCACCCGTCCTCGAGAGCCTGCCGTCCGCGCCGACAGACCTGCTCACCTTCGTGCAGGGCACGGTCAGCGGGGGATGGCAGTGGCGTGGATCGGATGGCGTGCGTCACCTGCTGAGTGACGAGGAGCTCTTCGGCTGGCGCGAACCCGAGCCACGACGCCGGCCCCGCCGGCGGGCCGCTGCACCTGAGCAGAGCTTCGCGGACCTGCAGCCCGGCGACGTCGTCGTCCACGAGGACTACGGCATCGGCATCTTCCGGGGGCTTGTGACGCGCAGCGTGGACAACATCGACCGCGAGTACCTCTATCTGGAGTACGCAGGCGCCGGCAACGGCCAGAGCGCGGCGCCCGAGGCTCTGGCCTCCACCTCGTCGCAGCCACAGGGGACCAACGGGACACGGGCGCCGCACAGCGACAAGCTCTTCGTCCCCATCCACCAGGCGGACCGCATCTCGCGCTATATGGGTGCCGAGGGCCTACAACCTCGCCTGAGCCGCCTCGGCACCGGCAGCTGGGAGGAGACCAAGGCCCGTGTGGCCA
>CAZYYC010000401.1:0-3598 GCA_964650935.1 uncultured Anaerolineales bacterium
CCGCTTTCAACGTACTTCTTGGCGTTATCCCACAGGCCACCGGCGTTGGCCATCAAGAGCGCGAAGAGGATGCCTGTGAAGATCGCCCCGCCTAGGAAGGCACCCAGGGCCTCAGGACCCATCAGGAAGCCAATGATCAAGGGCAGAATCACAGCCAGGAAACCGGGCAGGATCAGCGCCTTGAGAGCATCCTGTGAGGCCAGTGAGACACAGGCCACGTAGTCCGGTTCTTCCGTCCCGGCGAGAATGCCCGGACGCTCGCGGAACTGACGACGGATCTCCTCGATCATGTCGAAGGCGTTGTGCGTGACCGACAGCATGGTCAGCGCGCTGAAGAGCGGGGGCGTTGCCGCACCCAAGAAGACGCCGACGATGACCCACGGATTGAGCAAGCTGATGGTCATCGGGACCGCGCCGGCGATGTTCAGCTCGAGCATTGCCTGATAGACCTCGCTCGCGTAGGCTGAGAAGAGCGCCAACACGGTCAGTGCGGCAGCGCTGATGGCGAAGCCCTTCGTGATGGCCTTGGCGGTATTGCCGGCCGCGTCCAACACGTCGGTCACCTCAACAACCTCGGGGGACATCCCTGCCATCTCGGCAATGCCGCGGGCGTTGTCCACGATCGGGCCGTAGGCATCCGCCGAGACGATCATGCCGGTGATCGAGAGCATGCCGACGGCGGCGATGCCGACGCCGTAGACTCCGGTCAGCACTGGCGAGGCCTCAGCGACAAAGTAGGCAATCAGCATCGCAACGACGATGCCGATGATGGAAGGCACGATGCTGATCAGTCCATAGCTGAAACCGGTGATGATCGTGATCGCAGCGCCTGACCCGGAGACCCTGGCAGTCTCCACGACGGGCGGGCGATCGTCGCCGGTGAAGAAATCGGAGGTGAAGCCGATGACGACGCCGGTGATCAGCCCGGCCAACGTAGCCCACAGGGCCGCCAGATCGATATCGGAGACCAGGACGACCACCGTGGCAAAGACGGCGAGAAGCACCGTCGTATAGATCGTCCCCATGTTCAGGGCCGGACCCGGCTTGCCGCCTTCCTTGACCCGCACGAACTGCAGGCCAATCAAGGAGGCGAAGCTTCCCAACATACAGAGGATGAGAGGGAAGATCGTGTACATGATCCGCTGGTCCCCGGTCACGTTGGGCAGTGCGGCGCCCAGCAGCATCGCCGCAACGGCACTCGCGATGTAGCTGTCGATGATGTCCGCGCCCATGCCGGCCACATCACCCACGTTGTCGCCCACGTTGTCGGCGATGACGGCAGGGTTGCGGGGGTCGTCCTCGGGAATCCCGACCTCGACCTTGCCCACGAGATCGGCCGCGATATCCGCGGTCTTCGTGAAGATGCCACCACCCGCCTTCGCGAGAAGGGCGAGCATGGAGGCGCCGAAGCTGAAGCCCAACACCATCTCCGGTTGGCCCGTGATCAGGTAGACCAGGCTCATGCCGAAGAGGGCCATCCCGACCATGGCCAGGCCCATCACGGCGCCCGAGTTAATGCTGATCGCGAAGGCCGGAATGATGCCTGTTTCAGCCGCGGCCGCCGTGCGGACATTGCCTTTCACGGCAATCGACATGCCCATATACCCGGCAAGAGAAGAGGCCACCGCGCCGAAGATGAAGAAGATAGCAATCTGCACCCCATAGCCTGCATTGACCTGAAGCCCGAATACGATGGCCAGCACAACTGCCATCACCACGGAGAGCCCCGTCAGGGCAACATAGAGCTTCTGAAGGTAAGACTGTGATCCTTCCTCAATCCATCGGGCGACGCGCTGCGCTCGCTCGGTTCCAGGATCCTGCTTCACAACCCAGCGGTAGTAGAAGCCTGCCGCGACGATTGAGATGATCCCGGAGATCATACTTACAACAACCCAGATATTCATCCTCCCCATCCTCCTATCAGAAATTCACCTACTATGATTCCCACACAAATGGGCTCCAGCTCCTCCCCGGTCAGTCTTGAGGGCGTCACGATGCGCCAGCACCCTCTCCGGGACGCTCCTCAGACCGTCTGAGGAGAAGCCGCGAGCCCTTGGTGGACCTATAAAAGGCAACGCCTGGGGCGTGCCCTACCCCGGAAGATCCGGGACATACAAGGTCACAATTCGAGGGCCCTCATCTGTGTGACCAAGGGCCCTCTGGCTAGACCTTAGCACCACTAGGTAAGTTACATATCCGCCGAACGCCACCAACGATAGTGCTGGTTCTTCAGCACGTCCTGTGGGGGCAGCGGGAAGCACAAGAGTTTCTCGGTGTTGCCGATGAAGATCCCCGTCTTGAGCATGCGGTAGGGGAAGGTCGGTGCGCTGATGCGGTCGACCATCTTGGTGTGCACGATCTTGGTGCGCAGATCGACCAGGCACTGACGCAGATGGTCGATGTTGGCGTAGGGAAGATCGCCCACGCTGCCATACTCAGGGTTGTTCGCCAACTCGCCAAGCTGCAGCTCGGCGAAACAGACCGCGGGTAGGGTGAGCAGTGTGGTGGGTTTGCGCACGATCAGATCGTAGAAATCACGGGGTCCCAACGTGCTGGCAATCAGGGGGGTCACCGGCGCAATTTCCTGGTAGAGGTGGAGCTCATCCCTATCCTCGGGACATTCCTCGGCGGCGTCTACGCCCAGGACCCTGCCGTCCTGCGTGACCAGGTGAAGTTTGAGGATCGCATCGAGCGGGACATGTTCCAGAGCACGATAGACTGAGATGTAGACAGATCGTTTGGGGGTGCCGTCATCGTGCGGGACGCAGCGACGCAAGCCCTCCTCGATGGGCAACTCATCGGACCTGAAGTCAGGGTCCAGTTCGAAGAAGATGGCCTGCCCGCGGGCCTTCTTCAGTGACCCAATGGCATAGTACGCGCCGAACTCCTCAGGGGACAACTGTGAAGCGATCACGGCCTCCGGTAACATCGATAGGTACAGGTGTTTCGTATACTCAGCCATTGGTCTACCTCCTCGTGGTGGATGTTAGAAAACGGCTTGTACGAATCGCTTCCCACAGGTCTAGGCTCTGTGATTCAATCAACATCGAGCTCTTTCCCCCTCACTCACATTATACCACAAGTGGTATCCGTGCCGAACAACGGTTCCTAGCTATGGACGTTCAGGTCTCTGCATCCGTGGGCGATGCGTCACCGTCCTGAAAGGTGGATCGCTGGTCTGGCGCAGGACTGAAACCCTTTTATAATGCACCGTTGGCTCTTATCAAGCCACGGAGCCGAGTATATCATCATCTCAGAGGGGCGCGAATGAGTGACGATGAGGTCAGGGATGTGGAAGGCGGCAGACCAAGGGTGCCGCCGACCGCCGGTCTGTTGTTAGGCATTGCCGCCGTCTCCACGGCTTCGATGTGGATCAGGCTGGCGCAGGCGACCGTGTCGTCACTGGCGGTGGCGGCGTGGCGCCTGACGTTTGCCTCGGTGATCTTAGCCCCGTTCGCGATGGCGACCGCACGTGACGAGTGGCGACGCTTGCGCGCCGGCGATTGGCTCAGCCTCTTGGCGTCGGGTGTCGCGCTGGCGGTCCACTTCTACACATGGATCACGTCGCTCGCCCTGACCTCGGTGGCGGCCTCGGTAG
>CAZYYC010000402.1:0-3584 GCA_964650935.1 uncultured Anaerolineales bacterium
CGCGGCACCGCCGCGTCTCTACCTCCGCGTAATGCGGAAAAGTGACGCACACCCTCGGACGTTCACGCACCTCAGACGTCCCGGTTTGACAAGGACGTTGCCGGGGATATATAGAGTGGGCGCCCGCGAGTCGCCGGATGCTAGGGACCCTACCCAGTCAGGGCGTGTTGGCGAGCGGGTTGTCACATGTTGATGTGCATATGGATTCTGCAGCAACCATAGCGTAACCTTTTTGATCCAACTCTGAAGGGAGGAACTGCGATGATCATCGATGCCCACGTACACTATGCCGGCGATCACGCCGACGCGCTGGCGCTTCTGGACGGCCTCGATCTCAAGCTGCTCAACGTCGCCGTGGCGCACAGCGAGGAGGATCCATGGCGGCCCGTTGCTGACGTGTTCCGCGATCTAGCCCAGCGATGGCCCTGTCACTATGCTTGGTGCACGACCTTCGATCCGCCCGATGCCGCCGCGATGGCAAGTCCCGCTGAGGCTCGACGCTACGTGGACCGGGTCATCGACGAGCTGACGGTCGATTTCGCTGCCGGTGCCGTGGCCTGTAAGTTCTGGAAGAACATCGGGATGGAGATCCGCGCGCCGTCCGGTGCCTACCTGATGATCGACGACCCGCTCTTCGACCCGATCTACGAGGCGCTGGCTGCAGTAGGGAAACCGGCCCTGATGCACATCGGTGAGCCGCTGGCCTGCTGGCAATCGCTGGACGCCGACAACCCGCACGCAAGTTACTATCGCGCCCATCCCGAGTGGTATATGGGCGACAAGCCCGATCATCCCTCGCATAGCGATCTCATCGCGGCCCGTGACCGGGTTCTGGCTCGGCATCCGGATCTGCGCGTCATCGGTGCCCACCTCGGCAGCCTGGAGTACGACGTAGGGGAGGTCGCTCGTAGGCTGGATGCGTATCCTAATTTCGCCGTCGACACCTCGGCGCGTATGCATGACCTGATGGGACAGGATCGCGATCGCGTGCGCGCCTTCTTTGCGCGTTATGCCGACCGCATCCTCTACGGCACCGACTTCGTGTTGCGCGAACCGGTATCGGCGCTCGACGATGACCGACGAAGGGTTCACCTCGATGCGCTTGCCGACCGCTATACTCGAGAACTCGACTACTTGCGCACGGGGCGAGGGTTCAGCGAGGGTGTAGACGGGCTGGACTTGCCTGACGATGTCTTTGCCCAGGTGACGTACCTGAGCGCACGCGCGTGGTATCCGGGACTGTAAGCCCTCCCGAGGCGTGCGCGGTCGCTCATGATTGACAGCGATGCGCGCCGACCTAGAATGGTCCACGATCCTGAGTTGAGAAAGGAGCCCTCGATGGCGCGAGCAGCTTACTATGAGCACAACAAGACCATCCGTGTGGGAGAAGCGGAGGCCAGGTCACCCGGTCCGGGTGAGGTGCAGATCAAGATCGCCTATGTCGGCATCTGTGGCACCGACCTCCATATCTACCATGGACGCATGGATCAGCGTGTGGCCCCCTCGCAGATCATGGGCCATGAGCTCTCGGGCACGATCTCCGCGCTCGGTGCAGGCGTCACCGGCTTTGACGTAGGACAGACGGTCACGGTGATGCCGCTTGATCCATGTGGGCACTGCCCGGCGTGCCGGGCCGGACACAGCCACATCTGTCTCAACCTGAAGTTCCTTGGGATCGATACGCCAGGGGCCTTTCAGACCTATTGGACTGTGCCCGCGGCGACGGTGTTGCCCCTGCCCGACACGATGTCGCTACGACGCGGGGCGCTTGTCGAACCGTTGGCGGTCGCCTGTCACGACGTGCGGCTCGGTGAGGTGACCCAGGGTGAGTTCGCCGTCGTTCTCGGCGGTGGCCCGATCGGCACTTTGGTGGGACTCGTCGCCCAGCACGCGGGCGCCCGGGTCTTGGTCTCGGAGATCAACCCCGAGCGCGTGCGCATCGGGCGCGAGCTCGGCCTTGACGTGATCAATCCGCGCGATGTGGACCTGGTCGATCTGGTGGAGCAGCGCACCGGGGGCGCGGGGGCCGACGTGGTTTTCGAGGTGACCTCCAGCGCAGCCGGGGCCGAGATGATGACGGCTCTGCCCCGAACACGCGGTAGGATCGTGATCGTGGGCATCTTCAGCGAGCCGGCTGCCGTTGATCTGCATCGCGTGTTGTGGCGCGAGCTGCGGATGTGCGGGGCCCGCGTGTACGAGCGCGAGGACTTTGAGAGGGCCATCGAGCTTGCTGCCGGGGAGGCACTCCCACTTGATCAACTCGTCTCGGCTGTGCACCCGCTCGATCATCTCGATGTGGCTCTGGAGCAGCTGGCAGGCGGCGGTGACGTGATGAAGGTGCTCATCGATGTGCAACAAGAGGGGGTCTAGGGTGGGGATTCTGGATCAGTTCAGACTAGACGGCAAGGTAGCTCTGGTGACCGGCTGTCGCCGCGGGATCGGGATGTCGATGGCGCTGGGGCTAGCCGAGGCCGGAGCTGACATCGTTGGGGTGTCGAAGTCGCTCGAGCTGCGGGACAGCGAGATCGAGCGTCAGGTCAAAGCGTTGGGCCGCGATTTCACTGCCTATCAGTGTGATTTCGCTGATCGTCAGGCGCTCTATAGCCTCATCGAGAGCGTTCGGCATGACGTTCCTCAAATCGACATTCTGGTCAACAACGCGGGCACCATTCTGCGCCGCCCCGCCGTAGAGCACCCGGATGAGTATTGGGATACCATTCTCGAGGTGAACCTCAACGCGCAGTTCATCCTTGCGCGTGAGTTTGGCAGGCCGATGGTCGAGAGAGGTTCGGGCAAGATCATCTTCACCGCCTCTCTGTTGACCTTTCAGGGCGGCATCACGGTGCCGGGCTACGCGGCGAGCAAGGGCGGCGTTGGCCAACTCACCAAGGCGCTGGCGAACGAGTGGGCCGCCAAGGGCGTCAACGTCAACGCGATCGCTCCGGGCTATGTCGCCACCGACAACACCGAGGCGCTGCGAGCGGACGACGTACGCAGCCGCCAGATCTTGGAGCGTATTCCTGCCGGGCGGTGGGGAGATGCCGATGACTACAAGGGTATCTGCGTCTTCCTAGCATCTGAGGCTGCGGCCTATGTCCACGGCGCCATCGTCCTTGTGGATGGCGGATGGATGGCTCGCTGACCCGGGTCAGGGGAGGGGCGTGGCTGTGGGGAGCTGTGGGGCTGAGAGCAGCATCGTCACATTGGCGAGTTGGATCCGCGCCATGCCCTCCAACTCGGTCCGGCCCGCCGCGGCAGCCAGTGTGCTTGCCGTCTCGAAGTTCTCGCTTGCTTCAAGAAGGTTGCCCAGATTCGCGTTGGCGTTGCCCATCTGGTAGTAGCCCATGGCTGAGGCGGGGTTGAGGTCGATCATCCGCTGAGCATCCTCAAGCGCTCGATCCGCCGCGTCAGCCAGTAGATAGGCCTGCGCGCGCGTCGAGTAGAGGGCTTCTAGATCGGGCGTACGCTGCTGCGCAAGCGCAAAATCCCGTTCGGCCTCCGCCGAGCGACCCAGTAGATCGAGCGCCACGCCGCGTAGCACCAGAAGCTTCTCGTCACCGGGCGCGTGCGTGAGGGCCAGCTCC
>CAZYYC010000403.1:0-3578 GCA_964650935.1 uncultured Anaerolineales bacterium
AATGGTAGAATAGGGCTAGGTCGCCTGTTTTCTGAGTCAACAGCGGAGGTGCGTGATGAACACATGCCTAGAGCAGGTGGTGAAGCGAACAGGAGCCGTTGTGCCGTTCAACCGAGACCGGATTGTGAACGCGATCTATCGTGCGGCGGTGGCGGTGGGTGGGCGTAACCGCGAGGTAGCGGAGGGCCTGGCGGATGAGGTCATCGCTATCCTGGCCCAGAACTGCACCGGCGACACCCTACCCACGGTCGAGGACATCCAGGATGTGGTGGAGAAGGTGCTGATCGAAAACGGGCACGCCAGAACCGCCAAGGCCTATATCCTGTACCGTCAGGAGCGTGCCCGCCGTCGCGAGCGGCGCAAGGAGGGCCGATCGCAGCGGGATTCGGAGAACATCCCTTATTGGAAGCTGTGGGAGGTGCTGAACTGGTCTGTCGACCACAGCGTCCACAATATCTACCGGCTGAACGAGCGTATAGCACGTGGGGAGTTCGCGGAGATTGTGCACGAGGCGGATGAGGCTTACGAGAAGGATCTCGACGATGCCTTGGCCAGGATCGTGCAGCGGCGTGATGGCGTGCGTGTCGTCATCATCGCGGGGCCGTCGTCCTCGTCAAAGACAACCACAACCGTCAAGCTGCAGGAACGCCTCGAGAGAGAGGGGTTGAGCTTGGTCGCGCTCAACGTCGACCATTACTTCTACGATCTGGAGATGCATCCTCGCGACGAGTTTGGTGACTATGACTTTGAGACCCCTCAGGCGCTCGACCTGGACCTGATCAACGAGCACCTGCTGCGGCTGGTCGCCGGAGAGGAGGTGCTGCTGCCCTATTATGACTTCAAGACCGGTCGGAGAAGGCTAGAGGTCACGCCACTGCGGGTCCGCGATGACCAGATGATCCTGATCGATAGTTTGCACGGGCTCTACGACGGGATGACGCGGGCGATTCCCGACGAGCAGAAGTTCAGGCTCTACATCGAGACGTTGCTCCAGATGAAAGGGCCTGACAACCAGTACATCCGCTTCACCGACATCCGACTGATGCGACGCATGGTACGAGACGCCCGCGAGCGCGCTTACGATCCCCGCCAGACGCTCGAGCACTGGCATTACGTGCGCAGCAGTGAGCTACGGCACATTATCCCCTACGTCAACACTGCCGATTACGTGGTCAACAGCGCGACGCCCTATGAGTTGCCCGTGATGCGGGCGCGCCTCTTCTCACACTTCGCGCAGTGGGCTCGCGAGTATCAAGATGATGCGAACCGTATCGACGCTTATCTACGGGCTCAGCGGGTCCACAATCTGCTACAGGCCCTGATCCCGGTCGAGGATGAGTCCTTGATCCCGGCGACCTCCCACGTGCGCGAGTTCATCGGCGGATCGGTCTACAAGCTTCACTGAGAGATAGGGCTCATCTCCAGTGCGGCAGCCAGGAAGGCCCACATATCGGCGCGCTCCTCGATCAGCAGCTGGGTCGGCTTGCCGACGCCGTGACCGGTGTTGGTCTGGATGCGGATTAGGATAGGCGCCTCGCCATGCTGGGCAGCCTGTAGGGCCGCGGCGAACTTGTAGGAGTGGGCCGGCATCACCCGATCATCGTGATCCCCGGTGAGGATCAGGGTCGGCGGATAGTCGGCAGGGCGTGTGTTATGGTAGGGTGAGTAGGCGTAGAGGGTCTTGAACTGCTCGGGATCGTCCGCCGAGCCATAGTCGCTGACCCATCCCCAGCCGATGGTGAACTTGTGAAAACGCAACATGTCCATCACGCCCACAGTTGGGAGCGCTGCGCCGAAGAGGTCGGGACGCTGGGTCATGCAGGCGCCGACAAGTAGCCCGCCGTTGGAGCGACCCTCAATGGCCAGCTTGGATGTGGACGTGATGTCCTTCTCGATCACGTACTCTGCACAGGCGATAAAATCATCAAAGACGTTCTGCTTACGGTGCACAGTGCCCGCAGCATGCCAGGCCTCGCCGTACTCACCGCCGCCGCGCAGATTTGCGATGGCCAACACGCCTCCCATCTCGAGCCAGACCAGGCGCCAGACCTGGAAGGCGGGGAGGGTGGGGATGTTGAAGCCACCATAGCCATAGAGCAGCGTCGGATTCTGCCCGTCTAGGGTCCAATCCTTGTCGTGGATCACGTAGAGGGGCACCTGGGTGCCGTCCTTGCTGGTGACGAAGACCTGCTCCGTCACGTAGCGCTCGGTATCACACGGCAGGCTGGGTTGTGTGATGATCTCAGAGCGGCTCTCGCTGAAGTCGTAGCGATAGACGGCGGGGGGCGTTGTGAAGGTGCTGTAGGAGAAGAAGCCCTCGTCATCCTCGCGGCGCCCGTTGAGCGTGCCGATCGATCCCATCGTAGGGAGCGGGATATCTCCCAGGGGGGCGCCGTCAAGCGCGTAGCGGAGGAGCCGGTGATGGGCGTCGTGCAGGACTGTGACGACGAACTCGTCGTGGATCATCGTCACGTGCTCGATCACATCTGCACCCTCTGGAATGAGGGTGCGCCAGGTCTCGCGCTCCGGCGACGCAATATCGATCGCGATGACGCGACCCTTGGGAGCATCGAGATCGGAGTGGAAGTAGAAGGTCGCGCCATCGTTGCCTATGAACTCGAAGCCTGCCTCCGGCTTGCTGATGAGCTCTACGAAGACCTCGTCCTGCACCTCGCGGTAGAAGACACGGTTGCGTCGGTTGCTGCCCTCCGAGACATGCAGGATCAGGTAGCATCCATCGTCACTGATCACAGGGTGGAAGCCCCATCGTGGATGGTCCGGTCTCTCGTAGACCAGCGTGTCCTCTGCCTGAGGCGTTCCCAGCCGGTGCAGGTAGAGGCGCTGGTTGTAGTTCGCTCCGGCGTATTTGGTGCCCTCCTCCGGGGCGCTGTAACGCGCATAGTAGAAGCCGCTGTCATCGGGGAGCCAAGCGGCGCCGGAGAACTTGCTCCATTCGAGCGTCTCGTCGAGATCGTCGCCCGTCTCGATGTTTCTGACGTGCCAGGATTTCCAGTCCGATCCGCTGCCGCTGGTGGCATAGGCGATCCACTCGGCGTTCCAGCTGACCGAAAAACCGGTCAGGGCTGTGGTGCCGTCCTCTGAGAGCGTGTTGGGATCGATGACGATGTGGCCCTCGTCGGTGGGTGTTGCCATCGTGTAGAGGACATCCTGGTTCTGAAGTCCGGTGTTGCGAAATTGGAAGTAACGCGAACCCCGGCGGAAGGGTGCCTCGCTCTTTGGGAAGTTCCAGAGCGTGGTCAGGCGCTGCCGGATCTCCTTCTGACGGGGGAGCCGGTCCAGGTAGTCGAACGTCAGGGCATTCTGAGCCTCAATCCATGCCTTCGTCTCGGGTGTGTTGAGGTCCTCGAGCCAGCGGTAGGGGTCCGCTACAGGCGTCCCGTGGTGGACGTCGACGTGATTGCCTTTACGCGTTTCGGGATAGGCGAATTGGGTCATCGTTGATCTCCTCGGCTTGTGGATCATAAGGCAAGTATACACCCCGCAACGGTTTGACAAACGCCCTCGCCATGCTACCATTGGGCTGCGCCCACCGCAGAGAGCGGTGGGCTTTATCGGGT
>CAZYYC010000404.1:0-3556 GCA_964650935.1 uncultured Anaerolineales bacterium
CGAGGACTTCTATCTCGACCTGCTTTTCTATCACCTGCGCCTGCGATGCTATGTCGTCATCGACCTGAAGGCCCGAGCCTTCCAGCCGGAGCACGCCGGCAAGATGAACTTCTACCTCTCCGCCGTGGACGATCTCCTGCGTCATCCGGACGACAAGCCGTCCATCGGGATCATTCTCTGCAAGACGCGCAGCCGGATCATCGCCGAGTATGCCCTCCGCGACCTGGGCAAGCCCGTAGGCGTGGCCCGCTACAAGACCCGGCTGGTCGAGAGCCTGCCCGACGAGCTCCGGGGCAAGCTGCCGACGGTTGCGCAGCTACAGGCCGAACTCTGCGATTCGCAGAAGCCCCGGGCGGGCAAGTCCGCGAAGAAGAAGCCCGGCCGCGCGGGGAAAGGCGGCCGCCATGTATGAACGGACGTCGCCCTGCCCCTGCCTCGACCGCGATGATGACGCCCGCCACGCGGTGGGGAACCTCCCCGGCTTTCGCAGGGCCGCTGCGCTGGAGAACAGCAGAAAGCACGCCTTCGCCCTGCCCCCCGGCCGCCACGTCGGCGCAGAGGAACGGGAAGACGACGGCGAGCCGTTCGAGGAGAAGTACCCACGGCGGGTGGCGGAACCGGGAGAATGTCTTGCGGAGGGTGAGCAGTGGACATCGATGATCCAGGGGGGGAGTTGGAGACAGCAGCCGGAGGTGATCAGTGTTGGATCTGGATAAGACCGGATGGCCACAGTTGCCGACTGTTGGCTCGCGAATTAGGTTTGTTGGTGGTTCGGTGATCCTTTCGATCATCGGCGAGTGCGTCATCGTCCGAGCAGAACATGCCCGCAACGCTGCTGGACGACCGGGCGGCAATGTCACTGTGCGCACTGATCGGGGTGAACACGTCAAAGTTGGTCTGAGCGTTGTTCGAGAGCATGCTGAACTCGTCCAAGATGGCGTCGAGGGAATCGAACTGGATTAGGCGATGAAGTGGGCCCAGAAGTGCGGATGAATTCGGTTGTGTGGGAGATCATGAGACTTGAGGATGCCGGTGTTATCTTGCTGGATTGCGTCCACAAGACGCCACCAGAAGATCCAGCGGGCCAGTATCGCTACGTCGCAATCCCGCAGATGTCTCGAGGGCGACTCAATCTTGATGAGGCACGGCGTATCAGCGAGGCAGACTTCACAGAGTGGACGAGAAAGGCGCATCCTCAACCCCACGACGTTGTATTGTCTCGGCGCTGCAACCCTGGCGAAACGGCACACGTAGCCCCCGGCGAGAGGTTCGCTCTCGGTCAGAACCTCGTCTTGCTTCGCGCGAACGGTGAATCAGTTTTTCCACCGTTCTTGCGCTGGCTTGTGCGCGGTCCTGCGTGGTGGGAGCAGATTCACAAGAACCTGAACGTGGGCGCGGTTTTCGATAGTCTCAAATGCCGCGATGTCCCCATGTTCGAATTACCCCTGCCCCCTCTTGATGAGCAGCGTGCCATCGCCGCCGCGCTGGGTTCGCTGGACGACAAGATCGAGCGGAATCGGCGGACGGGGCGGGTGTTGGAGCGGTTGGCGCGGGCGATCTTTCGGGCGTGGTTCGTGGACTTCGAGCCGGTGAAGGCCAAAGCCGCCGGGGCCGCCTCGTTCCCCTCCATGCCCCAACCCGTCTTTGACGCCCTCCCCACCACCTTCACCCACTCCGAACTCGGCCCGATGCCGGAAGGGTGGGAGGTCAAGGCGATTGCCAGGATAGCCACCTTCCTGAACGGCCTGGCACTGCAGAAGTACCCTCCGAAGGGTGACGGAAAGGACCTCCCGGTCATCAAGATCGCCCAATTACGCAAGGGTACAACTGAGGGTGCTGACCTGGCGAACTCCGAGATCGACGACCAGTATGTGGTCAGAGATCGCGACCTGCTGTTCTCGTGGTCCGGCACGCTTGAAGTGGAGTTCTGGTTCGGCGGGAAGGGGGCGCTGAACCAGCATTTGTTTAAGGTGACGTCATCGCACAATCCAAGCTGGTTGTGCCTGCTATGGATCAGGCATCACCTCCCGTGGTTCCGTGCGATTGCCTCAAGCAAGGCAACGACAATGGGACACATCAAACGTGGACATCTTCAAGAGGCGATGGTAGTTACTGCCCCTCTGGAAGTCATGAGGGCAGCGGATGAGCTTGTCGGTACGCTTTACGACCTACACGCGCAGGTTCAACTCGAGTCCCGCAAGCTTGCCGCCCTGCGGGACTACCTGTTGCCCAAGCTCCTCTCCGGCCAGGTCCGGGTGGGTGAAACGGAGAACGTGTCATGAGCGCCAATCGACCCGATGGGTCCCGGCACGCCGGGAGACGCAATGGACGCGATGAACGGGATGGACGCGATGGACCGGACGGCCGGGATGGCCGTCCTGCCGCGGCCGCGGAGCCGCTGATTCCCAGGCACGGCGGGTACCGGCGGCTGAAGAGCTTTCAGGTGGCACAGCTCGTCTACGACGTCACCGTGCGATTCGCCGACCGCTTCATCGACCGGCGCAGCCGCACCCACGACCAGATGGTGCAGGCCGCCCGCTCCGGCGTCCAGAACATCGCCGAGGGCAGCGTGGCGAGCGGCACCTCCAAAAAAACCGAACTGAAATTGACCAACGTCGCCCGGGCCAGCCTCGCCGAACTCCGCCTGGACTACGAAGACTTCCTCCGCCAGCGCGGCCTGCCCCTCTGGGCCCCGAACGACCCCAGACGACAGGCCCTCGTCGCCCGCCGCTGCGCCACCGCCGACGACGTGGCACAATGGGTCAAACAAGCCCACCAACCCCGCCCCGCGCATGGACGCCCGCCCCAAAACGAGTCCATCCCGTCCATACAGTCCATACAGTCCATGCCGTCGCCCGGCGCGCCAGGATCCATCGAATCCCTCGCCGCCAACGCCGCGCTGGTCCTGATCGGCGTGGCCATGGCCCTGCTGGATCGCCAGATCGCCGCCTTGGCCGCCGCCTTCGAACGCGAGGGCGGCTTCACCGAACGCCTCTACCGTGTCCGGCAAACCAAAAGGAGCAACCGATGACCGGCGGCTCACTCCATGAACGGTCGGTCGAGGACGCCGCCGCACTCCACTTCGGCGCACTCGGAATCCCGGCCCTCTTCGGCCCCGCGCTCGACGACGCCGACGAACGCGCAGACGCCGCCCAATTCCTCCTCCACAACCGCCTGGCCGACGCACTGCGCCGGCTGAACCCCGCGCTTCCGCAAGACACCATCGAGCAGGTGGCGCGGTCGCTCGCACGTCCCCCGCATCCCACGCTGGTCCAGAACAACCGCTGGTTCCACACCCTGCTCACCGACGGCGTCGAAGTCGAGTACCGCGACACCCGGTCCGGCGAAACCCGCGGCGGACACGCCAGGCTGATTGACTTCGACGATCCCGCCCAAAACGACCTCCTCGTCGTGCGACAACTCACCGTGCTCGGCCCGTCCGGCAGGCACATCCGCCCGGACCTGACGGTGTTCCTCAATGGAATGCCCGTCGCCGTCATCGAGCTGAAGGACCCTACGGACCCCGAGGCCGACCTGGACACGGCCATCCGCCAGT
>CAZYYC010000405.1:0-3546 GCA_964650935.1 uncultured Anaerolineales bacterium
GCCCCACCCGGAAGGCGACGAGGGAGAGGAGGGCGGCGAGGGCCACCGGCAGGAGGATGGCTGCGACGATCATCGACCAGGGACGACCGGTATCGCCCCGATTCTGCTCCGCGCGCATCTGCCGAACGACCCATGCCAGGGCGCCGAGAGCGACGAGGCCCGCAGCCACGGCTGCGCTGACCTTACAGGCAGTTGCCAGTCCGGTCGCGATGCCTGCCAGGCCCAGATCGAGCCACGGTACTCGCTGTGCCTGGGCAGCCCGGACGGCGAAGAGGGCGGTCAGCATCGTGAAGAAGGTCGCGGCGCTGTCCACGGTGTAGAAGTGCGCCTGCTGGATCATCAGGGCGGTGAACGCGCCAAGCGCCAGCGCGATCAGGCCGACCCAATCTCCATAGAGGCGTCGTCCGAGGAGATAGATCAGCAGGACGGTGCCCAGATCCGCGAGCGCCGCGAGGTGGCGTCCCAGAAAGGCACTGTAGGTCCAGGTGAAGGTGCCGAAGGGGCAGGCATCCTCGGAGGACACGCCGGCGCGGGACAGCAGGTGCTGCGCGAGGCGGGCGTTGATAGGGAGAGGGCCCTGTCGTGTGGCGGTGGACTGTGTGCAGCCTGCCTCGATCCACTCCGCCAGGGCACGGGTGGCGAAGAGGGGGAGGGTGCCGTAGCTGTAGACCTGGTCGTGGTTGCGCGGGTTGAGGCTCGAGGTGTGGGTATCGAAGTAGTCGCGGAGGTCCTCGGGCCAGCGAACGACCCCGGTGATGGCGCGCATGTGGCCCTCGTCAGGGTGGATCCACTGGGCGAGATCCCAGTTCAGGCCCGTGAAGCGCAGCGTGCCGGCGGAGAGGAGGATGAAGACCACCAAGACCTGGCGCGCTACAACGCCACGGGGCGGCTCTGTTTGGTTGTGCGCAGCTGGTTGGATGATCATCGACGATGGCTCCTGAAGGGATTATAGGAGGGAGCGTGGCGGGAGCAAGCGACTTGACGAGGGTACGAAGGTGAGCGCCTTACCGGGTTGATCGGTCGGGTCCGTTCTCGTCGTAGTACATTAGTCCTGGTTGGCCTCGAATTGCTTGCGCCTTCTGCAGATCGGATGTATAATTAGGTTAGATATTGCGCTCGTGGGACTAGGTCTAACCTGTTTCATGCCGGTCGGCACACACCTCTTGTTGACCGGAGCTTAGTTCTTCTACGTAGCACACTTCCTAGTGCGGCGCCCTCTTCGCGCCGCTACGTGGCCGGGACCACGACGAAGGCGCACTATCGATCGATGTGGGACTCGTCTGGGGATCTGTAGTGGCTCTTCGTGGACAGCCCGGCGATGGTTGCCCGGTGCACCTCCTATCACGCTCCATGTCGTGCGTGATCGTCGGTCCGGGCGACGAGGTATCTCACCGCCCTTGTCTGTGACTGAGCAGGCTGTGTCTGTCCGGCATAGTGGGGTTGATGGCAGCCGTCGATCGTTCGGGCAATTCGCAGCATCAGCCCTCTGTTGTCGGCAACACATCGATGGTCGCGGGTCCACATTTCACGTGATCCTGTGTTTGAACTGGTGGGAGGTGCTATGAGTACCAAGGCGATGATGCGGATGCTTATGGTTGTGTCGCTCTTGGCTGCGCTGTTGGCGCAGCCTGTGATGGCGGATCCGAATGTGCCCCCAGCGAGTGATCTGCCAGCTCTCGATGAGGAGAGCGAGCGCTCCCTCCATCCTATGCTACCATCACCCACACGCCCGGCTCGACTGAGTATCTTGGGTGACGTACCCGACACGATTATCACTGATCCGCTACTGGATATGCGTGTCCTTGTGATCCTCGATAGTGTTGACGGTGCAGCGAACACCAACCGCGTCATCCTGGATTATCTTGAAATCCTCGGTATACCCTACGAGACGTGGGATGTGAACGACCGTTCGACGTCCGGCTTCTCTTTTGCGGCCACTGATCTTTCGGATGGAGCGAATCACGGCTACTATTACGCCATCCTCGTCTCGACCAACCAGGTCTGGTCACCTGCTAGCGATCATGATGGTCTGACGGAGGGCGAACGGGACATCATTCGAACGTATGAGCGCACTTTCGCTGTCCGGCGGGTGACCTGGTATGCCTTCCCGGATCCGCCTGACTACGGGTTGGTCTACGCAGGTACCTTGCCTACAGTCACTCTCGAGATGACGATGACACAGGTCGGACAGGCCGTCTTCAGCTATCTCTGGCCCACGGCGACGCTCGAGATCAGCGGGACGTGGCACTATCTTTCCACCCCTGTTGACGGAGCGGATGTAACGCCTCTCTTGGACGATGCAAGTGGGCGGACAATCCTCGCGATTTACCGTCCGGGCGATGGACGTGAGCACATGGTGATGACGGCGAGCTCGGACCACATCGTTGCGCTACCCTCCAATGTCCATGCCCACACTCTGCCCTATGGCATCATCAACTGGGCGACCAAGGGCGTCTTCCTGGGCGAGCGCCACTTCTACTTCGTGCCGCAGCCGGATGATGTGTTGGCTTGGGGGGATCGCTGGGACGCTGAACAACACAAGCCCATCTACGACCGGGGATTCCGCCTGGAACCTGACGATCTTGACAACTTGGTCGCATGGATGCATACGATGACCACCACGGTACCCAATGCCGCGGACTTCAAGATCGAGATGCCCTTCAACGGTGACGGCAGCGAAGAGGATCGGGAGGGCGATCTGGGTGCGGTGAAGCCGGGCACGCTGACCGCGAAGGCCGTGCAACTTCAGGATCGTTTCGTCTGGCTGAACCACACCTATGGTCACGAAGACTTGACCCAAGAGCCGGACAAGGCCTATACGGAGATCCTGAGTAACACCCAGACAGCGGCGTTCCTCGGGTTTTCGGACTACGTCACCTCTACTCTTCTGACCGGCGCCTACTCGGGTATCACCAACACCTACGTGATCACTACCGCCTATGAGCTGGGTGTCCGCCACCTGCTTGTGAACTGGTCGGCATCAGGCTACCGGAACCCCTCGCCCAACACCGGCATACCGCATCCGGATCAACCCGAGATGCTACAGATTCCTCGCTATGCCAACAACATCTGGTATTTCGCGACGACCCCGGAGGAGGAGGTGGATTACTGGTTTCACGCTCTCGGTCAGATCATGACCTATGATGAGATCATCGACTATGTCACGAACTTGGCGCTGGGGTTCATGCTCGACTTCAGCATCAACCCGACGATGTTTCACATGAATAACCTGAACCAGTACTCTGACACCATGTCCAACACGCTGATGGGCGACTTCGTCGAGGCGCTCTACGGTAAGTACAACGCGCTCTATAACGATGACGTGCCCATCCTGAGCCTGCGGACTCAGGAGATCGGGGAGCGGATGTGGGAGCGGATGGACTACGATGCCTCCGGTGCCTCGGGTATCATCGGCTGCGGTAACTGGGTCACGGTGACCTATCCGACGTTCGCCGGCGCGCCGTCGCCGGTGCGAGTCCCGGTCACGGGCGTCGAGTACGGCGACGACCACGAGGTCTATGCCGGGCAGGATATCTCGTATCTCAG
>CAZYYC010000406.1:0-1374 GCA_964650935.1 uncultured Anaerolineales bacterium
GTGCACACCACCGGGATACCACGGGCCGAAGGTGAACCGCCCGCCATGGGTGACGACGAAGGTGTCACGAGCGGTGTCGTAGTCCCCCAGCAAGTAGTGGGCGCCGCTCATATGGCTGAAGTGCAACAGGATGTGCCGGTCTCCGATGGGCCAGAAGTAGGGACAGCCGCCGTCGTCGCCGGGCAGGCCGTAAATATCGCCCTCCAGAAAGGGGTGCAGGTACTCCCACGTCGCCAGGTCGCGCGAGCGGAAGAGGAACTCCGCCCGCATACGCCGCCCGCTGGGGCTGTGCGGCAGGGTGCCGCCGGAGATCGAGTAGTAGAAGTCGCCCTCTTTCCAGATGCAGGGGTCGTAGACGAAGTTGATCGCGCCCGCAGGAACCGGGTTGCCGCCCACGCCCGGTAACGGCTCGTGCCCTGTCGTGCGCGTCCAGATAGGGCAGGGGTTGGGGATGACGGCGGTGCCCTTCACTTTCTCCCAGTGCAGCAGCAGCGGATCATCGGCTACAGCCACCATATTGCCGAGCTGGTGACCGTGGTACATAGCGATCACGTGGTCGGCTTCAACCAGCGTCGCGCCCGACCAGCAGGCTTCCTCGGGACCGGGCGTGAGCGCGTGGGGCAGGTCGCGCCAGTGGATCAGATCGTCGCTGACGGCGTGGCCCCAGTGGGGCCGTGGGTCGGGTGGTGGAAAGGCCTGATAGAAGAGGTGCCACCGCCCCTGCCAGAAGCATAGTCCATTGGGGTCGTTCAGGTTACCCTCGGGGCTCACGAAGTGGTACTGGGGTCGGTACGGGTCTGCCGCGAACTGCCGCCGCGACTCCGCGAATCGACGCAGAATGGGGTACCGGCGGTGCAGCGTCTCTTCGGTCACTCCGGTCGTCGCGGTGTCGGGTGCCGTCTTCGGAAGGGTCATCTCCACCTTACCTCCATAGTCTGACAGGGCACTTGCCCTCTACAGAACGCTTCGTCAGCAGACGCTTTTCATGAGCCGCGCGTAGTTGTCCTCAAGGAACGCGAGCTTCTCATCGGGCGTCTCCCCGTCGAGCGTGGCCTCGTAGTTGAGCGGGCCCTGGAACTGAACGTCGCGCAGCGCTGCCAGAAAGGCGGGCCAGTCGATGACGCCGCGCAGGGGAGGCCAGTGTTTCTCGTCGACCCCATCGTAGTCGGAGCAGTGCAGCGCGATCAGCCGCGAGCCGAGGGTGCGAACTACGTCCGGGAGTGCGACAAAGCTGGCCATCATGTGGTTCGTATCGAGGCAGACCCCGGCGATCCGTGGGTCGACGTCGTCGAGAAGCGCCAGCAGTTCTTGAGCCGAGTTCCCCAGGCAGCTGCGCGGCAGCAACTCCACCGCGATTTGGCATCCGACGCTGCC
>CAZYYC010000406.1:1474-3543 GCA_964650935.1 uncultured Anaerolineales bacterium
TCGGGCTCCCACAACTCGACCGCCTTGACCGATGACCCGGCAAGGCGCTCGGCTGTCGCAAGGTGCTGCTCCGGATCAAGCGTGTGCAGGGACACACCCAACTGGAGCGGCATAGTATTCGGCGCCATGATCATCTTCCTCCCTCCATGTGGGATCTGGCTGCGGGCCTTCATGCCGGATGGTAGGCCGGTGCAGTAGAAACGCAAACCGGTGTAGAATCACCGCCAGGCGCGACCGGACCTTGTTGGGCACCTTTCCGTCAGCGAGTGAACGAGGAGATGGACATGAAGATCGTCGTGTTGGGCGCGGGCATGGTGGGGAGCGCCATGGTGCGGGATCGTGCGTCCGCGAGGCCCCCGTCTCCAGTAGCATGCTGGTAGCCCCGTCCCGGGGCGTCGGACGTGGCGGTGCCTTCGCTTTCGAGCGCGCGATCTGAGGATGGCGACCTCAGCGCCCTCCGGATAGGGGTGGAGCTACCGGCGGGAAACGCGCCATTGACTCTTGCGCACTCTTGTCTTACAATACACGTATCTAGGTAAGACAGGGAGGGTGAAGGGTGTCAGTCACGCTATCGTCCAAAGGGCAGTTGGTGATTCCGAAACCGATCCGGGATGCGTTAGGTCTGGAAGAGGGCACGCGTCTCCACGTGACCGTAGCCGAAGGGAAGATCATCCTGGAGCCAGAGACGGCTTCGCTCATTGAGCGGCTCTACGGAAAGTATGCCGATACCGACCTCCTCGCCGATCTGGAGGAAGAACACCGACTGGAGATCCTGGATGATACCCCGCTTCGTCCTTGATGCGTGGGCTCTCCTGGCTATGCTCCAGAAGGAGGAACCTGCCGCCACGCGCGTCATCGAGCTACTGGGAGAAGCGCAGGGTGAGAGGGTCAAGCTGGCGATTTCGGTTATCAACCTCGGCGAAGTTGTTTACCGCGTCGGCAAGGTCAGCGGAGAGTCGGCGGCTTGGGAGACGCTGGCAGAGCTGCAGCGGCTGCCGATGGATGTGCTCTCTGTCGAGGACGACCTCGTCTGGCGCGCTGCCGGCTGGAAGATGCGTCACACACTTTCCTATGCGGATGCCTTTGCTGCCGCAGCTGCGGAGCGCTTGGGTGCTGTGCTGGTGACCGGTGATCCGGAGCTCACACGGCTGACAGAGGGGGTGCGGATCGAGCGCTTGACCCGAACACGTCGCTGAGTGGGAGCGCCTTGAGCTTTTCCGAAAGCTCAAGGCGTTTCTGTTTGCTTCTAGGGATGTTGGTCGTCGTCCCGATCTCGATCTGCGCTGGTAGCGCCTCCCGTATCCCCGGTCTGTTCGCTCGAATCCTTGTACAGTTGTGATACTTCTAGCGCTCGTGCGCATATGACTATAGACCGGTCACAAGCGATACATTCGACAAACTGAAAGTGGGAGGCAAAGTTCACATGGTTAAGAGAGCTGTTCTGTACAGCCGGTTGCCCTTGTCCGTCTTTCTGGGTGTTGTGATTCTGTTCGTCTACCTGACATTGACCCGTGCGCATCACATCGTGGTACCGATGTCGATGTTGCGGTGATCTTCACCGCCACGGTGGAGGCGGGGATGGCCTTTACGTATGCCCTGCGTGCTGCGCTTGTCTTCGCCTTGGCAGCGAGCGGGATCTGGCTGACGTTGTCGTTGTTGTTCGCCGGAGAGACGGCGTAACCCTTGGGGCGATCCAACGGGACCATCGCTTCTCAAATCGCACAGATCGAGAACGATGGTCCCTTACTGGCGCTGACCGGCCATCTAGCACGAGGTCGTATGAGCCTACTCGAACGGTTATCTGCCGCCAAACGCACGCCGGCTGTGGACTGGAATGCGGTCTACGCTCAGGAGCTGACCCGCGTCTACAACTACTTCCGCTATCGGGTGGGTGATGATGCCCTGGCTGAGGACCTCACTTCTGCCACCTTCGAGAAGGCCTGGCGCAGCCGCAAGCGCTACGCCGAGGACCTCGGGGCGTTCTCGACCTGGCTCTTTACGATCGCCCGGAACACGGCGACCGACCATTTCAGGCGCCGGCGCGACACCGTCTCGCTGGACGCCATCGC
>CAZYYC010000407.1:0-3528 GCA_964650935.1 uncultured Anaerolineales bacterium
CGTGGCGGCCCCCGGCTACACGCGGGGGCCGGATCCGGACCTGGTGAACGATACCACGCGCTTCACCGACGCGCCGCCCGAGTGGCAGTACCGCAACTACCCGCACCTCGTGACCGCGCTCCTCGAGGCGCTGCCGGCGGCCTATCGACAGCTCCCGGTCTACATCACCGAGATCAACCATCTCAGCCGGACGGGGACGGACGGGAACTACGGCTGGGTCAACGACGAGCGCGCCGGCGCGGTCGTGGAGGCCATGGTCACGGCGGCACGGCAACGCGGGTTCGCCGGGCTGGCGCTCTACCGCTGGCAGGGTGACGAGTGGGCCGTGCGCGACAACCGCTTTGTCCTGGAGGCCGTCAAGCGGCTCGCCTGAGAGATCTCTCCCGGTACACTGGATACGTATCCAGTGTACCGGGAGCCTCACGCCTCCTGCAGCGCGACGGAGACCTTCACGCGGCGCAGGACCCTGTCCCGCAGCTCCTCGATGACCCGCCGCGTGCGGCGGCTGTCGAACCCCTCGATGATCAGGTCGTCGACCAGGAGGCAGTAACCGCTGATGTCGCACAGCAGGGACGCGGCACGCCGTAGCTGCAGCGCGGCATCCCAGAGGTTGCGCTGTGCGATGTCCACGAGCGCGCATCCGTAGAGCGCCACGGCCCCCACGACGCGCCACCGAGCCGGCGCCCGGGACTGGGCCAGGCGATCGATCCGCTCATAGAGCTTCCTGGCCTCGGACAGGGCCTCGCCGGAGCTCGAGGCCGGGTTGCCGTCGGGCGTGCGCAGGAACACGAGGGCGTCGGCTGCGTGCAGCAGCACGATCGCGCGTTCGATGTCGGGCATCGACTCCGCCGGCGACAGGGACCGCTCAGGAGCCTGGTCGGCGATCCAGATGAGCGTCTCGGCCTCACGTGATAGCCGCGCTGAGATCAGCGACGATGGGCGCACCAGTAGGGTCGTCATCAGTCACCCCCGATCACGGCGAACTCCCGCTCGGGCCGCGCCGTCTGCAGTTCGTGGGCCCAGGCGTGCGGCGGGGCGGGGAGCTGGTAGGGCGTCTGCTGCGGCATGAGCATGACCTGCGGAGGGGACTGCCGCGGAGACCGTCCGCGGGCCTCGGTCCAGCGCACCAGCATGTAGGCCAGCGCCAGGAGCAGCACCAGCGGGACGAGGATAGCGACGATGCCGACGGTGACGCCCAGCGCGAGGCTCAGGGCATCGTCGGACAGTCGCTGGGTCACGATCACCACCAGGGCGACCGTGGCGACGGAGCTGCAGAGCAGGACAAAGCGGGCGAAGCGATCTCGGATGGTCATAGCGCCTCCTAATACTTCTTCTACCTACCTCGTGTGGCCGTTCCCGCCGGCCCGGGCGGACTCAGTGTGCGCGCGTTGCGAAGAAGAAGTAGTTTCCAGGTACGCGATCACCTGATCCGTCTTCTGGGCGTGGTAGCCACCATAGCGGACGTCGTCCCCGAAGAGCCGGCGGCACGCGCGCGTCTTGCTGCCCCACGCGTTACCGTGCTCGGACCACCAGGGGGCCAGCTGCTCGGACAGCGTGGCGATCTCGTCATGGGCGCCGTCGTCCTGAGCCGGCGCCTCGGGGAGCACGTACCCGCCGGGCCGGGCCATACTCCGCGTGAGTCCCAGCTGCTCGTCAAGCTCGAGCTCGTCGGCGTGCGCCGCCTGGAAGCGCGTGACGGCGCCCCCGTGCACCGCGACGAAGTCACCGCGTCCGGCCAGCAGGTGGGCCCCGCTCCCGGCCTGTCCGGACGCGACGCGGGCGTCGTCTGCCGACGCGACGCGTCCGATGAGGCGCAAGGGGAAGTTGGCGCGCATCAGGCTGCCCAGGATCGCGGCGGAGGGGTGCTGCGTCGCCCCCACCACGTGGATCCCCGACTCGCGTCCCCGCTGCAGCAGGCGCGTCAGCAGGTCGGAGCTCCCATCGACCGTCATCACGACGTCGGCCAGCTCGTCGATGCAGACGACGATGCGCGGGGCGGACTCCCCGCTGCGGTCACGGACCTCCATCAGGTGCACCAGCGAGCGGAGCACCTCGCGGATCTCGGGCCCATCGCAGAGCGGCGGCCTGAGCAGGTGGGGCACGCCGGCGAAGTGCGCGAAGAGCCGCCCCTTGGCATCGATGCAGACGAGGCGCAGCTCCTCGGCCGGCCGCGTGAGGACCAGCGACGCGGCGATCGTGCGCAGCAGGACCGACTTGCCGGACCCCGTCGTGCCGGCGATCAGGGCGTGGGCCACGTCGGGGCTGGAGAGCTTGACGTAGAGCGGTGCCCCCGTGGCCGTCATCCCCAGCGCCGCGGTCCCCGCCGGCGCGTCGTCGAGCAGGTCGAGCAGGCGCACGCGGCGGGCCTCACCCCGCGGGAGGGTGATCACCACGCCGCGCGCGTCGCGGTCGACGGTCAGGTTGTCGGTGCGCAGCGCCAGGGCGAGATCGTCACGCAGGGACGCGATCGCGCTGTAGCGCACGCCGGGGCCCGGTTGCACGCGGAACTGCACCAGCCGCGGGCCCACCACGCCGCCGGTGACCACGCCCGGCGCCCGGTGCATCAGCAGCGTCGCCTCGATCACGTCGGACTGGTAGTTGAGCAGCTTGCGCAGGTCGGTCACGTGACCTCCAACCGGCCCAGCTCCTGTACAAGCGTGCGGAGCGTCTCGGCGATGCTCCGGTGCAGCTCGGCGCGGCGCACGGACTCGCGCAGGGACTCCCAGTCCTCCTGGTTGACCTCGCGCGTGGTAAAGCGGTGCCCGCACGCATCGCACTGCCGGCGACGGCGCACGGTGCCCAGCGCGAACCGCGAGTCGATCACGGAGGTCTCTGCGTCGCACTTCGGACAGTTCACGGTGCCTCCTCCTCCTTCTGCGCCTGGTATGCGTCGCAGAACCGCAGGTGCGCGCTGAGGGCCTGCGGCGATGCGAACCCGCCGCGCAGACAGTGCGGGCATGCGTAGCTGTCGTGTCCGTTGCTGCCCGCATGCGGGTCGCTCTGCGTCGCAGCGTGCGTTTCTGTGCGCACAGAGGGTGCGCGCTCTGCGTCGCTCTGCGATTCGCGGGCCGCACGTGCGTCGCTCTCGATGCGACCGGCGAGCAGGGACTGCGCATAGCCCACGAAGGCGAGCAGCAGCGGGATGAACCCCGCCGAGATCGGCGCGACCCACTCCGTGTTCGCTCCCTCGACGGAGGGCAGGACCATCCGCAACTGACGCCACCCGAAGAACCAGGCGAAGGCTATCGCGATGACCTCAGCCCCGAGCAGGACGTAGCTCAGCCGGCGCTTGGTGCTGGAGCGGTCCATCTGCAGGCGACCGAACCAGTAGATGATCACCAGGCCTGCGATGTCGGCGGTCGTGTTGAGGATGTAGCCCAGGATCGCGGCGCCGCCGATGCCGGGGAGGTCCTGCATCCACAGCGCCATATAGGCGCCGTCAATCCCGCTGGAGGCGATCATCAGCCCGATCCCCACGAGCCAGAGTGAGTTGTCGCGTATGTGTCGGCGCATCAGTCCTCCTGATAG
>CAZYYC010000408.1:0-3527 GCA_964650935.1 uncultured Anaerolineales bacterium
CGGCGAACGCTTTCATCGGCGTCTTTGCCGCCTTTCAGTTCCCCGCCTTCTCCGCCGCGATCACGACGCTGGTCCCGAAGGCGCAGTACGGGCGGGCCAACGGGCTCATGTGGCTCGCCGGGCCGACGGCGAACGTCTTTGGTCCGCTCCTGGCGGCGACGCTCGTCGGCGTGGTCGGGACCGCCGGCGTGATGATCATCGACCTCTGCACGGCGGTGATCGCCGTGGGGCTGCTCCTCTCCGTCCCCGTGCCGCAGCCCGATGCTGACGGACTTGAGGGGCGACGCCGAGGCTTGCTGGAGGACGTGGTCTACGGATTCGGCTACATCTTCCGGCGACCCAGCTTGCTGGGCCTGCAGGCGATCTTCTTCGCCAAGAACCTTTTCTCCTACCCGGTGCAGATGGCGCTGCTGACGCCCATGATTTTGGCGCGCAGCGGCAACGACGAACTGCTGCTCGGCGCAGTGCAGTCCTTCGGAGCGGTCGGTGGGTTGGTTGGGGGGCTGGTGCTGAGCGCATGGGGGGGGCCTCGGCGGCGGGTGCATGGGGTGCTATTGGGCACCGTAGGGCTTCACCTGTTGGGTCAGTGTATTCTGGGCGTCGGGCGCACGGGCCTGCTCTGGATGGCGGCGAACTTCGTGCTCTTCTTCTTCCATCCGATCGTCAATGGCGCTAACCAAGCGATCTGGCAGGCCAAGGTGCCGCCGCACATCCAGGGTCGGGTCTTCTCCGCACGCCGGCTGCTGGCGCAGTTGCCGACCTCGTTCGCGATGCTGGCCATCGGCCCGCTGGCGGATGCCGTTTTTGAGCCGGCGATGGCGCCGACCGGCGCGCTATCCGCGCGGTTTGCCTGGCTGGTGGGCACCGGGCCTGGGGCGGGCATGGCGTTGATGATGGTGCTCGGGGGTGTGCTGGGCACGTCAATCGGGCTGTCGGGTTACCGGGTGCCCCTCATCCGCGATGCGGAGGAGCTCCTGCCTGATCACGACCTGGCGTTGGCCCGTGGCGGAATCCGGTCTCCAGTGGAGGCAGCCTGAAGGATCCTAACGCGATCTTGAGCTATCCGGGGTTTCGCATACCATGCAGGTATCTAGGGGGCGCTCATCCGGAAGCGCCCGTTCAACGGGGGTGATGTGTGAAGCAGAAGATCGTGGGTTGGATCCTGGGTTTGCTGCGTTTTCTAGGGATCTCGTTGGCCATCGCCATCGGGCTCTTCGCGCTGGTCAGCCTGTCGTTTCTCATCTGGGGGCCACTGACGAAGGATGCCTACAGCGAACGCATGTTCTGGGTAGGGCTAGCGGCGATAGGCACGGCGGCGCCGGCGGTCCTGTCATTCCTGAGTACCAGTCAGGGCTACTACAACAGCCCGTTCACTGCCGGTCAGGATGCCAAGGTGGCGCAGACGATCGTCGAAGACGGGCGTCGCTCTATGGACAGTCGGGCGGCGTTCGTCTGGCGGATGCTGACGGTGGGCGCCTTTGGCATCGCCTTTGCGGCGCTGATAGACCTCATCGGCTAGCTCACTTCCCTGACAGGGCGCAGATCGAGACCCCTGCCCGGTGGTCAGCGATCCGCCGGGCGGTAAGAGCGGGCCGGGCTAGGATCGAACGGTCGGGATAGAGGCGCGGTTTCATCTTGTCGATCGGAGGGTTGCCATGAATGGGAGGGGATTCGGCGAGATGCTTGACCCTATCGTGAGGCAGCACTCAGATCTGGTTGAGGTAGCGGACGGCTTCGCGTTTCGCGACCTCAATAAGAACGGCAAGCTGGACGTCTACGAGGATCCACGGCAGCCTCTGGAGACCCGTGTTGAGGATCTTCCGGGTCGGATGACGCTTGCCGAGAAAGCCGGACAGATGTTCATCAGCGGCGCGTCTGTCCGTGAGGATGGGTCGATCGAGGAAGACCCGTCCACATCGGGGATGGCGCGCGCTGCGGGGGCTCAGATGGTGGAGTATCATTCCACCCACTTCAACCTCTGGGCCATCCCCGGCGCACAGACGTTGGCGGTCTGGTACAACAACCTGCAGCGCTTCGCCGAGACGACACGGCTCGGCATTCCTGTCACCATCGCCTCCGACCCGCGTAACCACTTCAGCTTCGGGGGCGAGAGCGCTCCGGAACTGGTGGTGGTGCTGGTGGAGCAGGGGCTGGTCGCCGAGGCGCGGGTCGATGTCTCGGTTCGGCGGCTCCTGCGTCTCAAGTTCCAGCTAGGGCTGTTTGACCAGCCTTTCGTGGATCTCGGGCGCCTCCCCGAGGTATTGGGCCGACCTTCTGCGATCGCAGCCGGCGAGGCGTCACAACGCCGGTCGATGACGTTACTGAAAAACAGTGATCATCTCGTCCTGCTCGCGGGCCGGCCCCGGATCTTCGTCCAGAACCTGGACGCAGCTATCGCGTCTGAGTACGGTGAGGTGGTGCCGATGCCGGAGGCTGCCGACGTGGCCATCTTGCGTCTGCAGACCCCGTGGTACCCTGTCGAGACGGAGAATCCGTTGGCCCGTAGCTTTCACCACGGTGATCTCGACTTTAAGGGGGAGGCCAAGGCGGAGATCCTGGCTCTCCTGCAGGCGGTTCCCACCATTGTGGTCCTGCATCTGGACCGTCCTGCCGTCGTCCCGGAGATCAACGAGGCCTGCCGGGTTCTGTTGGCCGACTACGGTGCCGGCGATGCGGCGGTGCTCGACGTGATCTTCGGCAGGGTTCGTCCTGAGGGCAAGCTGTCCTTCGAGCTGCCCTCGTCGATGGAGGCCGTCCGCAACCAGAAGTCGGACCTGCCCTATGACTCGGAGGCACCGCTCTATCCCTTCGGCTTTGGATTGAGCCTGTAACAGGACAATGGAGATGAAAATCACAGCGATTGAGAGCCTGGTTTGGCAAGCGTATCCGCGCCTGCTCACAGTGCGGGTGCATACCGATACGGGGTTGGTGGGGCTGGGGGAGACGGTGGACAAGGTGCCGGGGTCCCGCGGCGCGCTGCACGGCACGGTCGCGCCGCTGCTGTTGGGCCGGGATCCGTTGGATATCGAGGGCCTCTGGCAGGCGGTGGCGGATAGCATCCTTTACCACGGCTTCGCGGGCGCGGAGATGCGGGCACTCTCCGCCGTCGATCTGGCGTTGTGGGATCTGATGGGCAAGCACTATGGTGCGCCGGTCTACCATCTGCTGGGGGGACGCTGCCGCACGACGGTGCCGACCTACAACACCTGCACGGGATACGGCGAGATCAATGACTATGCCCTGTGGCAGGACGACGCGGGCGAGTTGGCGCGGCAACTGCTCGACGACGGCTATCGCGCGATGAAGATCTGGCCCTTTGATCCCTATAGCGTAGGCAACCGGGGGCAAACCATCAGTCCACAGGATGTCGAGCAAGGGCTGGGTCCGATCCGTCAGATTCGCGACGCCGTAGGCCTGGAGATGGAGATCGGGCTGGAGTTTCACTTCCGCTGGAACCGGGCGAGCATGGAGCGCATCGTAGCGGCACTGGCGCCCTACGACATCCTTTTCCTGGAGGATGCGCTGCA
>CAZYYC010000409.1:0-3521 GCA_964650935.1 uncultured Anaerolineales bacterium
GGCATCGACCCGACCGATCCGCTGCTCCTGGGGCTGCTGCGCGAGAACACCGCGCTCTTCGAGGCTGCCGACGACGCCACGATCCGGGGCCTCATCGCGCTGGGGTACGATCTCGACCACGAGGCCTATCTCGCCTACACCTACGACCGCACCCGCGGCGGCTTCAAGGCACTCAACTTCTGCCTCGACCAGGGCGTCGCCGCCGATGCCAAGGATTTCATGCGCAACACGCGACCGCAGCTCAACCTCGGCTGGCCCCCGCTGCGCCCCCCGCGCGACGTGATCGACACGATCCGCCGCGCCGGCGGCTACGCGATCCTGGCCCATCCCGGTGCGAGCCTCCCGATCGATATCGAGCAGCTCGACGCCGCCGCCGACGCGCTCGCCGACCTGGTCGACGACGGGCTCGCCGGCGTTGAGTGCTACTCGCAGTACCACGACGTCGCCACCACCGCCTTCTGCGTCGACTGGTGCCTCGAGCGCGACCTCATCATCACCGGCGGCTCCGACTACCACGGCGGCTTCGTCGGACGCCGGCTCGGCGTCCCCATCGTCGACACGGGCCAACTGCACCTAGGCCCGCTGGAACCCCTCATCCGCCGGTGAGCGAACCGGCGCATCGGCAACCCACATCACAGGCCCGCCAACTGACAACGGACAACTGACAACCGGCAACTGCTGACTGTCGACCGTCGACCGTCGACTGTCGACTAAAGACTCCCCAACACCCCCTTCCCCACCTTACACACCATCGTGTAAGCCGGGTCATACATATTGCCGAGATCATAGACCGCCACCTGGCCCATCAGGGTATTGGCGGCGATGGCGCTGAGCCCGTAGTCGGTCTGCAACCAGCGCAGCATCTCACTCGTCGCGTGCTGCACCGCCTGATCGAGCGGACGGGCATTGCCGACGGTCCAGATGAAACCCTCGTCTTCACCGCGCGGCCACGCGATCGCCCGGCCCTTGAGCAGCTCCACCGTGAAGCGCACATCGAAGGAGGTCTCGATGCCGGTACCGACGATCTCGCCGTCGCCCTGCACCGCGTGGCCATCGCCCAGGTGGATCAGCGCACCCGGCACGAAGACCGGGAAGAGCGCCGTCACGCCCGCGACATAGCCGCGGTAGTCCATGTTGCCCCCGTGGGCACCCGACGTCGCCGTCGAGATCGCCTGTCCGCCGGGCGGTGCGACCCCGATGCAGCCCAGCATCGGCGCCAGCGGCAGCACCAGCCGCTCCAGCCCCGCCGGCGGTTCGACCAACCGCGCCGTGCCCGCCGCCGTGTCCAGCCGCCAGGTCACGAGCTCGCGCGCCGGCAGCTCGGGGACATACAGCGGGTCGACGACGTTGTGCGCCACCTGCGTGCTGCTCCAGCCCGTGTCGCGATTGGGGGCCAGGTGCTCCAGATGGATCACCAACGTGTCGCCGGGCTCGGCACCCACGACGTAAAACGGCCCCGTCTGCGGATTCCCCCCCGGCACCACCTGCACGCCGTCACGGTCATAGCCGTGGGCGTCTACCGTCGTGGTCACCACAGTGTCGCCGGGCGCGATGCGCAGCGCGGGCGCGTGGGGCCCGAAGGTCGTGAAGTACTCGGTCGGCTCAAAGGTGTGTCTCGTCATCACGCTACTCCTTCTATCGTCAGGTAGTTCCGCCGGTCGCAGGAACCTTGACAGCCACGTCCCTCACGGTAAGATCCGTCTACATATGACCCAAGACGGAGACGAACGCTCACGGGAGACGAGGTTCCCCCGCTGGTTCCTGATCGCCGCGGGCATCCTCTCGGTCATCGTGGCCGTGATCGGCATTTTCCTGCCGGTCGTGCCCACGACGCCGCTGCTCCTGCTTGCCGCCGCCTGCTTCATGCGCAGCTCGCAACGCCTCTACCGCTGGCTGACCACGCACAAGCTCTTCGGCAAGGCCATCCTCGATTACCAACGCCACCGCGTCGTCTCACGCCGCGCCAAGACGATGGCCCTGCTCTTCCTCTGGGCCACCATCGGCAGCACCGTCGTCTTCGCGATCGACGTGCTCTGGCTACGCCTGCTGCTCGCCGGGATCGCCATCGCCGTCACCCTGCACATCACACGCCTGCCGTCACGCCGTCCCGACCCCGCGCCGCACGCCATGGAGCGACTGGGTCCCCACGTCGCCGTGGAACGCGACTGATCCCCCGTCCTCGACGCTGCCCCAGATAACCCTATCATCGTCTTACTGACCCTTGACACGGGCTGCTGTACCCCCTATAATGTCGATAGTCGTCTAGTTAAATACGACACCGAGTCGACTAAGCCGATGGGGTCCGGTCGATGGTCATAGGACGACAGAGGGGGGCAAGTGGACGGATCCACAGAGAGCACCCGTTCGGATCGGACGACGGACTGAAGGCGAATCAGGAGGGATGACATGGAAACGTACATGCTGCACCATATCGTACGGATGATCACATCACCGCCTATGCCCTCGCTGCGCGAGGAAGAGGCACCTTACAGTTTCGGAGGTCCACTGCGGCAGGTCAATGATCAGTTCAGCGCATTGGTCGAGAGTCTGGGCCGCAAAGTGACCACCGAGTTGCGCGGCTATACGTACTGCACACACCACCCCTCGGCGTGCTCGGCCTAGCACACCATCGACCGAGTTGAGGGAGGCGCCCGCGCGGAGTCCCGCGCGGGCGCTTACTGTGTCCTACCTACGCCGCAACACGCCCCCGAAGAGCATCGAGAACCCCACCGCGATGAGGATAAGGGGCCAGATCAGGTCCCACTGTCCCAGCGCGATGCCGAAAAGGACGATCGCCCAGATCACGTTGCCCAACACCGGCTGACGGTACTCGGGCACCAGCAGGCGCACCACGACGCCGATCAGCACCAGCACCCCCGCCCCGATGAAGAAGATCTGCCAGGCGCCCGCCCACTCCGCGATCTCGAAGGGCAGATCGAAGCCCTGATCGCTCAGGCGGATCAGGAGCGAGTCGAGCATCCCCAGGTTGCGGGCCAGCATCACCAAGCCCGCCCAGATCAGCGTCGCGGCCCAGACCATCGCCCCGACCGGGTCGCTGCGGCTCTTCTCCTCGAAGGACTTCTCCTCTTTCTCGTCCTTCTCGTCGTGCTTCTCGAACTCCTTCTCCTGCAGCTCGCGTTCCTTTTCGTCCTTCTCGTACCCGTTACGGCCATCGCTCTGCTCAGACATCACGTACCCTCCTGGCTCGTGCGAGGAACCCATCACGATCTGATTATAGGTCTCAAGACCAGCGCAAGCAATCCCGGCGCCCTCCCGACCTTGAGAGCGTCGCAGTTCAGGCCGGCCCCGTGGTCAACGTCCAATCGCGCCCCTCGGCGACGACGGCGCCGAGGTAGCCGGGCGCCGGCTCGACCAGGCGCAGCGACCAGCGCGACGTACCCGGATCCACGATCTGCAGCACCGGCACCGGCCCCGCATCGAGACGGACCGTGGCGCCTCGCAGCCCCACCACCAATGGACCGCCGAGCGCCTTAGCGTAGGCCTCCTTCACCGTCCACAGC
>CAZYYC010000410.1:0-3516 GCA_964650935.1 uncultured Anaerolineales bacterium
CCGTAGCGTTGGCGACATATGGCACCTTTGCGATGCTGCTGTCGCAGCCGGCTTGGGTCGCTCCCCTCCAGTCGCCGTCAGTTGGCGATCTCAACGAGCCACTAGTGGTTGAGTTCCCGGTTCCAGGCAACCCCGAGAGGGTCGTCGTTGAGGGACTTGGACGCGTATGGTTTACGCTTCCCCAGCAGAACCTGATCGGACGATTGGTCGAGACCTATCCCGTGCCCACAGTGAACAGCTACCCCTATGACATCGATTGGGCCGCCGGCGCGGTCTGGTTCACTCAGCGCGACGCTAACAAGATCGGTCGCCTTGACCCCGGGACAGGCTTCATTACGGAGTACACGATCCCGACGCCGGCGAGTTCACCGACAGGCATTGATGTCGTGGCCGGGGCTCCGACGCGTGTGTGGTTTGTTGAGCAAGATGGGGACCGTCTGGGTACCTTGGTGTTCACGTCGACACTCGACTACGAGATGGTTGAGATGGCTCTGCCTCCGCAGTATGCGGGCGCGCAGTTGCAGGATATCTCGGTAAGTGCCGGCGGCTCGGCTTGGTTCACTGCACCGGGACTAGGATACCTTGGGACCTACAACGGTGCCACCGGGAGCTTCACGTTGCGCGTGGCACCCGGCGGCGGGGAGCCGTGGTCGGTGAAGATCGCTCCGGGTGGTGTCCCTGTGTGGTTCACCGATCGCACAGGAGGCCGAATTGGCGGTTATTTCCCGATGACGATCGGTGATTTCCGGATGTTTCCGCTGCCTGGCACTGGCCGGGCACCCAATGATCTCGTGCTGATGGGAGGCAAGGTCTGGTTTACCGAAGAACAGGGGCCGTACGTGACCGTGCTCAGTCTATCGCCAACATCCTTTCGGTCTTTCGGCGTGGGGTTGGGCGCTTTGGGTGGTATCGATGCTGATGCGAACCAGCACGTTTGGTTTGCGATGTCCGATGCTATGAAGATCGGAGTGTGGCGACCTCCGTATTTCCATCGCGTCTTCTTACCGGTCGTTCAGAGGGGGTAATCGTATGACAACCAAGGGTTGGAGTCTGCAGCGGCATGTCACAGCACGTGCAGCAATGCTCCTGGTGATAGCTGTTCTGGTGGTCGGACTGCGGTTCTGGACGCCCGCCGGAAGTGTGGTCGGGTCCGTCGAGGACCCGGAGATGGTTCAGAGACTCGTCCCGCAGAGCCCAGAGCAGGATGAGTATACGGTCTTGCTGCCATTGGTGATGCGTCGCTTCACGTCAGCCCAGCCTGCACCGTCGATGTTCGGTGTGCAGATGTATGGCAGGCTGACGGAGACGGGCCAGCATCTGTCGCTTGCGCGCGAGGCGCGGGTCTCCTGGATTCGCCTTCCTGCGCCGTGGCGCCTCGTGGAGCCGACTGAAGGCGCTGGGTACGACTGGTCCATCATCGATCGGGATGTTCAGAGTGCCGTGGCGTCTGGTCAGCGGCTGATTATGATCGTCGCTGAGATTCCGCCGTGGGCCGGAACGTATCTTCAGGGGCCCGTGCATCCTGAGAAGCTGGCCAACTTCGCGGCATTCGTCCACGAGCTGGCCGAGCGCTACGATGGCGATGGCGTTCGCGATGCTCCCGGATCGCCGGTCGTAGATCACTTCGAGTTCTTCAATGAGCCGGATTCCACGAGTTTGTACGCTGCCGAGCAGGGCTATGACAGCCCGTACGGGGAACACGGGGATGACTATGCCACTCTGTTGTGTACGGTGTATCCGGCCATCAAGCAGGCCAACAGTTCTGCTCGCGTGTTGCTGGGTGGTATCGCGTTTGACTACCTGACCACAGAGGGTGGCAAGTTCAGTCCGACCTTTCTCGACGACGTCCTGAGCGCAGGCGGCGGTAACTGCTTTGATGTCATGAACTTCCACTACTATCCGGGTTTCGCCCCAAAGTGGTATCCTCACGGAAATGGCGTGATCGGCAAGGCCAATGTGATCCGCGGCATCCTGGCGCAGCACGGACACGGGAACAAGCCGATGGTGGTGACCGAAGCGGGCTGGTATAGCGTCGATCCCGGTCGTGGTGGACTGCCCGGATCACCGGAGATACAGTCTCGCTATGTTGTGCAGTTGTTTACGCAAGCCGCCGCCGCACGACTGCAGTCGATGATCTGGTGGAACTGGAAAGAGACCGGTTTCCCCTATGAGGGCTTTGGCTTGCTGGATGCTGACAACGTGCCGAAGCCGGCCTTCAGCGCCTACGGCGTGGCTGCCGAGCGTATCGGACAGGCCGGCTTCGAGAGGATACTGGACGTACCGCAGGGCGCTGAGGGCTATCGTTTCTCTGGTAGCAACGGATACCCCTTCTATGTCCTCTGGACGAACGACAACCAGACGCGCTCCATCTCGCTTCCTGCGTCCAGGGCACGCGTGGTCAATATGTACGGTAACACGCTCAGCTTGCTTGCCGACGCAGCTGACGGCCGCGTCGATGGACGCGTGACTGCCGTGTATGGTGCCAATCCGGTCTACGTCGAGGTGCTACCGTGAGACGAGTCCTACGTGGTGCGAGCAGACCTGCGGGGCTGCTCGCCATCGTGCTGCTCGCCGGCCTGCTCGCTCTGATGATAGGTGCTCTGCGACCTTCGGGAGGCGTTGCTCTTACGGCTGGTGTCAACGCGGACCCGGCGGTCGTCGACGCGACCGTGGCCCTGTGCCGCTATGGGGTAGACAGCATCGGCGACCTCGCCGGCTATCCTATCGAGGAGTTGCGCGTCGGATGGTACTGGAATTGGACGTGGACCGGCTCAGCTTCCGCTCCAGCGAACGTGGAGTTCATGCCCACTGTGCGGTTCAGCCCATCGCCGAGTGGGGGATACACGCTTCCCTATGTGACGCTGCAGGCGGTCACGCAGGCAGCCGCGCAGTACCCGGGACGCGTGTGGTTCCTGGGTAACGAACCGGACTCACCTTATCAGGACAACCTGGAGCCCCACGTCTACGCCGAAGCCTACCATGACCTCTACCACGCGATCAAGGCCGCAGACCCGACGGCTCGCATCGCCAACGGAGGGATCGTCCAGGTCACGCCAGCGCGATTGCTCTATCTCGACATGGTGCTCGACAGCTACGCTGAGCGCTACGGCCAAGCGATGCCGGTGGATGTCTGGAACATCCACGTGTATGTGCTTCAGGAACGAAGCTGTGACTATGACCCCGCCAACTGCTCAGGAGCTGAGCTGCCTCCTGGTGTCGACTGGCCGGTGGGTGAGCAGTACACGATCGATGATAATGCCAGTGTGGACGTGTTCAAGAAGATGGTACGGGACTTTCGTGCGTGGATGGCGCGCAAGGGCTATCAGGACCGCCCCTTGATCGTCTCCGAGTTCGGCGTGCAGATGCCGGCGGATTACGGGTTTCCACCGGCTAGGGTCAATGCTTATATGGATGCGACCCTTGACTTCATGCGCACCGCCGTGGGTCCTGAGGGGTACCCTGCTGACAAACACCGCCTGGTGCAGCAGTGGGCGTGGTGGAGCCTGCAGATGCCGC
>CAZYYC010000411.1:0-3509 GCA_964650935.1 uncultured Anaerolineales bacterium
GCATCGCCTCACGGATGACCGACGGCGCCCTGAGCACCGTGGTGTCGGTCTACGGCGAGGACTACCGCCGCAGGAGCCGCGGGTGAGCCTTTCCGGGTCTCAACAAAGAAGGCGACGCTTGCGCGTCGCCCTGTGATGTGTGGCGAGGTTGACCGTCAAGTACCCCTCCGCTGACCCAACTGCAAATCCTCGAAACCATCCGCTAACGAGCACGCCGTGGCTTCGGCCGCATTCTCGAGCGCAGGAACTGAATAACGTCCACGAGCTCAACCTCGCCGCTGGCTAGGCGCAGCACGAAGTCCAGCGCCTCCTTCTGATCCCAGCGGAGCTGGAAACCATTCAGGCTGGCAAACACAAGCATGGCCAGAACGGCCGTTCGTTTGTTACCGTCAACGAACGGGTGGTTGAGCACCAGCGAATGCAGAAGCGCAGCCGCCTTACTCACGATATCGGGATATGCATCTCCTCCGAAAGCGCTAGCTTGGGGTCGGGCGACTGCAGACTCCAGGAGCCCGCGGTCACGTAAGGCAGCGCTGCCGCCCATCAGTTCAGCATTGATCTCTAGGACCTCTGCGGCAGTCAGGTAGCGCACGGCATCAGTGCTTGGCCAGATCGGCGATCAGTTCTGCGTTCTCTTGCATCGCCCTCTGCAGCGCCGCGCGAAACTCGATCTGCTCTGCCTTGGCGCGTATGTAGTCCTCTACGGCCTCACGCACAACATCGGTCACCGAACGCTTCTCTACATAGGCGAGGGTCCGCAACCGCTCGTAATCGGTCTCGTCCAGTCGAAGGGTCATAGCTTTCATCATCTCACCTCGGTTGATATCTTGATATAAAGATACCACAGATCGACGCGGCGGTCAAGGCACATCCTGGTCTGTGGTTGGCGCTTCACCGGAGGCCGATTGTGTGCCCAGAATCCCCGCGCGAGAACCGTATCCCGGAGGGTCCGCGATACCTCGGTGAAGGCGGGGAGTCACCCTCCACAGCCGTGCTGAAGCTCATCGTCCCTGCCGATCTTGGGGCATGGGAGGCCTGTCCTTTGCATCGATAGGTGCCCATGCTCAAGCATCCGCAACCCACCTCACACCTGATGGTCGCAGTATAGTGATACTTTGGAGCGCCCAGCGTATAGTTATATGCAGAGCGCTCTGCACACCGGACCTATGGAGTTGCATCGGAAGGAAGCGATGAGAGATCATCTGTCTGCTGCCGAGACCACGATACGTGTTACCGAAACAGATGCGGAGGTCTTTGCTCAGCTCTACCAGAAGCACCTCTGTGCCGTGTTCAACTACTGTCTGTACCGGGTGGGTGATGCGATGGTGGCCGAGGACTTAACGGCCGACATCTTTGAGCGTGCCTGGCGTGCCCGTCGCCGTTACAATCCTCGCCGGGCTAAGTTCTCCACATGGCTTTTCACCATCGCACGACGTACGGTGATCGACTGGTACAGACACCAGGGTCGTCGTCGCACGGTTGAGTTGGGCGAAGAAGTGCCCAGTCCACATCCTGGCCCTGACACTCTCACTGTTGAAGGGGAAGACCGACACCGTCTTCATCAACTCATCCGGAATCTGCCTCCCCACGATCAAGAACTCATCGCCATGAAGTTTGGAGCGGGCATGACGAATCGTCAGATCGGAGACGTTCTGGGCAAGAGTGAGACGGCTGTCGGCTCGGCATTGCATCGTTTGATGCGCAGGCTTCGCCTTCAATGGAAGGACACTCTGTGAGTAGCCACTAGACCTGTTGTGGAAACGCGAAATGCAAAAGGGAGGAACTCAATGAACAACCAACAGACGCCTTGTGTAGTAGAAGAGGGACTCAGCGGTACCGACGCAGACATGGCTCGTCGTCTGCTGAGCCTGAAGCGCGATCCTTCGCCCGCACTGCGGGCGCGAGTCGGCAGCATCCCGACATCGCCGCAGCGACAAGCGTGGCACATCCCGCGCTGGGCTTGGGGCGTGACGGCTGCCGTCGCCTTGCTGATAGTGATAGTGGCGGCCTCTCCACCGCTCCTCGCCGCGATTGTCAGCCTTCAGGAGACCATCGGGAACGTCTTCCTGACCATCACCGACCGCTCGCCCGATAGCAGCGATGCGACGATCGTTGAGCCTGAGCTGATGTCGCTGCAAGCTGCACGGACCGCTGTGCCTTTCGACTTTGGCATTCCCAGTCAGGTGCCCGATGATTGGATTATGGACGAGCAGGTCAGGGTGACTGACCTGGGCAGTGGGCCGTTCGTCGAGATTCGGTGGACCAACAATGCAGGAACCGGGATCTTTTTCTCAGCCCGCTCCGCACTCCAGGATGACGGTTCGCCAAACATCCGACTAGTCGGCCCCGACAGCTTCCGGGAGATCGAGATCAACGGCCAGCCGGCTGTGATCGTCAGGGGAGGTTGGGATCACGGCAGCCGCGAATGGGCTTGGCCGAAGGTGATTACGCTAATATGGGTAGCGAACGATGTTGAGTACACCCTATCCACGAGTGACGCCGAAGGTGCTGTGGCAGAACTGGTAGAAGTAGCGGAGTCTACTCAATAGAGCCTGGCGCTACAGATGATGAGCGGCCCGAACGACCACACAGATACGCACCAGGCGCTGCTTTCGCAGCGCCTGGTGGTTGGTGGTGTGCTTGTACCCCAGAGAGGACTTGAACCTCTAACCTTGTGCTTAGAAGGCACTTGCTCTATCCGATTGAGCTACTGGGGCAGAACCTCGCGACGTCCCTATCTACCCTTGACCATCGGGCGCAAGCCCAGGCGCACCGTGCGCCCAGCCAGCACCCGCAGCACCTGCTCCGGCAAGTGCCCCACCATCGGCGCCAGCTTGCGCGGCGTCAACGGCTGGTTCGCGTTACTCAAGAAGGCGCGAAAGATCGCCTCGATCAGGGTCGGCGCCTGCAGCACGTAGCCCGGCTGCTGGCTGCAGTGCGTGGTGATCACGTATTGCAGCCCATCGACCGGGCGCACCTCGCCCGTCTCCCAGTCGACCCAATCGATCTTGTCGCCCACCGGCTGTCCGGCAAAGGCCTCGCGATGCTCGGGACACAGATGCGAGACCAACTTGACATTGACGTCCAGGCCCTGCTTGTCCCACCAACCGAAGTCGATGTGGAACGGCGTGTCCAACGTGGGTTTGATGAACTGCGCAAGCGCCGGATCAGGTGGAAGCACGGCCATCATTCCTCCCCTCGATAGGCCCAGTAATTGTCGCCCAAGGACGTGTAGCGCGACGATGTTGCCAGCGTGGCGAGCATCGGCGCCGGCGGCACGCGGCGCATCAGGTTCAGCACGCTGTACAGCGTCATCGCGTGCACCGCCCGCTGCAGACTGAGCCCCGCCAACCCGCTGAAGGCGCGTTCCAGCAACGACTCGGTCGACGCCCGGTTGAATTGCTCGCGCAGCGCGTCCACCGCCGTCGGATTCGCCACCGCCACGGCAGCCAATTCGTCGAACTCACACGCTGCGGGCACACGCGTCACCTCGAAGACCAGGTTGTTGC
>CAZYYC010000412.1:0-3496 GCA_964650935.1 uncultured Anaerolineales bacterium
ATCACGAGGGCATCGGCTTGCGACCTGTCTTCTTTGCCGGTCGGACGACCACCGACCCCGGACCCTGGTTCTACCCTGTTGTACTCCTCTTTCGCCTGACCCCTCCGGTGTTGCTGGGCCTGGTGTGGTTCAGACCCGGCAAGGGTTTCGGGCTCAAGCGTAGTCTGCGCCATCGTCACGAGAGCCTGATCGCGCCTCCCTCTCGCGCGAAGATCGTCCTGGGGTGTCTCTGCCCCGTGTTCAGTTATCTCATCGCGATCACGATCGCCGGCAAGAAGTTCGATCGCTACGTGCTGACGGTGGTGCCCCTCCTGACGGTGATCGCGGCGCATCGCTGGTCTCACACACGGAGATGGGGAGGCAAGGCGCTTCTTGCGCTGCTGCTTCTCCCCTGGTCGGTGGTTGCCCTGGTCCCGCTGCAGTACGCGAGCCCACTTCTAGGCGGGCCGTGGGGTGCCCAACATGTGATCCCGCTGGGTTGGGGCGAGGCCTCGGGGCTCGCCGCCCACAGCATCCACCGGTGGGACGGTCTGCATGCGGAAGGTGGGTCCACGCTGATGGCACGCAACGTCCCTGGTGCCGCTTCGTTCTTCCCCGGTGAGACCTGGGCGTGGGATGAGGATCGCGTGGGCTGTACCGCTCTGCTGTTCGACGCCGATGCCGATGCACGCGAGGGGTATGTGAAGCTGGACGAGGTCACTGCCGGCGGACGCCGGCAGATGACGGTCTGGGCGCGTGTGATCGAGGCGGCGCCGTCGCTGCCTCGAGTGGCGCCCGGCCCGCTGCCCGGCGTTCCGCCGGAGGCCGTGGCGCCTGTGAGCGATACGGCGCGCCTGCAGGCCTGGGTGCTGGGGCGTTTCGCCGAGGGGGCGCCCTTTGTGCGGATCCATGCCCCGCACTGCTACCCGCTCACCGAGGCGCAGTTGGCGTCGGTCCTGGAGACCGATCCGTCGCTGTCGTGTGAGCCTGCGGACCCGGTCCACGGGTTTCCCGCCGAGCTGTGCCGGTTCACGGGTCCAGATGCAAGCGGTGAGCTGCCCCCGTATCTCGCCCGGTTTGGGGGAGCCGTCGATCTCGTCGCCGCGGCGTGGTCTGCGACGGCTCGCGGACCGGAGCCTTTGACGGTCCGGCTGCGCTGGCAGGCGCACGTGCCGTTGGGCGAGCTCGATGTCTATCTTGCTCTGCGGGCCGCCGACGGTGAACGTGACATCGTCTGGTCTGAGGGGGGGCGCCAGGTACTGAACGATTTCGGTTGGCCTGCGCCGTCATGGCCTCAGGCGACGATCCTTGACGGGGAGGCCTATGTGCCGCTGCCCCTGTCGCTTCCACCAGGAGACTATGAGCTGGTCCTGAGGCTTGCCGATAGGGGAGGCTGGCTGGGTTGGAGTCGGTCCGACGGCACCTTCGCCGGCACGGAACTGCCCCTGGGTGAGCTGCAGGTGACGGCTGCGCGGATGCCTGCTGCATCTCTGGATCTGCCCACGGTGACCGAGATCGCCTGGCCCGGGCTGACGGTGCTGGGCTACCGCGGCCCCGCGGGGCAGATCGCGGCGGGAGATCGTCCGGCCTTCGCCGTGGGATTGCAGCGTGACGACGGAATACCCCCCGGGACATTGGCCTGGAGATTGCTGTGTGAGGGCGAGCCTCCGATCGAGGGCGAGCTGGTCTGGCCGCTGAGCCACCCGGCGGACTGGCCTGAGGGCTATCGATACGTCGTCCGGTTTGCCCCACGTGTGCCTCGCACTTCACCCGCGGGCCGGTGTGACCTGTATTTGGGACCGGCAGGAGGCGAGGCGACGGCGTCCCTCTTCCTGGGTCCTGTACGCATCGATCAGCGCCCGCGCATCTATGAGATGCCCGGCGTGCCGGCTCTGGAGATGGCAGTGCAGGCGGAGGACTTGACACAGCTCTTAGGGGTCGATGTGGCACCCTTGGAGATGCGCCCTGGGGAAACGATCTCGGTCAGCCTCTACTGGCAAGTTCTGGGGGAGACGACGGAGGATCTCACCGTCTTCGCACAGCTCATCGGTGCCGATGGTCAGGTCTGGGGGCAATCGGACAGCCGACCTGCGGGCGGGAACGCGCCGACGATGACCTGGATCGCGGGCGAGATCATCGTGGATCGCCACGCCCTCACCGTGCGCGACGCCGCACCCGCCGGACCGGGCAGCCTTTATGTGGGGCTCTACGACGCTGAAAGTGGCGTGCGGCTGGCGCTGACTGAGTCGGGCACGCGGTTACCCGAGGATCGGGCATTCGTCACCGAGGTGGATGTCCTGCCCTGACCACTAGAGATGCTCTTGGGGCTCGCCTTGGGCGCGCGTGGCACGCACCCGTGCCCGTGCTGCGGCGAGGCGCTTCTGTCTGGCGTAGAGTTGTTCCAGCAGGGCTAGGACCCGGCTGTGTTCGGGGTTCCTGAGGTACGCATAGTGGTTGATGGCTTCCTGGATGACCTGAATCGCCGTCTCGATCTTGCCCAGTTGCTCGAAGGTCAGGCCGATCTCGATCAGGCTATCGGCGATCTTGGGGCGGTCGTCTAGCTGCTTGTACAGCCGGAGGCTCGCCGCGAAGCGCTCCGCTGCGCCCTCAAGCTGTCCCAGCTCTCTGAGGATGCCCCCCTGCTGGTGCTGCGCTGCTGCAAGGCCGTACGGGTAGGAGAGGCCTTCGTAGCGCTCGACCGCTGCCTGGCTGTGAACCAATGCCTCACGGGGATTGCCGGCGCCCTGGTAGGCAGCCGCAAGCCGCATGAGGGTGTCCGCTTCCCCTGCCATATGGCCTTCGGCGCGACTACGCTTCAGCATCACGTGCAGAGCCTGGATGGTGGCCTCGTGATGCCGGATACCATCGGCGGAGGGGGCGGGGCGCGCGGGCAAGGGGGCGTCGTCGATCGTGGGCGCTTCCGACGAAACCGATGTCTGGTGGAGCAGGCGCCGGGCCAGGTCGTGCTGCCCCTGCCGGTTGAGCTCCGGGGCTAAGGTGCGAGCGATATGCTCTGCTGCGTCGATGTTGCCCGCTGCCCTGAGATGATGGTGCCATACCAGTGCCCGATTCAGGAGGCGATAGGTGGCTTCTGTGTCCCCGGGCTGACGCAGCCACATACCCAGCACCCCGTTCGTGTCGCGGGCCAGCCACATCACTCGTTCCTCTGACCATGCAGCCAGGTTGCGGACCAGGACGCGACGTCGCGCTTCATCCATCATTGGGGCGCCGTAATAGTCCGCCGCCCGGCGATGCAGAGCTCGGGCCTCGTCGTCGCTCAACGAGGCGAGGAGCTCTTGCTGTAGGGTCGCTTGCATGAGGTACCTGCCGTGCGGTTCGGCCGTTGCTGCGGCCGAGGAGCGGGTCCCATCGTGGTTGACCTTCTCGATCAGGCCCAAGCGGCGCCATTTCCGGATGAGTGCTGCCGCGTGCGGCGAGGCGACAGGCGTCAACGCCGGAATCACGGTGTCCTGGAAGGGCTGTCGCAACGGCGCGAGCGCCCTAAGCGCCTCTTGCT
>CAZYYC010000413.1:0-3491 GCA_964650935.1 uncultured Anaerolineales bacterium
GTCGATCGTTGTGGCGGCGGTGACGCTGTTCGCTGCGTGGCAGGCCTTGATGGGCACCGGACTCTACCGACGGCTCGGGGATCACGGTGAGCTGGCTGCGCTGGCGCTGAGCGCGGGGCTCTTCTACTTTTCGCCGTGGCTCGTGGTGGCGCTGCCGGCGGGTGCCGTGCTGGTCGTGTTGGTCATCCTCGACCCGGCGCTGGGCCTGGCGCTGACCATGGCGGCTGCGCCGCTCTACCTACATCCCCTCTCGCTGTTCGGTAAGTCGTTCTCGTTGGCGGAGTTGACGTTGTTGCCAACGCTCGTGGGTGCGGCGATCTGGTTGATCGGCGGGCGCTGGTGGGCGCGGCGCGCTAACGGTCCCGGAGATCGCGGGCGCTTGCGCGACCTGCTGCTGCCGGTCGGACTGCTCGTCCTGGCGGCGGCGCTCTCCGTGGTCGTGGCGGATCACCGACGCGAGGCGCTGCGGGAGCTGCGGTTGGTGGTGATCGAACCGGTGCTCTTCTTCCTGGCGTTGGTCTGGCTGCCCCTGACGTGGCGTGAGCGCCGGCGCGTCATAGATGCATGGGTGTTGAGCGCGGTCGCCGTGGCGTTGATCGGCCTGGTGCAGTTCTTCATCCTCGGCGATGTCATCACGGCGGAGGGCGGGATCACGCGGCTGCGTAGCATCTACGGGTCGCCCAATAACGTCGGGCTGTACTTGGGCCGGGTGCTGCCGGTGCTCTTGGCGGTGGGGCTGTGGGGCGGCGCGCGCGGCGAGGAAGCCGGCGCGGTGCGGGCACAGCTGCGGGCCTGGGCCGCGGCGCTCATGAAGGATCGCCGTCGCCTCCTCTACCTGGGCGCACTGGTGCCCGTCGGTCTGGCGCTCCTGCTGAGTCTGTCGCGCGGCGCGATTGTGTTGGGGGTGCCGGCGGCGTTGCTGACGCTGGGATGGCTCGCCGGTAAGCGCTGGCGCCGGATCACGGTGATGGTGCTCGTATTGGGGCTGGTGGCCCTGATCCCGCTCCTACGCACGCCGCGCTTCGCCGATATGCTCGATCCGACGCAGGGCACGACAGGGTTCCGCGTGGCGCTCTGGTACAGCACGTTGGGGCTGGTGCGCGATCATCCGTGGTTGGGGGTGGGGCTCGACAACTTCCTCTACGCCTATCGAACGCGGTACGTGCTGCCGACAGCGTGGGAGGAGTTCAACCTGTCGCATCCGCACAACGTGGCGCTGGAGTTCGCGGCGCGCGTCGGGCTGGCGGGGCTGACGGCTCTGGTGGGATTGCAGGTGGCCTTCTGGCGACGTGTGCTGCCGCTGCGGCGATTCGCGGCGCCTGAGATGCGCGCGTTGGCGATCGGGGTGATGGCCTCGATGGTGGGCGCGTTGGCGCACGGGCTCGTGGATGCGTTCTACTTCGTGATTGATCTAGCGTTTGTCCATATGCTGTTGTTCGCCCTGGTCGTGTGGATCGGCGAGGGCATGTGGACGGGTTCGAGGAGGGATGGGTGAGAGGTCGTGGCCGGCTGTGGATTCTTGGATTGTGCAGCGTGGTGCTCCTGGGCGTGGTGGGATGTGGGGGGGCGCCGGATCCGGCAGTGACGACGCCGTCGCCGCCGACGCCATCGTCGGGCGGCGACGAGGGTGCCGTGATCTCGCTGGTGGGCGTGCCGTCCGAGGCGGAGCTGGGTGAGATCTTCGAGGTGGAGGTCGTCGCCACCGGGGTTGAGGACTTGTATGGCGCGGAGCTGCACCTGCGCTACGATCCGCTGACGCTCGAGGTGATCGATGCGCGCGATGAGGCGGCAGAGAAGGTGCGGGACGGCAGCTTACTGACCGTGCGCTTCACAGCGCAGAATCAAGTCGATCCGACGACGGGGCGGATCGATTATGCGGTGGCGCAGATGCCGCCCACGCAGGGGGCAAGCGGTGACGGATCCTTGGCCCGCATCCGCTTTCGGACGATTGGGGTGGGCCGCGGGTCTGTTGAGCTCGACGAGGTGCTTCTGGCGAGCTCCCGAGGCGAGGCGATCGTGTGGAACGAGGGGGTGATGGTTGCCGAGGTGGCGATCCGCTAGCGTCGGCCCGTCGATGGTGGAGGGCTGTGGAGGGCGGGGAGATGGTCCCCGCCCTCGGACTTGGCGGTCTAGTTGCTGACGTCGAGTGTGACGCGCCCAACCCCGGCACGGATGTTGACGTCCAGGGTGACGTCGCTCTCACCGTAGGCCGCATTGACGTAGACGTTGCTGCCGTCGCGGCGGAGGTCGGTGGTATTGACCTCACCGATGCCGCGGGTGACGGTCACGCGCACGCCGGTGTCACGCGGCAGGCGGAGCGTCACCTCGCCGACCCCGCCCTGGATGCGGATGTCGGCGTCCTGCGCCCAAGGGCCATCGAGATCGATCTCGACGTCCCCGGCCCCCATATCCAGATCCAGCCGGGTGAGGAGCGCGTTGTCGCTCACGTTGACGGTGGCGCTACCGGCGCCGAGCTTGACGTCGAGCGTCGTGAGCTGTAGCCCTGCCAGATCGAGCTCTTGGCGTCCCGCGCCGGCTTCGATGCGCAGATCGAGCGGGACCTCGTCGTTGAGGCGGATGTCCCACTCCTGCCGGGTGCTCCCGCGGATGGAGATCTGCTCGGTGTTCGGCTGGCGGACTGTCAGCCGTCCCTGTCCGTCGGCGACGGAGTAGGATACCTCAGGGCGCCACGCGGCGACGTTGTAGGTGAAGTCCGCAGCCATCAGGGCGTCCGTGCCGCGACGGACGTCAAGCTCGCCGGCCCCCATACTGATCGTCGCACGGACATGTTCGGCGTCCTCGCGTTCGACGGAGGTGGATTCTGAACGTAGGGCGCCCACGCTCACGCGCTCCAGTCCGAAGCTGCTGATGGAGCAGCCGAGGGTCGCAGTTAGGGCGAGGAGGGCGATCAGGACATAGAGCGCGCGTCTGTGTTGTGCCGTTGTCATCGGGTGTTCTCCTTCTATCGTTGGTCTATGCCATGTCTACGGAGCCAGGGCGCATGAGGTTGCGGGGTTGCTGTAGCGCGGTGAGGACGATGGCGCAATGGGAGAGTCTGTGGGCGATTGACGGAAGCGGGGTTCGGTAGTATGCTTGGGGTCGATCCTTAGGATACGCGAACCGTGGGGGTGAAGATGGACAAGCTGGGACGTGTGATACTGTCACTCGCGGTGATCGCCATCGTGGGGGTCGGCACGTGGTTGGTCCTGCGCCTGCGTGTGCCGCTGCCCGCCCCTGAGGCTGCCTCCCCGGTGAGCCGTCTGGTGCCTGAGCCGACGCCGACGATCTACCCCAGCCCGACGACGGTGGTCCGCAGCGTCAACCGCCTAAGCCGTCTGGAGACGGTCTCCTACCACATTGAGAAGGTTCTGACCGCCGAGACAGGCCAGGGACCGCTGGGCTTCCTCTTTGGTGACCGGCTGCTCTTGGTCGCGGCGGGCGAGGTCATCGCCGGCGTGGATCTGGGCAAGCTCGGTGAGGGCGATGTGGCG
>CAZYYC010000414.1:0-3489 GCA_964650935.1 uncultured Anaerolineales bacterium
ACCAGGTCAGAAAGACGGAAATGCCCGCAAGGGCATTAAGACTCCGCTGATAGCTCGAAGACCCAGGCGTCCTTCCAGATGCAGTCAGAAAGAAGGAAATGCCCGCAAGGGCATTAAGACTCCAACACTACCATTTCAGGTAGGCCGTCCACCTCTAAAGGTCAGAAAGAAGGAAATGCCCGCAAGGGCATTAAGACCCACGGCAGAATTGCCGATTGCCGATTTCGGATTGCGGATTGGCAGAGTTCCGACCCGCGGGCGCACATCCGGCTCAGTGATGCGGAATTGCGGGAAGCGGATTGCCGGAGTCAAGGGGAGGCACGGTTGGACCAAGAGGAGCTCGAGCCACGCAGCAGAGCCTTCGCGGTGCACGTCATCCCGATGCTCCTGGCGATGGCCCCGACACGCGTCGCTCACATCGTCACCCGCCGGCTGATCCGCCCGACCACCTGAGTCGGCGCCCCATCTGCCCCGGCGCCCCCCGCCGATGCACCTGACCCATCCGCAATCCCCAATCCGCAATCCGCAATCCGCAATTCCCCCTCCTCCCCTCTGCATCATTTGCACCTTCCGCACGATGATCTATACTCCGCTGCAGGAGGTGCCCGAATGCTCACAAGCCTGGTGCTGTCGCTGGCGGTGGAGGCGCCGGTCACGATCCCCCGCGATGTGGGGCCCGCGGTCCACGCCGCCTTCCTGGCGCTGCTCGCCGAGCGCGACGCGGAGCTTGCCGCGGCGCTCCACGATGCCGACGGACCGCGCCCCTTCACCTGCTCAACACTGGTCGGCGGGCAGGCCACGGGCCGCACCCAGCGCCTGGCGCCCGAGCGTGCGCTCTTCATCCGCGTCACCGGGCTCGAGGACGCCATCTCCGATCGCCTGCAGGCTCTCGCCGCCGCCCCACCCCCGGCCCTGCAGATCCTGGAGGCGCAGCTCGCCGTCACCGGCGCCACGCTCGACCCGGCGGTCCATCCCTGGGCGGGCGAGGCCGGCTATGAGACCCTCGCGGCGGCGCACCTGCTGCCCGGCGAGAGCGCTGCGCGGCAGGCAACCCTCGACTTCGTCTCGCCGACCGCCTTTCGTTCGGGGGGGCGCGTCGTCCCGCTGCCGTTGCCCGAGCTCGTCTACGGCAGCCTGGTCGACCGGTGGAACGCCTTTGCCGGCGTGGGGCTCGCCGACGAGATGCGCCGCTTCGCCGCGGAGTGCGTGAGCGTGAGCCGCTACCGGCTCGCGACCCAGGCCCAGCGCAGCCGCGGCGGCTCGACGCAGATCGGCTTCACCGGACGCTGCAGCTTCACCGCCTTCAGCGGCGACCGCTACTGGCTGGGCGTGCTGCAACTGCTGACCGACTTCGCCTTCTACGCCGGCGTCGGGTACCAGACGACGATGGGTCTGGGCCAAGCGCGGCGGGCGGAGGGGGGTGTGTGATCTCTGCACGAAGCACGCCGCCCGGCATCCTTATTGCTCCGATCAGCTCCAAGCCGCAGCTGGTCACCATCGCCCTCGACCTGCTCGCCCAGCGGGGCGAGCGGATCGTGCAGACGATCCTGTTGCATACCTCGTTAGGGCGGGCTGAGACGCGGCGCGCCGTGGCCTGCCTGGCAGGCGAGGCCCGCAGCCGCTACCCGATGATGCGCCTCTCTCCCATCTGCCTCTGCGACCCCGAGGGGGCGCCCTACGACGACGTGGACAGCGTCCCGGCAGCTCGCGAGGCCTTTCGCGTGCTCTACCGCACGATCAAGGACGCCAAACAGGCGTCGTCACGGGTACATCTGTCGATCGCTGGAGGTCGGAAGATCCTGGGCGTCTACGGGATGGCCGCGGCGCAACTGCTCTTCGACCCCGAGGATGGCGTTTGGCACATCACCTCAACGCCCGACCTGATCGCTCGGGCTGCCCTGCACCCCGAGCCCGGAGAGGCAGCGCTGATTCGTATCCCGGTGTTGCGCTGGTCGCAGATCAGCCCGGTGCTCACCGACCTGGCGCTCAGCGACGATCCCTTCGATGCGCTCACGCGACAAGAGCAGCTGCGCGAGGCGGACGCTGTGCGCGTCGCGCGCGACTTCGTCCGGCAGGCGCTCTCAGCAGCCGAGCGGGAGGTGGTCTCGTTGATGGTGCGCCAGGGGCTCACCAACCAGGAGCTCGCCGCCAGGACCTATCGCAGCCCCAAGACCGTGGAGCACCATCTCTCCTCGGCCTACGCCAAGGCGCGCCGCGCCTTTGGATTGACACGGGCGGATCGGCACACCTTAACATCGCTGCTCGCCACCTACTTCGCTCTTGAGCAACAGGAGGTCAAGGAATAGGGGGGCCCCCCTATCTTCGATTGGGGCGATTCCCCGATGCGGGGCGCGGCGGATCGTGTAGGATAGGCGTACCTTGAGCGCTAACCGGAGGTAGCCTATGGATCGCTGTCCCATCTGCACGGCATCAATCGACCACGCCATCGTGATCTGCAGCACATGCGGGGAGGAACTGCCTCTGCGCGTCGTGATCGTCAGCGAGGGCAGCCGCGGCGGCCACTTCGGGGTCGTGCGCGAAGCCGCCACGTCACCGCCCGACGATGCTATGGTTTCTGAGGAGGAGGTTCATGGACAATGCAATGACGGAACGTGAAGAGGCACGCTGGTTCGCCGCTCTGGCCGGACTGCTCCACGACATCGGCAAGCTGGCGCAGCGTGCCGGCTGGATGAAGGGCAAACACACCGAGGTTGGCGCCGAGTTCGTCCACCAGGTGGTGCCCGAGCGGTGGCGCGGCGAGCTCTACGCCGTGGCGGGCCACCACGAGCATCCGCTGGCAGGCCGGCGCAACCGCGTGATTGCCCTGGCCGATCGCCTCTCAGCGGCCGAGCGCGACGAATCGGAGGCCGGCGGCACCAAGCAGCTTGTCGCGATCCTCGGCCGGATGGCGCTCGAGGGACAACGGCCTTCGAAGCAGGTGTGGCCCCTCAAGCCGCTGGCGCTGGACGAGGCGGTGCTGATGCCGGACGATCCCGTGGCGACCAGCGAAGAGGTCACGGGCTACGCGGCGCTCTGGGAGGGCTTCCTCGCGGAGGCAAGAGCGCTGCCCGATGACGATCTTCCCACCTACGTCGTGGGGCTTTACTACGCCCTGCAGCGCGCCGCATGGTGTGTGCCGGGCGCCTACTACTACGCCACCCCGGATGTCTCGCTCTTCGATCACAGCCGCGCGACCGCAGCGCTGGCGGCGTGCCTCACCGAGCTGGATGACGAGCAGCTCGACAGGCTGCTCCCGCAACCCAAAGGCGACGAGCCGCTGGTGTTGCTGGTGGGCGGCGATGTCTCGGGCGTGCAGAGCTTCATCTACACCGTAACCGCGCGCGGCGCCGCCAAGGGGCTGCGCGGGCGCTCCTTCTACCTGCAGGCCCTCACCGAGGCCGTGGCGCGCTACGTCCTCCGGCAGCTCGAACTCCCCCCCACCAACCTGATCTACGCCGGCGGCGGGCACTTCTACCTGCTGGCGCCCGC
>CAZYYC010000415.1:0-3486 GCA_964650935.1 uncultured Anaerolineales bacterium
CACTTCCTGCGCCTCTCACAACTCAACTACGCCATCGACAAGGGCATCTACCCCTTGGGCTCCTGCACGATGAAGTACAACCCCAAGGTCAACGAGGTTGCCGCGCGGATGGCAGGCTTCGGCGGCGCCCATCCCCACCAGCCCGAGGCACTCGCTCAGGGCGCGCTGCAGCTCATGTACGAGCTGCAAGCCTACCTCGCGGAGATCGGCGGCTTCGCGGGCGTCACACTGCAGCCCGCGGCGGGCGCGCACGGCGAGCTGGTGGGCGTGCTCATCATGCGCGCTTACCACCTGGCTCGCGGCGACACGGCCCGCGACACGATCCTCGTCCCCGACTCGGCCCACGGCACCAACCCCGCCACCACCGCTATGAGTGGCCTGCGCGTGGTCCAACTGCCCTCTGATGACCGCGGCAACGTCGACCTCGACGCGCTTCGCAGCGGCATCTGCGAGCGCATCGTCGGGCTGATGATCACCAACCCCAACACCCTGGGCCTCTTCGAGGAGCAGATTGAGGAGATTGTCGACATCGTCCACAGCTGCGGCGGCCTCGTCTACGGCGACGGCGCCAACATGAACGCGCTGCTCGGCGTGATGCGCCCGGGCGACATCGGCATTGACGTGCTCCACTACAATCTGCACAAGACCTTCAGCACCCCGCACGGCGGTGGCGGCCCGGGTGCCGGTGCCGTCGGCGTTGCCGAGCACCTCGTCGACTTCCTACCCGACCCCGTCGTGGCCATGACGCCCGACGAGGACGGTAGGCCGACCTACCATCTCGCGCATCCCAGTCGCACCATCGGCCCTATCCGCAGCTTCTGGGGTCATTTCGGCATCCTCGTTCGCGCCTACACCTACATCCGCATGCACGGCGCGGAGGGGCTACGCAGCGTCGCCGAGCACGCCGTCCTCAACGCGAATTACCTTCGCGCCCGCGTGCGCGACACCTACCACATCCCCTTCGATCGCCTTTGCATGCACGAGTTCGTCGCCGAGGGCCGCTTCCGCGGCACCGACATCAGCGCGCTCGACGTCTCCAAGCGCCTCATCGACTACGGCGTCCACCCCCCTACCATGTACTTCCCCCTCATCGTCCACGACGCCCTGATGATCGAACCCACCGAGACGGAGAGCCTGGCCTCGGTCGACGACTACGCCGACGCCCTGCTCGAGATCGCCGAAGAGGCACAGACTAACCCCGACCTCCTTCACGACGCCCCCCACACCGCACCGGTCAAGCGCCTGGATGAAGTCGGCGCTGCCCGTAATCCCGTGCTACGACACGCGACAGACGACTAACCGACAGATGCTCTCCCCCCTCGACGAGGGGGGAGAGCACATCCTCTCGCTGCCGGGGAGACGGGGCACCTACGTACCGTAGCGGTCCGCTTCTGAGGTAGCTTCTCTTCCCGTCTCTCCAACCGAGAGGCCGGCCTATCTCCTGATCGGGAGATCTCCCAGCGGGAAGGTCCGAAATAGCACGCCCTCGCACGATTCCGCACGCTTCTTCGCACGCATATGGACACACGGTCCATTCGATGCTATCATAGAAGTGTCGGATGAGACCCTATGCTCAAGAGCCAACGCCACGAACGGATCATGGACCGGTTGCGCGCCGAGGGCGTGGTGCGCGTTTCCGCACTCGCCACAGCGCTGAGCGTGGACCCGGTGACCATCCGCCGCGATTTGGCGGCGCTGGATCAACAGGGCAGGCTGCGCCGGGTGCATGGCGGCGCGATGCTTCGCGAGGGCCCGGAGGTTCGCGAGGTCGCCGGCGGGGTGACGCGGCGTATCGCCGAGGCGGCGGCACGCGCCATTCCCGAGGGCAGCGTGGTCTTTCTCGGGCCGGGCGCACTGACCAGCGAGGTGGTGCCCTTCCTACGCGCGCACGCGCACCTTACGGTCATCACCAACGCGCTCGATGCGGCGTGGCAGCTCGCCCGGCAGGGCCGGCACACGCTACACATCATCGGCGGTCAGGTAGGCGAGGGCTTCGAGATCTTCGGCGATGCCGACGCGCTGCGCCGGATCCGTGCTGATGTGGTCCTGCTGGAGGGTGGCGGGCTCGACGCCGAGCGCGGCCTGACTCACGACGACCGCGAGACCGCAACGATGGCGCGCGGGCTCTTCACGCTGGGGGCACAGACGGTGGTGTTGATGCCTCCCGAGCGGCTGGGCCGGGCAGGTGCGCTCTTCGTGGCGCCCGCGGGCGAGGTCGACGTGCTGATCACAGGACGCGAAGCCGACAACCTCCCGCTATGGGAGCTGAGCGAGTTAGGAATCCGGGTGGTCTTGACTTAAGCAACACCCCCTCGTGTAGAGGGGTCAACAGCGAAAGGAGTTCATCATGGCAAGTGTGAGTTACCGACACGTGACGAAGCGCTTCAGCGACATCATCGCGGTGAGCGATATGAGCATCGAGATCGCCGACAAAGAGTTCCTCGTCTTCGTCGGCCCGTCGGGATGCGGTAAGAGCACCAGCTTGCGCATGCTGGCGGGGCTCGAGGAGGTCGATGAGGGCGAGATCTACATCGGCGACCGGCTGGTCAACGATGTACCGCCCAAGGATCGCGACATCGCGATGGTCTTTCAGAACTATGCGCTCTATCCGCACATGACGGTCTACGACAACATGGCCTTCGGACTCAAGCTGCGCAAAGTCCCCAAGCAGGAGATCGACCGCCGCGTGAAGGAGTCCGCCGGGCTTCTCGGTATCGAGCACCTGCTCGACCGCAAGCCGAAGCAGCTCTCCGGTGGTCAGCGGCAGCGTGTGGCGGTGGGCCGCGCCATCGTCCGTGAGCCCAACGTCTTTCTGATGGATGAGCCGCTCTCGAACCTCGACGCGAAGCTGCGTGTGCAGGCCCGTGCCGAAATCTCGAAACTGCACCAGCGGCTGGGCACCACCTTTATCTACGTGACCCACGACCAGGTGGAGGCGATGACGATGGGCACGCGGATCGCGGTGCTGCGCGATGGTGTGCTCCAACAGGTGGATACGCCGCAGCGACTCTACGACATGCCCAACAACGTCTTCGTGGCCGGCTTCATGGGCAGCCCGGCGATGAACTTCTTCGATGCCGCGCTGATCAGCGAGGACGGGACGATGTACGCCGACTGCAAGGACTTCCGCGTGGCGATTCCCGACGCCCACAACAGCGCCTTCAAGCCCTTCTTGGGCAAGGAGGTCGTGATGGGGCTGCGGCCCGAGCACATCCACGATCCGGAGTACCCGCCGCCCGGGATCACCCCTGCGCTGGTGGAGGCCAAGGTGGAGATCACCGAGCTGATGGGCAACGAGGTCAACGTCTTCTTCGCCTCGCCGCACAGCGAGTTTATGGGACGCTTCGACCCGCGGACGAAGGTCTCGGTGGGCATGACCAAGGCGGCAGCGTTCGATATGAGCCGCATCCACGTCTTCGACAAGCAGACGGAGAAGGCGATCCGGTAGCACGTCCTCCTCCCTCTGGGGAAGCGTGAGCTGCGGGG
>CAZYYC010000416.1:0-3481 GCA_964650935.1 uncultured Anaerolineales bacterium
CTCCATCGATGCCGTGCTCAGCATCTCCATTCCATGGGCAAGCGCGGCCCGCCGCAGAACGGAGAGCACGTCATGGAAAGCGTCGATGTTCCGACCGTCCCTCAACAGCGTCTGCAATGTCCGACGAAGGCAGACCAGGAACTGCGCAGAGCCATCCTGTGTTAGGTCGCCGACAAGACAATCAAACAGCTCGCTCGCCCATGTTTCGGAGGCGCGGGCGTCGGGTAGCAGCTCGACGGAACCGTCGCGTGAGCCAATCGCCGCGATCATGTCGCTCACCACCGCATCGCGCCGAGCGAGCAGCGCGGCACCAACGTCCCCTATCGAAACGGCTGAACGATCCGGATCAGCGGAAAACCTCGGCACCAGCCCGTCGAAGACGGAAGCCCGCGCCACCATGCCGCTTTGGCAACCACATGACTCGCGGATGACCAGACGGGCCGGCACGTCGAGCTCCAGGGGGACCGAGTCGCCACGCATCTGTCTCAACAGTAAGTCAACCGCCTGCCGCCCCACTTCATCAAAGGGCACATGGGTGGTCGTCATCGAAGGGATAAGACCGGCCAAGTGAGGAAAGTTATCGAACCCGGTAAGGGCGATCTGCTCGGGCACATGGTAACCGTGCGTGTGGAGCCAGTCCAGCGCCTGATGCGCCAGGTTTGAGCTTGTGCCGACGATGGCATCGACGCGTTGGAGGAGTGCGCCGCCAAAGCCGGCCAGAAACCGCCCGATCGCAACGCGATTATCCCAGGACTCACTGGGTGGTGTGACAAGGCTTGGATCAAGGGGGAGTCCGTGATCCTCAAGGGCCTCGACGTAGGCCCGGTAGCGCTCGCGCGCACCGCGGTGGGTCAACGGACCACGCAGGAAGGCAATACGCCGGTAGCCGTGGCCCTCAATCAGGTGATCGACCACCTCGCGCATCCCCCGATAGCTGTCGACCAACAAGCTCGGCACACCCGGCATCCGCATCTGAAGGCTCACAATGGGGAGGCCCTCAAGCTGCCTGCAGAAGGTCTGCATCCCCTCAAGGCCGACATAGAGCCCCAATCCACTGGTCAACAGCAGGATGCCGTCGAGACGCTCGGCGCTGATCAGGTCGTAGATCGCATTGGCCTGCTCCTCAAATCCCACCGGGGACTTCAGGGCTTCGCCCACGAAGGTGACAACATTCATGTGTGCCGCCCGCGCCGCCTCTGTCGCACTCAGCCAGATATCGTAGTCAGGGCGGCGAAAGCCCCGCATCACGATCCCGATCGTAGGTCGGGCCGAGGGACAGCTGTCGGCATCGGGAAGAGGCGTGTGAAAGCTATCCATAGAGCTCATCGAAGACCAGCTGCAGATCACGTCGCAGGCCTTCATCCAGGGGCCTCACCGGCCCACGCACCACACTGGTCCGGATGATGCCCCGCCGTCTCAGAATCTCCTTGTGGACGCCGTAGAACGCCCCCCATCCTTGGCCGGCTAGGCGATTGATCGGCTCGATCCGCTCGTAGAAGATGCGCCACGCCTGAGCTTCATCACCCGCGCGATAGCTCTCCCACAGGGCAACGAAAGCCTCGGGACAGCTACAGCCGGGCATCGTGCCTTGGGAACTGCGGCGTAGCTCCTCGATGATGTAGCGTCCTCCCGCACCGCCGAAGACCGTCAGAAGGTCACCGGCGACGACCACCGCCTCCGCCACCATCGCCGGCGTCGGATGGCTTTCCACCTTGATGTAGCGCACGTTCGGGCACGCCTCAGCTATGCGCTTAGCGACGTTCGCTGCAACGTGAGGCTGCGAGACATCCTGGATGAAGATGGGCAGATCAACGGCCTTGTCCACGGCGCGATAGGTATCGATCCACGCCTCCGCGCCCGCCTCGGGTGCCGGCGGGATGATCATCACCGCATCCGCACCGTTAGCTTGAGCCTCCCGACTGTTGATCACCGTCACGAAGGTGCTCTCCCCACCCGTATTCACCACCAACGGCACACGTCCGGCGACACGATCCGCGACCGTCCAAGTCACAAGACCTCTCTCGGCCTCGGTGAGCTTCATCACCTCACTGCCCAAAGCGATCCCTACGCCGCGAACACCGGCTGCCACCTGAAAGTCCACCAAGCTCTGAAGGCTATCCACATCAACGCGTTCCTGAGCGTCGAACGGCGTCAGAAGGATAGGGACAACGCCCTGTAGAGCCTGCGTCATCATCGTCGGTTCCCCCTAGTGAGCGAACTCCACACTATGCCACAACTATGTCACAACCATGCCACAATGTCATGGTATTCGGACTCTACGCGGGGGCAAGTCAGAGACACTGCACGTATGCACCACGTCACATGGACAAGGTGCGACTCAGCAGTACAATCTCAGTGATCTTAAGGATTGTCGCACACGATCAAGAGCCACAAGGAGTCGGCTATGCCCCTAACCAAGATCGTCTGTACACTCGGTCCGGCAACAGAAGACCCCGACGTGCTCCGCGCGATGGTCAGGGCGGGGATGACCGTAGCCCGGCTCAACTTCTCCCACGGCACCACCGACGAGAAGCGCCGCACGGCGGAGATGGTTCGGAAAGTCGCGAACGAAGAAGGCCGGCACGTCGCATTGATGGGCGATCTGCAAGGCCCCAAGATCAGAATCGGCAAGCTGCCGGCGGTGGGCATGCTGCTCGTCAAGGACGATGAAGTGACCTTGACAGTCGAGCCTACAGGAGCGTCGCAGCGCGAGATCCCCTTCCCGCACCCCGAGATCATCGAGGACGTCAAACCAGGCGATCGACTGCTGCTGGACGATGGCGCCCTGGAACTCGTCGCGACGGCGGTAGTGCCCAACTGCCTGACCTGCCGGGTGGTGGTCGGTGGTCTGCTCACCTCACACAAGGGGGTCAATCTGCCCGGTGTCAACCTCCATATCGAGGCGTTAACCGAGAAGGATCAGGAAGACGCCCTGACAGCCCTGGAGCTGAATCTGGACTACCTCGCCCTCTCCTTCGTCCGACGGGCCGCCGATGTCCAGACACTGCGCGATTACCTGCTCGCGCACATCGATGGTCCAATGGCTCGGCATGTTGGTGAAGATCCGCACCAGATCCCGGGACTGGTCGCCAAGATCGAAAAACCCGAGGCCCTCGACGACCTCGAAGCCATCGTCCGCATCTCCGACGGCCTGATGGTGGCGCGCGGTGACCTGGGTGTAGAGATCGCTCCCGAACGCGTCCCGCTCGTCCAGAAGCATATGATTCACCTGTGTAACTCGCTGGGCAAGCCCGTCATCACGGCGACCCAGATGCTGCAGTCGATGGTTGATCTGCCGCGCCCGACCCGGGCAGAAGCCTCTGACGTGGCCAACGCGATTCTGGATGGCAGCGATGCCGTGATGCTCTCGGGCGAGACGTCGATCGGCAAGTATCCGGTTGAAACGGTACAGATGATGGCCCGAATCGCTGACTATGTGGAGGGCGCGGAAGACTTCCCGTACAATCATCTTCTGGAGCTG
>CAZYYC010000417.1:0-3477 GCA_964650935.1 uncultured Anaerolineales bacterium
GCGTTCGCTGGATACCCTTGACCTTCTCGGCGATGTCAAGCACCTCGGGGAAGAGCCGTACAGCAAAGACCAGAAACTGGTAGATACCCCCTGCCGTGATCACAGCAGGCAGTGCCCAGAGCCACGGCTCATCACCATGTTCCTTGGCCTCACGGTTGATCTTGACCACCATCCTGACGGCAAGGTAGCCAAGGATGATCGGCAACCACAGCCCCACCACATACGCCAGGTTATGGATGGCCCGTACAAAGTTCTCGAGCCCCAAGTAGGGGCCCGGGATGATGCGCCAGCGATGCATACTCACGTAGACAGAAAAGACAAGAGGAAAGAGACCGAATGTACCGATGATCAGGAAAGCGGGAAGGACAAAGAGATAGGCGTTCAATCCCTCACGGATATGACGCCAGCGACGCCCAGAGAACCAACTGCGGAGATTAGTCGAAAGCTGCGTGCTCATCTGAGTCATACGAGTCTACCCTCCCATTCTGCTGACCTCATTATAGTACAACGTCCGATAGCGTGAAGTGAGCCGAGGATCCATGTTGGGCGATGACATACACCTTGCGGTCGGTGGCGCGCGCCACATCTTCCGGCAGATATCCATCCAGCGACCGACCTTCCGGGCCGCGGAAGATCTCTCCAGGCAGGACAATCGCCCCCCCAGTTCCACGATCCTTCAGAGCTCCGACAACATCTTCGACCGTCAGGAGCCCCGCTACCGTGACGGTCGCACCAAAGAAGCGATTCGTCACAGGTAGCACCTCGACCTCCAAAGCCGTCTGGTCGACGAAGCTGCACGCGACGTCCCGCAACACGGGCGCGAAGAGCTCGCCGGTGATCCACGTTTGATCCTCCCCCAGATCGGCAAGGTCCCTCAACAGTCGCGCCTGTCCATTCAGGAAACGGCGCACCAACCCCACACCGTTCTCCACCATTGCCGGGAGCAGACCATCGTAGGCCTCCTCCGCAGGAACCGAGACACCCCCGCGCAGATACCACTCATCGGAAGGATAGACGAACCGAACGCCAAGGTCACTCAGGAGCCTGGCCTGCCAGGCGTTCAAGAGGCGCAAGACCTCCGCGGCTTCAGCATCATGGTATGGACGCAACGATGGATCATGCCACTGCGTAAGGCCCACGGGCACGATCGACAGGTCCCTAACCGCTGGGTACAAAGCCGCCAAGTCAGCAAGGGTTCGATCCAGATGCGCCCCATCGTTGAGCCCCGGCACCAACACAGCTTGCGTGTGCAGCTCGATACCCAGGTCCACCAACCGTTGTAGATCCTCGAGAATGGTGCCGGCACGCGGATTGCGCATCAGGTTCACACGCACATCGGGCTCGGTCGCGTGAACCGAGACGTAAAGTGGGCTCAGATACTGCTCCTCAATACGCTGCCAATCTGCAGGGCTCAGGTTCGTGAGAGTGATGTAGTTGCCGTGGAGGAAGGAGAGCCGGTAGTCGTCGTCCTTGATGTAGAGCGGCGCCCGAAGCCCCGGTGCCATCTGGGCCACAAAGCAGAACGTACAACGGTTGCGACACACCCGCGGCGGCCCATCAAAGAGATCCTCGCAGAAGCTGATCCCCAGCGGCTCGCCGTACCGACGGCGGACGGTGCAGGTCTTGGATTCGCCCTCGCGTTCATAGTCAAGCACGACACGAGGTTCGCCGCCGTAGATCTGAACATCGATGGCGTCGCGTAACGGTTGCCCATTGATGGCCAGAAGGCGGTCTCCAGGCCTGAGTCCACAGCGCCACCCGGCGCTCTTCTTGGTGACATCCGCCACTCGGGCGGCACCATCGTGCGCGGGCATAGCCTCCCTCGCGCCGGTCACCTTATCCATAGTCTACGCGCCTAACTCCAACGTTATCGTGCACCATTCTACCCCATGCAGGTCACAGGCCTGTTAACACGCTGTTAAGGTCGCGCGGCTCGGTATCTGTGACAACGACGTGGCTGATGCCTACTCCCACTCGATCGTCGCGGGAGGCTTGCTGCTGACGTCGTAGACCACCCGGTTGACCCCAGGTACCTCATTGACGATTCGATTGGCCACCCGGCCCAACAAATCATAGGGCAACCGCGCCCAATCCGCCGTCATAAAGTCCTCGGTCGTGACGGCTCGCAGCGCCACCACATTGGCATAAGTACGCCCATCTCCCATCACACCCACGCTACGCACGGGCAGCAGCACGGCGAAAGCCTGCGAAGCCTGGCGGTACAACCCCGCATCCCACAGCGCCTCCAGGAAGATCGCATCCGCCGCCTGCAAGGTGGCGACGCGCTCGGGCGTCACCTCGCCCAGGATGCGCACGCCGAGGCCCGGGCCGGGGAAGGGATGACGCCAGACCAGCTTCTCCGGTAGTCCCAGGGCCAGCCCGACCTGGCGCACCTCATCCTTAAAGAGATCGCGCAGCGGTTCAACCAACGCCAACTGCATATCCTCCGGTAACCCACCCACATTGTGGTGGGCCTTGATGCGTTGCGCCGAGCCCTTGCCGGCACTCTCGATCACATCAGGATAGATCGTGCCCTGGGCTAGGAAACGCACGTCCTTCAAGCTCCGTGCCTGCTCCTCGAAGACGCGGATGAACTGCTCGCCGATGATGCGGCGTTTGGTCTCCGGGTCGGTCACGCCGGACAGCGCATCGAAAAAGCGCTCCGCGGCATCGACCAAGACCAGGCGAATGCCGAGCGCCTCTTGGAAGGTATGCTCCACTTGCCGCGCCTCGTCGCGCCGCATCAAGCCGGTGTCGACGAAGATGCACGTGAGCTGATCCCCTACCGCTCGATGCAATAGCGCCGCGACCACAGCGCTGTCCACCCCGCCGCTCAGTCCCAACACCACGCCCCCGTCTCCGACCTGCGCCCTCACACGCCCAATGGCGTGCTCGATGAAAGCAGCCGGCGTCCACAGCCCATGGCAGCCGCAGATCTCGCGCACAAACTGCCGCAACACCTCCGAGCCGCGGGGCGTGTGATGCACTTCGGGATGAAACTGCGTGCCATAGATCCGGCGCGCCGCATCACCGATGGCAGCGACAATCCCGTTCTCACTGCGTGCCTGCACGTCAAAGCCAGGAGGCAAAGCCTCGACCCGATCCCCATGGCTCATCCAGACCGTCTGCGATCCGGAGAGCGTGGATAGGATCCCCCCCGGCTGCTGAACGTCCACGACCGCCGGGCCATACTCACGCGCCGTCCCCGGGACCACCTTGCCTCCCAAGTGATGGACCAAGAGCTGCATCCCGTAACAAATGCCTAGGATGGGCACCCCGGTCTCAAGAAGAGCGTCCGGCAGTGTGGGCGCACCCTCGTCATAGACGCTGTTGGGCCCGCCCGACAGGATGAATCCCGCCGGCTGTAGGGCCACGACCCGCTCCCAGTCCACATCCCAGGGCAGGATCTCGGCATAGACGGCATGCTCGCGGACGCGCCGTGCGATCAATTGTGTGTACTGCGAACCGTAGTCGAGG
>CAZYYC010000418.1:0-3476 GCA_964650935.1 uncultured Anaerolineales bacterium
ACGCCCCGGGACGGGGCCCTCGCGGACGAGGGGGCTGCAAGCTTGCTGTTGAGGGCACCTGCGAGCGCGCAGCACCGAGTGCGGCTTGCGCTGCGGTCGATCCGGGCTAGGCTAGGCGCCTAGGATGAGCTATTTCGCCACGGTCAAACAGCTGCGCCGTGAGGCGTGGATCGTGCTCGGAGCTTCGGTCGCGCAGGGGCTCACGTGGACGGGGCTCTCGGATGCGGTCCTGAATCTCTACCAGGTGCGTATGGGCTATGGGCCGGAGTTCGTCGGCACCTCGGCGGCGGTCTCGAACCTGGGCTATGCGCTGGCCTCCATCCCGGGCGCGGCGGTGAGCCGGCGCCTCGGCGCGCGCCGCTCGATGATGCTGGGCTCGCTGGGGTGGGTGGTGGGGCTGGTGCTGCTCTCGATCTCCGATCTGGTCCCCTCGGGTCTTCAGGGGGCGTGGGTGCTCGCCGTCCGGCTGGCGGCCTCCGCCGGTCTGGCGCTCTTTATGGTGAGCAGCCAACCCTATATGACCGCCGTCACGACGGCTGAGGAGCGCCCGCACGCCTTCGCGCTGATCATCGCGCTGCGCCCGCTGGGGGCCGTGGTGGGCGCGATGATGGGGGGCCTCCTGCCGGGGCTCTTCGCGGGGCTCGGCGGCCCCTTCGGCAGCTCGCTCGCCGACGCGCGGCCCTACGGGATGACGTTGGCGGTGGGGATACTGGTCTACCTGCCGGTCTTCTGGTGGCTACAGCGGCTGCCGGATGACCGGCCCGGGCGCGTCACGGTGAGCGGCGGCGCGGCGGTGCCCGGCGCCGACGAGCTCCACGCATGGGCCGGTGGCCCTGCGCAGCCGGCCCGCGCGCCGGTCGCCATCCTCGCCGCGATCGCCGTGGTCTGCGCGCTGCGTGTGGGCGGCGAGTTCACGGCGCGGACCTTCTTCAGCGTTTATCTGGATGAGCAGTGGGCGATCTCGGCGGCGCAGATCGGGACCACGATCGCGCTGTCGAACCTGATCAGCATCCCGGCGCCGCTCGTGACCCCGGCGCTGGTGCGCCGGTGGGGGCGCGTGTGGACGATCGCCGCGAGCGCGGCGGGCGTGGCGCTGAGCATCCTGCTGATGGGCCTGAGCGGTGATTGGCTGGTGGTCGCGGGCGGTTTCATCGTGATGACCGTCTTCGCGGCGATGGCGCGCTCGGTGTGGAGCCTGGTGATCCAGGAGTCGGTGACCGAGTCGTGGCGCTCACTGGCGGCGGGCGTGGCCAACCTCTTCAGCGGCTTCGGGACGATGGTGATGTCCTCGGTCGGCGGGGTGTTGGCGGCGGGGTGGGGGTACCCCGCCACCTTTCTCACCAGTGCGGCGCTCGTGGGCCTGGGCGCCGTGACGGTCTGGTTGACCTTTCGCGGGACCGACGGCACGGCATCCTAGGGACAGCTAGCGCGGCGGGACGATGAAGCGGAGCGTGATCCGAGCCGTCGTGGTGCCCACCGAGCGCACGCTGACCAGGTAGTCCTGCGTCGTGGGCAGGAGCCCGCTGAAGGTGTCCGAACCGCTGTGGTCGGTCTGCAGCACGGTGCCGTCGGCGCCGAAGACGATGAGGATCACCTGGCCCTGGGTCGCTGCGGTCTCGACGGTGAGCGTCTGCCCCGCCAAGGCGCGGATGACGTAGTAGCGGCTGGTGAAGGGCAGCAGCTCGGCGGTCTGCTCAGCCGAGGTGGCGCCGGGGCTGAAGGTGACCCGAATGGGGAGCATCACGGTGACGTTGTAGGTGACCGGTTCGGTGCCCGCCGTCACGCGCAGGAAGTAGTCCTGGGTCGCCGGCAGCACGCCGCGGAAGAAGCCGGGGCCCGGATAGGCCAGGACCTGCCCGTCCTCGCCGACGATGCTCATGGTCACGCCGGAGGCGGGCCAGAGCGTGACCTCCATCAGTTGCCCCTCGTCGGCCCTCAGGACATAGGTACGGCTCGCGCCGCTACCCAGTTGCCCGTTGACGTCGTGGACGGTGGCGCCGGCGGGGAAGTTGATCCGCGTCGCGGCGCCGGGGGCGGGCAGCGAGCTGTCCAGCGGCGGGATGGTGACGTCGAGCGTGTAGTGGGCCTCGGTGTCGGGGGCCGATTGAACGAGGATGAGGTAGTCCTGCGTCGTGTTGAGGTTGCCGGAGAAGCGGGCCGACTGCGGCTGGCTGCTCTGCAGCACGTTGCCGTCGACGCCAACGACCATCAGGATGACCTCGCCCTGGGTCGCCCGCGCCTCCGCCGTCATGATCTGGCGGGCCTCGGCGCGGATCACGTAAGCCCGCATACTGTCGGGGTCCTGCGTTGCCTGGAGCCGAGTCGTGATCTCGCCGGGCTCGAAGGTGATGCGGATCGGGATCATGAGGCTCAGGCCAAAGTCGACGGCGGCGCCGTGGTTGACGAGGGTGAGCACGTAGTCCTGGGTCGAGGGTACGGTCCCCTTGAAGAAGGGCTCGCCGTCGGCATGGACGGCGGCGCCGTCGTTCGCGCCGATGAGGCTGAAGGTGAGGTCGTCGCCCTCGTGGGGCGTGGCGCTGATCTCCACGTGCTGCCCGGCGGCGATGCCGAGGACATAGCGGCGGGTCTCGCCGGCTTGCAGGCGTCCCACGAGGGTGTGGTAGGTGGCGCCGGACGCGAAGGCGATGCGCTCAAGAGGCTCAGGCGTGGGCGCCGCCGTGGTGGTCGGGGTTGGTGGGGCAGGGGGGGCGGAGGGCGTCGCGGTCGGCAGCTCGGAGGTCTGCGTCGCGGTGGGCGCGACCGTGTCGGTCGGCGCGGGCGCCGTGACCTCGTCCACGGGGGCCGAGGGGGTCGCTGTGGACCAGTCGATCGGCGTGGGCGTGGCGAAGAGCGTGCAGGACAGCGACAGGGCCGCGACGAGCGCGGCTACACTCAGAGCGGCGGCGCGCCGTCGCAGGAAAGATCCGTATGCGGTGTTCATCACTACCTCCAAGGCTACGACAACACTATGGGGCGGGTGATTGGCCCGCACCATGATGAGACGCCGCCGGTGGCGCGAAGGTTCCCCGGACTCGTCTAGGGCGCCTGCCGGTCGCGCTGGAGGGCCTCGATCATCTCCATCGTGGTCCTGGCGACGTGCCAGCGGACGTAGGCCTGTGTCTGGGCGACGATCCAGGCGAGGGCGACGACCGCGATGATCCAGAGCGAGGGTCGCGACGATGGGGCTGGCGCCCGCAGGCTCAGGGCCAGCAGGACGGCGACGGCGATGACGCTCAATACGCCCATCAGGATCATATCGCGCTTGGCTGCGGCGCGGCGTGTGGCGAGCAAAGCGTGGTAGGCATCAAGATGGCTGGGTGTCATTATGTCTCTCCTTCATGTCAACCCAGGGCGCTGCGTGCTCCTATCGTGCCACGGAAAGGCTGGGAGCGCAAGCCGGAGCACCGCTTCCGAGCGGCCTGCGCTACAGAGGTGTTCGACGGGGTGTAGGGCCATCGTCTCGATTGCCCTTCCGG
>CAZYYC010000419.1:0-3460 GCA_964650935.1 uncultured Anaerolineales bacterium
CTACAGCCAGGAGAGCCAACGATACGTCGATATGTCGGCGCCGGAGTTTGTCATTCCGGACGCCATCGCCAAGGACGAGGAGGCCGGCGCCATCTGGGATGCGTTCCGCGGACAGGTCGAGGCGACCTACCGCAAGCTTCGTGAGCGAGGCATACGCAAGGAGGATGCCCGTTTCGTGCTCCCCAACGCAGCGACCACACGTATCGTGGTGACGATGAATTTCCGCGAACTACGCCACTTCTTCCGGCTGCGGATCACGCCGGAGGCACAATGGGAGATCCGGCGGATGGCGCTATGGATGTTGAGAGCGTTGACGCCCCATGCACCGGCTATCTTCGGTGACATGTGGGACGAGGTACAGAGTGCACATCCTGAGTGGCTCGTGGATCCATCGTAGGGTGCGGGACAATCGTCCCGGTGGATGCGGGGTGTGGGGAAGGGGGACATCATAGCTCTGAGAGAGATGTCGGCAGTTGAGTTGGCTTCATTGACTCGTGCGACGAAGCAGGAGCTTCGCCGGCACGCGGCCTACTTCGCGGACCTTGAGGTTCTCGATGCAGCGTTAACGGCACTGTCCGTTCCGGTGATGATCGTCAACGATTACCGGCAGATCGTCTATGCTAACCGGGCGGCGGCGGACCTTGTCGGGGTCGACGAGGGCCGTGACCTCATCGGTGCGCGACCGGGTGAAGCCCTAGGCTGCGTCTATGCGGAGGTGGGTGAGGGGGGCTGTGGCACCTCCCCCTTCTGCCATTACTGTGGGGCAGCGCGGGCCATCGTTGAGTCTGAGGAGCAGACGGTGTTGGACGAAGAACTGCGCGTTGTGAGAGGGGCGACGGAGTCGCCTCCGGCCCTCGACCTGCGGATCACGTCACGCGCCTTCTCTGCTGAGGGACATGCCTTCACCGTGTTGACGATGATCGACATCAGCCACGAGAAGCGCCGTCAGGCGCTCGAGCGCATCTTCTTCCACGATATTCTCAACACGGTTCAGAAGCTGCGTATAGCCGTTGACCTTATCGATGAGGTCGGTGGCGAAGATAGGAAGAGACTGCTGCAGGTGACGCAGAAGGCCGTACAACGGCTGAACCAGGAGATCCAGGCTCAGCGCGATCTCACAGATATGGAGAGTCGTGAACTGGTCCTGCGCCCCCGAGAGGTGAGATCACTCGAGTTGTTGAAGGAGCTCGTCGAGTCCTACCTCGACCGTAATCTTACCCACGACCACCTCTTGTGGGTCAGTCCCGAGACTAAGGACGTGACGTTCATCACGGATCCGGTGAAAATGCGTCGTGTCCTGGATAATCTGATCCGTAACGCCCTTGAGGCGGATGATCCCGGTTCGACGATTACCGTAGGGTGTCGCTTGCTGGACGACGGGACGACACCCGCCGATGCGGAGCTGGTCGAGTTCTGGGTGCACAACCAGACGGTCATGCCTGAACCCGTGCAGCGGCAGGTCTTCCAGCGCTCGTTCACGACCAAAGGGCGTGGACGCGGATTGGGGACATACAGCGTCAAGCTGCTGACGGAGCGTTATCTGGAGGGTGAGGTCTCGTTTACCTCACACCCTGGGGAGGGGACGGTCTTTCGGGTGCGCTATCCGCTCAGGCCCAGCTACGCCGACTCGAATCCGAGCGAGCGCTCGCGCAAGCTGACGTAACGGTTGTGGCCGATCACGAGGTGATCTAAGACGTCGATCTCGAGCAGCTTGCCAGCGTCCACCAGGCGCCGTGTGAGTGAGACATCCTCCGGTGAGGGATTGGGGTCCCCTGATGGATGGTTGTGAGCGACGATCAGGGCGGCACAGTTGCGCCTGACGGCACCGCGGAAGACCTCGGCGACCCGGACCAGCGAGGTGTTGAGACTGCCGACATAGAGCACTTCCTGATCGGAGACGCGATTGCGCGTGTCCAGATAGAGGATGGCAAAGTGCTCCTGCTCCTGGAAGCCGAGCTTTGGCATCAGGATATGGGCCGCATCGCTTGGCGCCCGGATCTGCCAGCGCTCCTCCGGGCTTTCCGCCATCAACCGGCGGCCTAACTCGAGCGCAGCCAGGATCTGAGCGGTCTTTGCCGGTCCAAGACCGTGTTCGGCGGCGAGCTGTGCGAAGTCGGCGCGGGCAATGCCCCCAAGTCCCTCATAGGTCGCCAGAATCCGTTGCGCCATCGTCAGGACGTTCTCGCCCCCAACACCGACGCGCAGGATGATGGCCAATAGCTCCGCGGTGGACAAAGCCTGAGGACCGACGCGCATCAGACGTTCTCGAGGGCGTTCGTCGACCGGCATTTCTTTCACGGTGATATAGCTCATCAGCTTGCCTCCCCTATTGGCAATGGTATAATGCCCGCGCCTGACCTGGCGTGAGGCACATAACATCTTGCTCAACCACCATCATCGCCGTCGCGATGCGTCTAAAGGAGCTGTGGGACCATGATCATTGACCAACTTCTCGAGATCCTGCCGCAGGTGGTGACGATCCTTGTGTTGGTCACCGCGGTTTTCTTCACCAGCCTGTGGCTGGGGATGGTCCTCTGGACCTTTCGGGATATTCGCGCCCGCACCCGGGATATCGTGGTACAGATTATGGCGACCTTTATGGTGGCGGTCCTCACGTTGCCCGGGCTGATTGTCTACTTCCTCATCCGACCCCGTGAGACCCTTGCCGAAGCCTATGAACATGCGTTGGAACAAGAGGCGCTCCTGCAGGCGATTGAGGAGCCGGAGGTTTGCCCCGGTTGTGGCGCCAAGGTGCAGAATGATTTCATCTATTGCCCTTACTGCCATACCCACCTGCGCAAGAAGTGTGTGGCCTGTGATGCCGTGCTCGCCCTCGACTGGAATATCTGCCCCTATTGTGGTGTGTCACAGGGCAGCACCGTTGTCGAACCCGTCATCGACCGCGAGGTCGAAGTGACGACCGAGCCGGAGGCTGCGGTTCAGGCTTAACGGATTCGGATCTATCCTCAGTCGGTGAGCACCGGGACACAGGTCCCGGTGCTTTTTCTTTGCCTAGCTGATGTCGGTCTCGCGAACGGTGTGGATTTTCACCATATTGGTGACCCCGTGGACTTCCAGGGGGATACCTGCGGTCAGGATCACGTTGTCGCCCACCTCCACGCAACGCTGTTGGTAGGCTGCGCAAACCATCGTCTGGATCATCTCATCCGTGGTTCTGAAGGCTTTGACCACCAGCGGCACCACACCCCACATCAGCTGCATGCGCCGTGCGGTGGAAGCAAACGGCGTAATGCCGAGCAACGAGACTCTGGGGCGGTGGCGCGCCACGATGCGCGCTGTGCGCCCGGACTCCGTCGAGCAGAGGATCGCTGCCACCCTGGGTGTCCTTGAGAGGGCTACGGTCGCACTGCTGATGGCGGTGGTGATCATCTCCGCCTCGGACTTGTGACCGTCGTCGGTGGGCAGCTCTAGAAGGTGGTTGTAGGGGAAGTCCTCCGCG
>CAZYYC010000420.1:0-3457 GCA_964650935.1 uncultured Anaerolineales bacterium
AACGACGAGGAGCAGCGTGCGGTCCGGTTCCAATGGGGCCTCGTTCCCTTCTGGGCCAAGGACCCGAGCATCGGCACCCGAATGATCAATGCCCGCGCCGAGACCGCAGCGGAGAAGCCCGCGTTTCGCGCGGCCTACCGGCGACGGCGTTGCCTGATTCTCGCCGACGGCTTCTATGAGTGGCGCAGTGAACCCGGCAGCCGCACCAAGACGCCGATGTACCTGCGGATGGCCTCGGGCGAGCCTTTTGCCTTTGCGGGACTGTGGGAGATCTGGCGACCGGATGACACGCCGCTGCTCTCGTGTACGATTCTGACGACCGAACCCAACGAGCTGGTCGCGCCGATTCACAACCGGATGCCGGTGATCCTGCCGCCGGACGCCTATGAACGGTGGCTGGATCCCGACGAGGTGCGTTCCGGCGCGCTGGACGATCTGCTCGTGCCCTATCCCGCGGAGGCCATGACCGCCTATGCGGTCTCTACCTTCGTCAACAGCCCCGCCAACGATTCGCCGGCGTGTATCGCGCCCGCGGATTGAGGCGACCCCCTCCCCAGATAAGGATCGGACGAACCATGCAAGACGCCCTGAGCTACGCAGCACAACACCGAGCACGCTATCTCGATGAACTGAAGGCCTTCCTGCGCATCCCGAGTATCAGTACACAGCCGGAACACCGGGAGGATGTGGCCACGGCAGCGGCGTGGCTGCGCGACCAGCTGCTGGCAGCGGGCTTCCCGCGGGCGGAGGTGGTGCCGACCCCCGGGCATCCGGTGATCTATGCCGAATGGATCGGCGCCGGACCGGATGCGCCGACGGTCTTGATCTACGGACACTACGATGTGCAGCCGCCCGACCCGGTGGACGAGTGGCGCTCGCCTCCCTTCGATCCGACGGTGCGCGGAGATAATCTCTACGCAAGAGGGGCCTCCGATGATAAGGGACAGGCTCTGATCCACGTCAAGGCCGCCGAGGCCTACCGGGCCACGGTGGGTGTGCCTCCGGTCAACCTCAAGTGTCTTTTCGAAGGTGAGGAGGAGATCGGGAGCCCCAACCTGACCCCGTTCATCGCTGAGCACCGGGATCTGCTGGCCTCCGATGTCGCCGTGATCTCCGACTCGCACATCCTCGGCCCCGACTTGCCGAGCATCGTCTATGCCCTCCGCGGGCTGGCGTATGTCGAGGTGGAGGTGACCGGGCCGGCCTACGATCTGCACTCCGGCATCTACGGTGGGGCGGTGAACAACCCGCTGAACGTCCTCTGCCGGATGATCGCGCAGCTGCAGGGGGAGGACGGCAGGATCACGATCCCGGGCTTCTACGATCGCGTCAGGCCCTTGGCCCCTGACGAGCGGCGTGAGCTGGCGCTGATCCCCTTCGAGCGCAAAGTGTGGCTGGAGGAGGCGGGGGTCACAACCGATTGGGGTGTGGACGAGTACACCATCATCGAGCGCACCTCGGCGCGACCGACGCTCGACGTAAACGGCATCTGGGGCGGGTATATGGAGCCAGGGGCCAAGACCGTGCTGCCGAGCACGGCGCACGCCAAGATCTCGATGCGCCTGGTGCCTGATCAGGAGCCGGCGGAGATCACGCAACTGATCACCGACTATCTGCAGCAGATCGCCCCCCCTTCAGTGACGGTGAAGGTGAGCGATCTCCACGGCGGCGCAGGGGCCATAGTCGATCGCAACAGCCCTGCGATGCAGGTGGCGGCGCGGGCCTACGAGGAGACCTTCGGCGTCGCGCCGGTCTTCGTGCGTGAGGGCGGTTCGATCCCTGTCGTGGCGACCTTCAAGGAGGTGCTCGGTATCGAGACCATCCTGATGGGCTTTGGGCTGCCTGATGACCGGCTGCACTCGCCGAATGAGAAGTTGCACCTGCCGACCTTCTACCGCGGGATTGGCACGGTGATCCGCTTTCAGACGCTGCTCGCGCAGGCACTGCCCGGAGAGATCCGGTAGGCGCGGGGCGACCCGCAATCTTGGAAAGAGAGGGTGGGGTGGATCGAGCGCTAAGCTCCTCGAGCATCATTTTCACCAGCACGCCACTGGGGTTGATGTGGTTGTGGGCGACCGATGCCGGGCTCTGCGGTGTCGGCTACGGCGACAGCTTGGAGCGATCCTGTCTGGACCGGATGGTGCGCTTCGGTGTGGCGCCGCCGGCGCCGGTGCGGACGCCGCTGCTGGAGCAGGCTCGTGGTCGACTGCTCGACTACTTCAACTGGCGGCAGGACACCTTCGACCTACCGCTCGATCTGCGCGGCACCGACTTTCAGCTCAGGGTATGGGAGCGGCTCCGCGGTACCGGCTACGCCGAGACCACGACCTACGGCGCCATCGCCACGCTCTTGGGCAATCCGGACGCCTCTCAGGCGGTCGGTCAGGCGGTGGGCGCCAATCCCCTGGCGATCGTCGTGCCATGCCATCGCGTCGTGGGGGCAGACGGCGCGCTGCTGGGCTACGCCGGCGGGATCGAGCGCAAGGCTGCGCTGTTGGCGCTGGAGCAGGCGGGGCAGCAGCTGCGGCTGCAGCTGCGGCTGCCGTTGTGGTAAATCGTCAGTTCGAGTCGATCTCCACAAAGAAAGCGTCCGCGTCCTCCTGGCCGGTGATCCGCCATCGCTCCAGCGTATCGAGCCAGTAGGCCCCGGTACGGAACCATCCAGCTGCTGTCCCTTGGGGCGCGCTCAGGGTATGGCGCACGATCAGGCGGTCACCCTCGCGGAGGTCAGCCGGCGCCAGGCCCAGACCGTCATCAACGTCAAGGGCCGCCCCATCGGGTGACAGCAGATGCCCCATCACGGAGAATGGGCGCGACGTGGACCCTGTCACCTCCCACCACGTCTCCACTTCCAGCATGGCGCCCTCGGTAGCCGTGCGTGCGCCGACGAAAGCCAACGGACCATCGACCGGTGTTCCGGTCGCCCGCGCCGGTGCCGCGCTCGTTGCGGAAGGAGGCGCCGCAGCTGGGCCGATACGATAGCTTGCCAGTTCCTCGGCCTGGGGCAAGGCATCGCTTCGGAAGATGGCGAAGGTGGGCTCCGTGCGGTCGGCGCGTTGCCGGTATATGATGCGTGTGGCGTCGAGCTGACGGGCGACGAAGGTGTCGCCGGCCTTAGGCGGTGCCAGGTGCAGCCGGGCCCGGAGTGTGTCCTCGAGCAGCGACCCGTGGATCACATAGGCCCCAGGTCCCTCCTGGGGGATGAGCCATGCCCGGGTGCAGTCATAGGTGAAGGTGCGTTCGGGCCGCGAGCCCAACCCTGTCGCCAGTGAAACCTCGCCTAGGGGAACGACCGGTTGGTCGCACTGACCGACCCACGCTGTCCTGACCTCGTCCTCGGTGACCCGATAGATATGCAGCGCATCGGCGATACGTGCATCGGGCTCGCGCCAGCGAAACCAGTCGTACATCTCCGGGTCAGCCGTGGGAATGCCATCCAGCGATGTGGCGCTGATGG
>CAZYYC010000421.1:0-473 GCA_964650935.1 uncultured Anaerolineales bacterium
GTCCTCGTACTGCCGGATCGCCCACTCGGGACAGCCGTGGAGATGGAAGAGGAAGCCGCCGGCGAGGTGATTGCGGTGGGCGAGGGAGAGGAACTCGTCGATGTATTCGAGGTCGATCTGGTCCGGCGCGGGTTCCAGCACCCCCCAGACCAGCCAGGCGCGGATGGTGTTGAAGCCTGCGGCGCGCATGGCGCCCATGTCGGAAGCCCAGTCGGCTCGAGATGGCGTGAGGCCCCGCAGGTATTGGGAGCCGAAAGGGAATACGGGAGCAGCGGGCCGATCGGTCATGGAGGGCCTCCAGGAGCGGCAAGGGGACGCGGGCTGCCGTGTGGGAGGACAGTTCGGCGGGAGGGGGGAGGGGGCCTTCTGAGGAGGCGGGCACAACCCGGTCACGATGGTCTGAGAAGGAGGAGCAACTCCTCGGACCTCTGGCGTGGGGCCCTATGGGTGTGGTTGCCTCCGAGCGTGCTGAA
>CAZYYC010000421.1:483-3457 GCA_964650935.1 uncultured Anaerolineales bacterium
GGGCGGCCCGTTCGGCGGGCGGGGGGAGGGGGCCTTCTGGAGAGAGACTACCCGAATCGGAACCCGAAGAGCCCGCCGTCCTCGGTGGCGTCGGTGAGGCGAACTGGGAGCATGTAGGAGTCGAGGCTGAAGCCGGGCGGTAGATCGCTGGAACGGGGCATCTTGTCGGAGTTCATCGTCACGATGTACTGGAACCCCAACCTCTCTGCCGTCTCAGCGCCTACTGCCAGGGCCGTCGCGACCTGGCGTTCGTCGACGCCGTCGAAGAGGTGGCTGTCATGCACCAGGAACCCTGGCCCCCGTCCGTGCTCTATCTGCACCTGCATCAGCATCATGTCGAAGCAGAAGATCTGCATTCTGCTGATCCCATGGCTTCGTCGGGCCCGTATCTCGACCTTGAACTGGATGCCGTTGTCGTCGTCATCGATGAGAACCAGCCGTCCTTGGTCCTCAAGGAGACGTCTGGACACGTCCTCGAAAGCGACGATGGCGCGGTGCACGATCTGCTCGCGTTCGTGAACATCGCGCTGTAGGCGCAGCGAGAGGTCCTTGCGGTCGATCTTCATGCGAGCGCCGTCGCTGGCGAGCTGCTCCGCCAGCTCGAGTCTCTGCTTGAGTGTCTCTGCCTCGGTTTCGACCCGAACCGATTCGCGCTGGAGCGCGGCAAACTGCTCCAGCGCCCCACTGGCCTGCAGTACCGACAGGACCTCGGCTCGACGGGCGTCAATGCGCTCGATCTGTGCCTGCCGCTCCGCGATCCTCGCCGCGCACGCCTCTTCCTCGGAGCGCAGGTACTCCTGCCGGTTTCTCGTGATGCTCTCGTGGAACTCCTGCACTTCGTCCATCCTGCGCCGTACCAAGTCGGGCAACTGGATGCCGACCTGGCCGTACGCCTCGGCGATGTCAGGAAGGCTCGGACGCCGTTCCTCCAGCATCGACTGCCTGAGGCTCAGGAGTAGCTCGTGGTCCAGCGTGTCCGCATCAGCGAGATCGCCGATCTGCCGGCTCAGTTGAGCCGCCTCTTCTTCAAGCTCCGAGTACTCGGGCACCACACGGAACGTGGCAAGGGCCTGGCGCAGTCGCTCGGCGTCTTCTGACGCAATGGCCAGGTCTGACCTGATCCGCGCTGCTGCGCCACCCGGGGTATCATCTCTGAGACCGTATTCGACGCGCAACGCATTCAGCCGGCTCTCGCGGTCTCGTACCTTCTGCCACGCTTGCGCCAGACGCCAGTCAAGGCCCAGCAGGTAGCTAAGTGCGACCTGCCACTGCCAGGGCCGATGGGTGGCGACGGCCTTCTCCGGGAAGGAGAACCCTCCGTCGCTCTGTCGTCGCGCGAAATACGGAAACAGCATCCGGAACGTGGGCGCGTGCTTCTCCGGCTGCTGGGGAAGCCCGAACACCGCCTCCCCGAGGTACGAGCCCCAGTCCTGGTTGCGCATCTGCCAGCCTTCGGTGGTGCGTTCGGCGTCCAAGCCCCGGGGCGGCGCCCATTGCACTGACTCGGCCAGCACAACGAGAGGTGACTGAGCGGGCCTGCGACTGACGTCCAGCGTCATGCCCCCCACGTCCAGGCGCATGCCGAAGGAGGCGTCGCGAAGCTGCTCGGACTTGAACGGTCCTTGGTCGTCACGCTTCGCTCCCATCAGGAAGTGGATGATGTGGAGCAGGCTGGACTTGCCGGCACCGTTGCGCGTCTGACGCTGGGTTGATGTCTCAGTTCGGTCCGAGACCAGTATGTTGAGTCCTGGCCCAAACTCGAGTTGTTTGAAGCTCGGTAGGTCGCTGTAGATCCGGTGGATCATCGCCGTGTCCTCTTGAGCACGCCGTCCGCGAACTCAATCGCCCCCATAGTGTAGAGAGCGACGAGCGCAAGGACGTACCAGTCGAACGTAATGCGCCGAGTCGGCTCGGTGTCTTTAGCCGTCATCCGTACAGTCTCCCAGAGCGCGGAGACGGTCTGCGGGTGGTCGAGCGACTGCAGTAGCTCGGCCCCCAGGCAGAGCAGTGCGCGGTCGGGGTCAAGGTGTTTGGTCGGGAGGAGCACCGCCATCACCTCCGGCCGGGGTCTCGAAGATGTCGCACGTCTCGAAGAAGTGGGCCAGCACGGCCCAGCATGCCGAGGCCTGCGCGCCCGTAGGGGCTGGAGGCTCAAGAAGACGGTACAGCGCAAACAGCGTCTGATCTGCCGTGTCGTAACGCGTGCGCTCCTCCTCATACGCCAGTCCCATCCACTTGGCGACGCGGTCGCCGAGGCGGGGGTCGCCGGTCTGCATCGAGAGGTAGCGCCTCACCAACTCGGCTTTGCGCATGCCCACACGCAGCATCTGGCACGCATCATCCGACAGGCCATTCGCCTGCACCTTTCCTGGGGGCACGGGCCCCACTGCCCCCTCGGCCGCAGCGTCGTGCAAGCTGATGTGCTCGATGACGGTGGCTATGTCCTGCATTGTCGGCCTCTCTGCGCCCTTAACGCTCGGAGCCGGTCCGAACAGTTCCGAGAGTTGCTCCTCACTGAGCTTCCGGAGCACGGCCTGTATCTCGTCGTACCCCCACACCTGGGTCGTTGGGTGACCTGCCCCGCTGCGTATCCGCTGGATGTGCCGCTCGACCTCGGCGGGCAGCCCTCTGATCTGGTTGTGTACGAAGACCCACGTGTCGACAAGCCCAGCCCACGCCTCGATGCCTCCGCTCCTATCCTCGTCGATCTTCTGTATGGTCTTGGCGGACTCCATCCTCTCGGGAGCGTACACCGCAAACAGCATGCGCCCATCCTCGAGGTAGCCGTCGCACTTCAGGTCCCCTTGTGGTCCTCCGGGCTTGACGCACCGGAAGCGCGGCCCGTGGGCCATTCGCATGACCTGCTCGAAGAAGCGCTGGAACTCCATTCCGTTCCTGTCTATGAACGCATGCTTGAGGGCCAAGCGGTAGTATGTCCAGGCCACTTCGTCCATGAGCTACACCCGGTGGATGT
>CAZYYC010000422.1:0-3448 GCA_964650935.1 uncultured Anaerolineales bacterium
GGCCCTGAGCGGTGACCCCTCTGAAGGGGCGTCAAGTGGTTGCTCAGCGAGGTACCGCCGTCAGACCACCGCCCAAGGCCCGCGGAAGGCCCTTGGGCGGGATGCTACGTTCGGCCCTGAGCGGTGGGCCGCCTTGAGGGGCGTCAAGTGGTTGCTCAGCGAGGTTGCTGCCGTCAGACCACCGCCCAAGGGCCGCGGAAGGCCCTTGGGCGGGATGCGGTTGTAGGCCCTGAGCGGTGGTGTCCTCCCCGGGAATGGGTATACTCCTTCGGAGACTGTGCTATGAGCTCGAGGGAGGCCGTATGACCACACCGCTGACACAGGAGCGTCTGGACCGGATCGTCGCCGACGCGGCGGCGAAGAAGAACATTCACGGGTTCGTGCTGCACGTGCGCCGCGGCGAGCGGCGCCTGACCGGTGCCGCCGGCGATCTGCAGGCGAGCTCGCGATTCTACATCGCGAGCGTGACGAAGTCGTTCGTGACCGCCGTGCTGCTCAAGCTCGAAGCCGCGGGGAAGCTTGACTTTGGCGACCGGATCGCGGCCCATTTGCCGGCTGACCTGATCACGGGGCTCCACGTGAAGGACGGCGTGGACCGCTCGGGCGAGATCGAGATCCGGCACCTGATGTCCAACACCTCCGGTCTCCCCGACTACTTCGACAAGGAGACCACGGCCCGCCTGGTGGCCAACCACGACGAAGTGTGGGGCCTGGAACCGACGCTCGCTGCCGTCAGGCAGAAGACACCGAAGTTCCTCCCGGGGCAGAAGGCGGAATACTCGGATACCAACTACCAGCTGCTCGGCGCGATCATCGAGAGCGTCGCGGGGGCCTCGCTGGATGCGGTTTTCAATGAGATGATCTTCGGGCCGCTCGGGCTGGAGGACACCTACCTCTACAAGGGAGAGGCGGACGACCGTCTCGTCTCGATGTATTACAAGGAGCGCCGTCTTGAGCTACCCCGCTACGTGGCGTCGATCGGCGCGGAGGGCGGTATCGTCTCCACGGCTGCGGACCTGGGCACCTTCGTGGAGGCCTTCAACGGCGGGGCCCTCTTCGATGCCGCGCGGCTCGAGGACCTCTACCGGTGGCGCATGATCTTTGCCCCGGGCCTCTTCTTCTACGGCATCGGGATCGCCAAACAGCCGGTTTCGCTCCTCAACCTGCGCAAGGGACTGCTGGGCCACTGGGGTCAGTCGGGCGCCTTCGCCTTCTTTGATCCTGAGAGCGGCACCTGTCTGAGCGGGACGGCAAACCAGTTCATCGGGCAGAATGTGGCGGCGCGGGCCATGATCCAGACCCTGCGTCACCCGCTCTAGCCGTCGTGATCGCGGCGGGGGCCCGAAGCGCGCTCCCGACCCCCGCCGCGGGCGTTCACTCTCGCTCGGTGAAGAGGGTCAGTGTGGCGGCGGCGCCGTCTGCCTCCGCGACGACGGCGTACTGCAGCCAGTAGCCGTCGCGCGTCATCGCGATGGCCTGCCCCTCGTCTGCGGGGAAGTCCCAGCCCTCTTCGGCCACCCAGCCGGCCTGCTCCAGCTCCGCCACGTAGGCGGCGAAGGGGTCTGGGTCGGTCTGGAGATCGGCGTAGACGAGCGAGCCGCCGGTCTGTCCGGGGATGCTGTAGGTGACGACGAGCTCGCCGTACGCGTAGACCGGCAGGAAATCGGGGGCCCAATCGGGCCACTCCGCCGCCTCGCCTGCGCCGAAGCTCTCCGGCAGGAGCTCCTCGGGCATCTCGAGTTCCTCAGGTAGGCCCTCGAACGGGTTTTCGAACCCCTCGGGCAGGCCCTCCAACGGCAGTTCGACCGCTTCGGGCAGGCCCTCCTCGGTGAGCTTCTCTACCATGCCTTGCACGCTCTCATCGGTGAATCGTCCCAGCACGCCCTCGATCAGGCCGCAGCCCAATCCGAAGATCAGGGCGCCCAGGATCAGGGCGGATAGGAGGGTGGTGGACGGTTTCTTGGTCATCGTTGGATACTCCTCGTTGTAGGTTGTGGTCGGTCCGTCGCTATTCTAGCGGATCCGGCGCCGGCGACCACCCCGTGCAGCGGCGTCGTGCGCGGCGAGGCCGAGACCGGTGCGCCGGAAGAGGTCGGGGTGCCCGTGGGTGAGGTCGGCGAGGGGCTCGCTGTCGTCGATGAGATGTACGTCATCACGATGGAAAGCCTGCCGGCGAGGGTTGGCGCGATCGCCTCGGGCTTCTTGCCTGACGGCTGCACCGAGTTGGGCGAGGCGGTGGTGACCCGCGAGGGCGACACCTTCGTGGTCGAGCTGCCGACGACGCGCGATCCCGACGCGATGTGCACGATGGCGCTGGTGCCCTACCAGGTCGCGATCAAGCTGGACGTGCTGGGGCTCCCCGCCGGGACCTACACGGTGGATGTGAACGGCGCGATCGACACCTTCACCTTCGAGAGCGACAACGTCTTCGTGGAGTAGTTGGTAGGTTGTGCGTAGCGCGCCCCGCGGGTTGCTGACCCGCGGGGCGCTTTTCGTTGTGGGGGGCGCGATGTGGTTGGCGACGGTCGCCGCGGTGGCGGTTGCCGACCGAGACGGGCACGATTGGCTCGCGCAGCGGATTGATGCCGTCAGACCACCGCCCAAGGCCGCCAGAACGCCCTTGGGCGGGAGAGCGGAAGGCCCTTGGGCGGGATGGTTATCCCCCGTTTTGCTCTGTATTCCCCAACTTCTGGGGGTTTTCTCCACAAGTGACCCCAATTGGTAGGGGGTGGAGGGTTGATCGAGTAGATCAAATGTTCTATGATAGAGGCAGACTTCGATCATCCGACACGAAAGGGGCTTGCTTTGTGGAACGCTATGTTGACCCGGCGCTGGTTGTATGCCCTGGCCTTCCGGTTGGCCCGGCGGTGCCTGATTGATGTCGAGCCGACCCCGCCGCTGCGGTGGCCTGCGGTCGGATGGGACGCCCTGCAGGGCCTGGGCCGTGCGGGGGAGCGATCCGCCCCGCTGCCGGGCGCATCGCCGTCAGGTGAGCGGCCCGATCGCGCCCACGGCTGAGGTCGATGTGCTCGATGCGCTGCCGGGCGAGGTGCCGATCACGATCGAGGCTGTGGTGGCGGACCTCGCTACGAAACAAACCCATTTGTCGGCCTACATCGACCGCTGTATCGCTCAGGGGATCGATGTGCCCGACCTGCTGCGCCTGTTTGCGCTGCATGGGCAGAACGCGAGCCGCTTGGGCCGCCTGCTGCGTGACCAGTTCGCTATCGAGGGGGATGCCGGCGACGAGCTCGCCGAGGCACTGTCGCTGGCGCTCGACGAGGTGGCCGAGCAGTTGCGGCTGGAGTGGGCGTGATGGTGAAGGCCTCGACCCGCAAGCTTGCCACGGCGATCCGCTACTGGCTCTCCGATATCTCCAACTACTCCCGACTCGTCGTCGGTCGACCCCTCCGTGCCTATCAGCTGGAACCCGCTCACGCGATCCTCG
>CAZYYC010000423.1:0-3442 GCA_964650935.1 uncultured Anaerolineales bacterium
GGGCCTGCTCCTGCACCACCTTCAGGTGGCGCTGCACCTCGGGGACCTGGCTTAGTCGCCGCGAGGCCATCTCAGCATAGAGGATGATCACCGCCAGGATGTTGTTGAAGTCGTGGGCAATCCCCGCCGCCAGATGGCCCACCGAGGCTAGGCGCTCCTGCTGCGCCAGCTGACGCGCCATCGTCCGTTCATCGGTGACATCGCGCAGCACGAGAACCCAACCGTCAAGATCATGAAGCTCACTCAGGGGTTCGGCAACCACCTCAAAGTGGCGACCGCCGTAGACGATCTCGTGCCAGCTACCTGAGGGCGGTGGGGAGAGGATCTCGTCCACAGGCCGATCGCCCAGCTGCGTGATCCGGTCACCCACCCCGGCATCCGACAGGTAGGCCAACTCCGAGCGCGCCAGCGGGTTAGCCAGAAGCACCTTGCCCTCAGCAGCCAACAGCACCACACCTTCGGGCACGGTGTCGATCACATGCTGCAGATGGCGAGCCTGGCGCGCAGCCTGTGCCAATAGGCTCAGTCGGGCGGCTGCGCCGCTGAGCTGCCAGCCCACCGCCTCGAGCAGGCGCAACTCCTCATCGCTCCAGGGTCGGGCGTCAGGGCCGGCGACAAGGATACCGGTGACCTCATCGAGGGTGCCGGATCGGTCGTTGACGACGACGGCCACGGCACAGAGCCCCTGGTCCTGCAGCAGGGAGGCCGGCACGTCGTGCGACGCAGTCACACACATGTCACCGTCCACGAACGTGATCGTGGCCCCCTCCTCCGCGGCCGGCAATTGTGTGACGAACTCGCGGACGACGCTCGAGTCCAGGCGTCGATGGGTGTGAATGTCGCCGCACCAACAGCTCCCATGCTCGAGGCCCAAGACCTTCAGGGTCTCGCCCAACACCTTCTGCGTGAGCGTCTGCAGGTCGGGCGCCTCGACGGCGTGGATCGCGATCTGCCCGATGGCGCCCTGTAACGCGGCATGGCGTTGCATCGCCACGGTCGCCGCCTTCTGTGCAGTGACATCGAGCACGGAGACCACACTCCGACGGGAGCCGGGGATCAACTCAACGGTGACCGCCACGTTCTTGACGACCCCGGCGCGATCCCGGATGCGAAACTCGTATTGGCTGGGCACACTCGCCGGGTCACGACGTCGCTGGTGATGACGCGCGACGACCAGGTCGCGGTCCTCCGGCACCAGGAAGGTATCGAACGTGAGCCGGCCCTGCAGCTCGTCGCGTGGGTAGCCCAAGAGCTTCTCGGTCTCCTCGTTAACGGTGAGCAACGTCATATCGTCCTCAAGGACCATCATCGCACTGCCCGTCGTCTCGAAGACCGTACGATAGAACTGCTCGCGCTCCTGCAGCGCGACCTCCGCCTTGGTCCTGACGAGAAGGTTGCTCAGGGTCGCGGCAAAGAGCCTCAACACCTGCCGATCGTGCTCGGTGATCGGGGCACCACTGAGCAGGTTATCGATGCTGACCGTGCCGGCGAAGGTGTCGCCGTGCCGGAGCATCGCACGGGCCCAGGCCCCTGTCCCTACCTCGGCATGCTGCTCGTTATGCAGCTCGATCGCCCGCGCGTACTCCACCTCGGGCTGGGCGCGGTCGATCCAGTCCTGCAGCCAGGCATCGATGGGCACGGTGTTCCCACGTTCATCCCGGACATGGCCCTCCTCATCGATGCCGAACGTGCCGCGCTGACGGGTCGGGTCCTGCTCATCCGCGAGCCAGATGCCTACACGCTCGAATCCCAGGCGGTCCGCAGCCAGCTCTACAGCTCGGCGGCACAGCTCGTCGACGGATCGGGTCAGCGCCAGCTCGTTCGTCACCGCCACCAGCGACCCCAACCGCAGCTCGAACGCCCGCTGAGATTGGACCTGATCAGCGAACGCGGCTTCGGTCTCGATGTTGTGCAGCGCCAAGGCGATATCGCCGGCGACCTCCTCCAGCAGCTCCACGGACTCGGGGTCGGCAGCAAACGCCGGGTTCACGCCGACGCTCAGCACGCCATACTGCGCCATATGATGCCGGAGGGCCGCTGCCATCGGCACACTATCCCCCGCCGCAGTGCGAAGCGGGCAATCCTCGTCGGTCACCGAACACTCAGCGCCGATGCAGGTCTGCGACGCAGCGGAGATCATCTCGACACAATGCAGGAGGACATCGGCGGAGGGCGCGCTGGCCAACGCCTCATCCCGAAAGCCTTCCCCCGCATAGGCCGTGCGGTGTGGCGCCCCATCGGGGCCGACGACCGTGATCCAGGCGTTGTCATAGACCTGCGACGCCACCAGAATGCGGCAGCACTCGGCGATCAGTCGGTCCGGATCCCTCTCACGTGCGAGGAGCTGGTTCACGTCACGGATCGCGCGCAACACATCATTGAGCTGCAGAACGTGCTCATCTTGACGGATATGCTCGGTGTCATCGGTCACGGTCAGAACGACGCGCTCGATCTGACCCGCCACTTCAAAGAGCGGTGCGCCGCTGATCGAGAGCAACTTCCGCGTACCGTCGGGCCACTCGATCGCGTGCCGTACGTCGTGAACCGGTCGGCGGGTCGCCATCACTCGGCTGAAGGGTAAGTCTTCGACGGGGAAGGGCGTGCCGTCATAGGCGGTGATGCGCCAAGCCGGATCATCATAGTGTCGCGACGTGATCGCGCCACGATTCAGGCCCAACACACGCTCCGCAGCCGGGTTGGCGAATACGATCTCGCCGGTGACATCGACCACAGTGATGCCTGCCGGATTGACCTCCATAATACCGGAGAGCAGGTCCCGCTCGTGGCGCAACGCCTCCGCGAGCGCGTTGAGCTCACTCACATCGAGCAACGCCGCCATAATGGCCACGATCTTGCCCTCGGCGTCGCGGACGGGACTGGCCGAAAGCGATAGGTCGACTGCCGTGCCGTCTCTCCTGCGGCGCCGGAGAGCGATGTTCTGCAGCGTCTCGCCCTGTGCCACCCGTGCCCGCAGGCGGGCGAACTCCTCCCGGTCCTCAGCTCGAACGATGGGGATGGATCTACCCACAACCTCATCGGTGGCCCAACCGAAGAGACGCGCAGCCGCCTGGTTCCATAGCTGGACCCGGCCCTCCAAATCAATCAGGGAGATGGGCACGGGGGAGGTCTCGATGACCCGTCGCAGGTACTCCTGCGTCTCCCGCAGCTCCTCCAGGGTGCGCTGCAACTGCATGGCGTTCTCGACGCGTGCGAGCAACTCGCGATTTGAGATAGGGCGCGTCACGTAGCCGTTAGCGCCGGCCTCGAGGGCCTCAGCCTGCGTCTCGGAGCCCGTCCGCATCCCGGAGATCATCAAGACGAAGCTGCCCGCCAGCTCCGGATCCGCCTTGATACGGCGACAGAGCTCCAACCCATCGATGTCCGGGAGGATCACATCGAGGAGGATCACCGCGGGCCGATAGCGCCTGACGAGATCCAGCGC
>CAZYYC010000424.1:0-3439 GCA_964650935.1 uncultured Anaerolineales bacterium
CCGCCCCGAACTCGCGCCCCTCGTAGGCGTCGCTCACCGTCACGGGACGAGGGAAGCGGATCGTCCGCGCGCCGTCGTGCTGCGCGTAGATCGCCAGGAAGGCATCGTTGCCCCAGATCATGTCCCCCACGTCGTCGTAAATGTGCACGCCGGCATCGAGCGCCAGGTTGCGCATCAACTCCCACGGCAGCAGCGGCGCAGCGCTGTACACCGAGCGCCACCCCTCAAGCTCCTTCACCACGAGTCCCGCCTCGGACGTCCCCGCCAAGGTGCCCAGCACCTTGACCTCCGGATCATCGGCGCAGAAGACCGGGCGCACCGCCATCTCCGGTAGATACTCGATCCGCGGCGGCTGCAGGTACTGGTCAAGGTCCGTGCTGGTGCCGTACGCGTACCCGGGCGCCAGCCCGCGCGTGATCGGGTGGTCGAAGTCCGTGATCTGCACGTCGAGCTCAGAGCGCTCGTCGCGTAGGCCGAAGCGAATCCCGGTCAGCGCCGCCATATGGGACAAAGAGGCGCCTGTGTCAGCGAGATAGCCCGGCGCGTAGAGCCAGAGCACCGTCGCGCCGTCCCGCTTGACCACGCGATCGACGAGCTCACGCTCCGCCGCCGAGAGGTAGAAGGCGTTGGCCATAATATAGAGCTTGTACGCCGGCAGGTCGGGGCGCGCGAGATCCTTCAGCAGCAACTGCTCGAAGGGCGCCCCCATCCGCGCCAGATGCCAGTTGCGGAAGATCAGCTGCGTCGCATTGTGCAAACCCTCCCGGGGCGCCTGGAACGTCATCGCCCGCTGGCTCACCACCAGCGCCACCTCGCCGAACGCGTGCCGACCGCGCTCCTGCAACCGCGCCTCGATCGCGCGGAGCTTGCGGATCGGCGCCACCGCCTCAGGCGCATCGAACCAGGCCTGATCGGTCAGGTCCATCCACCACTGCGCGGTGCCCGACGCGAGCTGGTAGGCGGCGTCCTTCTTCATCATCTCGATCGTCCCGGCGACGGTGGTCGGCCGGCTGATGTGCCGCTTCCAGGTGACCGAGTCCGGCGTCCAGACCGTCTTGCAGTCGATCTCGTCGAAGTGCAGCTTCCCCGCGCGCCGGATACTGTCCGCGACCGCCTGCGGCGCGTGGTACCCGCCCTCTCCCCGGTTGCTGTAAGCGTGCGGACTGGCGAGGAAGTCCACCGAGGGCGAGGCCAGCAGCCGCGCCAGCGCATAGTGCCCATTGAGCTGCGGGCGCGGCATATCGCTGAACTGATAGCCGTAGAAGACGCCGACCGCCTTCGGTTGGGGCAGCGCAGCTTTCGCGGCGCTGCACACCGCGACGATGCTATCGACGATCGCGTCGCTCAGACACTGCGTATAGTCCGCGGTAGGCCGGTCCGCCACGGGGTCGTAGAACTCCCCGTGCGTGGGGCGGTTGCGCTCGTGCGGCGCCGGGATGGTCGCGGTCTCGAAGGTCGCCGGGCGGCCCCACGCCGCCGAGAGCCGCGCCGGATCGTCCCCATAGGTGCGGCGCAACCAGGCGCGGAAGTCGACCTCGGCAGCAGGGGCATAGTCCGCCAGCGCGCCGAAGGCGTACTCGCTCCAGTGGAACCACTCCTGGAAGAGCCCGTCGGCGAAGTGCCACGCCCAGATCGCGTCGGCGTAGGGCTGAGCCTCGCAGTGCGCCACCAGCGCCGCGACCGCCGCCCCCGCCTCCTCCCGCCAGACGCGCGAGTGAAACGAGTGCAGGTTGAGCTTCTCGAGCCGCACCTCGTGGCCCAGATAGTGCACCGCCTCCGGGTTCGGCAGCGTCTGATCGAGCACCTCACCGGTCGCGGTATCCCGCAGCACGTTCATCTCGTCCGGGTGCGCCGCCCCCCACCAGGGAAAGCCCTGCGCGCCGAGGTAGATCCTCGGCATGAAGCAGGCACCCGGGATGCGGGCGACGTAGTCGGCGAGATAGGCGTCGATGCCGCTGAAGTCGTACTGCCCCGGCCCGGTCCACCAGATGCCGGGTACCGTGAAGGTGAAGAGCTGCACATCAGCCTGCCGAAACGTGTCGACGTACCGTGGCCCGACGTAGGCCACGATGGGGGGGATGGGTCGGTCATCCAGAAACAGGGCGGGCACGCCGCCGTGCTCGCGTACGTGGGTGGTCGTCATCGCTGTCCTCCTTACTGAGTGCGGCCTTCACACGCCGGTAGCAGTTCGGAGTATACACCCAGTCACCGCACACGGGGATCACTCGAAGTGATGCCGTCTACCGCATGCTCTACGGATGCAGGTCGCATGACCCTGTGCGGCGCCGCCAAGACGGATGGCCGGGACAGCTTCCCGGCCCACATCGTCACCTGGCTCTCGCCCGGAGTCAAGGTGTGACGCCGGCCACAGCCGGAGAAGTGGACATCGTAGCCACAAAGTACGGGCTAAGCAGCGCCCGCAGCGCATCTACGTCTTCCGTGCGCCGCACCCCCAGCGCCCACGCCGCCAATTCCGTTGCCAGGGCTTCGTTAGCCACAACGCCCTGGTGGGGCCACTGCGCCGGCTCGATCATCTTCGTGTAGAGCGCTTCCAGCATCATCCGGTCCTGCCCCGCCGCCATCGCCTCCAGCCGCAGGCCGTCGATGATCACGTGGCTCAGCTCGTGACCGATCACGACGTGGCGCATCGTCACCTCCGGACCGGGATCGGCGTACGCCCCGACGAGAAAGCTCCAGTAGTAGTACTGACTGAAATAGTCCTCGTCAAAGAGCCCCTCGTTGAAGCGGATCTTGCCGGAGCGATCGAACCACACCGCCACCGGGATCTGCCGTCCCGTGACCTTCACCAGCCGCAGGTGGTGCCGCAGCCCGAACGACGCCGTCGCCACCGCCGCCTCGCTCAGCTCGACGAACCGCGCCTCGCCGTAGGTGGCGCCGAAGCCGTCCAGGACCGTCAACACGAGGTCGAGCTCCTCGGAGGCCCAGGGCCCCTCGAAGGCGATGCCGTAAGAGAGCCAGACGTGCAGCCGCGCCAGCCGCGCCACAGGCCAGGCTGCCAGATAGCCCATCCGCGCCGCCTGGCGCCTGCCCAACAGCACCTGCGTTGCCGCGACCAATTCGGCCGATGCCGGGGTGGGATGTAAGGCTGCACCCGCAACACCCGGGATCTGCGACGCGAGGTAGACCAAGATCGTGGCGACCACGAAGGCGATGACCATCATCGCCCTGCTGACGACTCCCCCCCTGCTGCTCCCGCTGCGCCTTCCGTTCATCTCGCCCTCCCGCTCTGTTGGTGCTTTCTGAAGCACCTTCAGCGTAAGCGAGGGGACTCAGGGCTCTCTGAGACTACTCTCAGAGAACTCTCAGAAAGGGGGAACCGCCCCCGACTGCGATAAGACCACCCAGGGACGTAGGGCGAACTGTCTTGTTCGCCCGCGACAAGGCGCCTATCGGCCCGGGGTGCCGGCTTCGTCGCAAG
>CAZYYC010000425.1:0-3378 GCA_964650935.1 uncultured Anaerolineales bacterium
GCGTGTGCCTCCTGGATCGTCATCGCCCCGAGCGCCACCAGCGTCCTGCCGCCCACGGTCACGCCCTGCGCCTCGCGTCGCAGCCGCGCCCCGCCGCAGGCCGGGCAGGGCTGCTCGCTCATGAAGCTCTGGTACCAGCGCCGCGTGTAGTCCGACTTGGTCTGGTGGAAGAGCCGGTTGATGTGGAAGACGATGCCCTTCACCGGGCGCAGGCTCTCGCCGCTCCACGAGCTGTCCTCGCCCTCGTTGTGGTAGCTGAAGTGGACGCGCTCCTCGCCCGAGCCGTGGATTAGCACCTGGCGAAAGTCCTCCGGCAGCGCCTGCCACGGTAGGTCGAGGTCCACCCCGTAATGGTCCGCGATCGAGGTCAGCTGGTGGATCTGCCACTTGCTCTTCTTCTTACGCACGTCGCCGTACCAGCGCAACGCGCCGTCCATCACCGAGAGGGTGGGGTCCTGGACGATCAGTGCGGGGTCGACCTCGAGCTTCGAGCCCAGCCCGTTGCACTCGGGACACATGCCGATCGGCGAGTTGAAGCTGAAGAGCTGGGGCGTCAGCTCCGGGAAGCTGATCCCGCAATGGGCGCAGGCCTGGTGCTCGCTGAAGAGCAGGTCGCCCTCGTCGGCGACCGCCACCAGTAGGTTGCCCTCGCCCGCCTTGAGCGCCGTCTCGACCGAGTCCATCAGCCGCGTGTGGAAGTCAGCGTCCGGGGACTCGGGCACGAGGAGTCGGTCGACCACGACCTCGATGGTGTGCTGCTTCGTCTTCTCCAGTCGAATGCTGCTATCGAGCTCGAGGAGCATCCCGTTGATCCGCGCGCGCAGGTAGCCGTCGCGCCGCAGCTGCGCCAGGAGCTGCCGGTGGGTGCCTTTCCGCTGCTTCACCAGCGGCGCGAGCAGCTGGAAGCGCGTCCCGACGGGCAGCGCGGCGATCTGGTTCGCGATCTGCTGCGCGGTCTGCGCCTGCACCCGCCGCCCGCAGGTGGGGCAGTGCAGCTCGCCGATGCGCGCGAAGAGCACGCGCAGGTAGTCCATCACCTCGGTGACCGTGCCCACGGTCGAGCGCGGGTTCTTGCTCACCGCCTTCTGCTCAATCGCGATGGCCGGGCTCAGGCCCCCGATGTAGTCGACCTTGGGCTTCTCCGTCTGCCGCAGGAACTGGCGGATGAAGGACGAGAGGCTCTCGACGTAGCGTCGCTGCCCCTCGGCGTAGATGGTGTCGAAGGCCAGCGACGACTTCCCGCTGCCGCTGACCCCGGTCAGGACCACCAACCGGTTCCGCGGGATGGTCACGTCGATGTGTTTCAGGTTATGCTGTTGCGCGCCGCGAATCGTGATCTGCTGAGGCTCCATACCGGTCCCGTCTCTCCCCTCTGTCCTTGGTCGCTCGAACAAACATTCTACACCCGATCCATGCTAGAGCAAGTACCTGTCAGGGGATGGCAGGTATAGCCAGGGATTTGAGGAGGGCCGTGAGCGGTCCGGATGTTATGAGTCCGTCCTGGTGTGCGAACGCATCCCAGCTCCCCTTGGTTGTATTCCCCACCAAACACGGCTATCATGGGGGTGCGGTAGGGAGCGTGGGGGCCCAGTGGGGCTGCGCCGTGCTCCTGTCCATCGCAACGGTGACGAACACCGGATGTCTGTGTCCGAGATGTCCTGAGAAGGGCTGGACAGGGGGTGTGATGAAAGAGGCGACGAAGAAGGAGATCCTGATCGGGCTGCTGATTGGTCTGGGGATCGGCGTGCCCGCCCTGGTCCTGGCGCTGTTACTCGCCCGTCCCGGGGTGACGCCGCCACCCGAGACCGCGACGCCGACCGCGCAGCTCCTCACGGAGCCGCTGCCGCTGCCCACCTCAACGCCCGCCGCAGACGTTCCGGTAGAGCTCGAGGCGAGCCCACTACCGGAAGATGAGCTTCCCACGGCGACGGCGACGCTCACGCCCACGCGGGTGATCACCCACACGGTCGCCGCCGGCGAGACGCTGGGTGCCATCGCGCTCGAATACGGCGTCTCATTGGCCGACCTCATTGCCGCTAATGAGATCGAGAACCCCGACTTCATCTCGCAGGGCGAGGTGCTCACCATCACGGTCGAGGCCTCTGACGAAGACGAACTCGGCGCAGCGGAGCCTGCTCTGAGCCCTTTCCTGGTCGCCACCCCGCCCACGGTGACGCTGGAGCTGCTCGCGGCGGACTACCCGGCGATCCTCTCCGGCAACCTGCCTGAGGTCTACCCCGAGGTCGTCGCCACCGATCGTTTCGACATCCACTACGCGCCGGGGACCTACGTCGAGGCCGATCTCGACAACGTGACGGCGATGCTGGAGCGGGGCCTGGAGCACATCGAGACGTTGCTGGAGGCCGAGATTCTCACGTCCTTCGACGTCTATGTCGCCGGCTCGCCCTTCGCCCCGCCCGACCAACTCCTGCGGGGTCGCAGCTTCTCGGCTGCGCGGCGCACCTTCTTCCTCCATGACGGCACGGGCAATCCGGCGGACCAGCAGTACATCTCGATCCACGAGGTGACGCACCTCTTTGCCTGGAACGTCTTCGGTCGGCCCGTCTCCGCGATGCTCAGCGAAGGCGCCGCCGTTTACACCGGGATGACGGCGATCGAGGACTCGGACCACATCTCGCACCAGGCCTTCTGCCGCGCCTATCAGGAGGCTGACCGGCTGCCGCGAGTCTCCACCACGCTGCGCTATGAGCATCCCGTCCGCGACCTGGACAACTATTACGCCGCGGGCTGCTTCGTGCAGTATTTGATCGAGACCTATGGCGCTGATCGCTTTGCCGACCTCTATTCAACCGGTCACTATAGTGACGTCTACGGAAAATCGCTCTCAGCCCTGGAGACCGAGTGGCGTGCAGCGCTCGAGGAGGTCGACGTCGAGTCCGACCTCGATCCTGATGCGCTTCGCGAAGCGACCGAGGCCTTGGCCACGGCCTACGACGAGCTCTTCGCCGATTTCGGTGGTGAGGAGGAGGACTGGCAGGCCTACCTTGAGCTCGATGCAGCGCGTATCGCTCTACTCGAAGGGCGGTTCGACGACGTCGACGCGCATCTCGAGGCTCTCGATCTCTGATCGTTCACCGGTGGGTCGGTGCCCGCCGCGTCCGGAAGCGCAAAGATGAGATGCCCGCACTGTGATGCTGAGAATCGGCTCGGGGCCCGCTTCTGCGGGGCGTGCGGCGAACTCCTGCCGGCTATGGCGAACCCACCGACGGTCACCTGCGTCGCCTGTGGCGCCGATGTCCGGCCCGGTGCCCGCTTCTGTCCTCGCTGCGGCGCCGACATCAAGCCCGTTCCCGGTCCGCCGTCCGCTATGCCTGATGCGGTTCAGGTCATCGAGCCCTCCGTCGGTGACGCAACCGT
>CAZYYC010000426.1:0-3376 GCA_964650935.1 uncultured Anaerolineales bacterium
CGCGCGGTTGGTGGCGGTGGGGGCGGGGTACCAGGTGACGGATCTGGGCTCGACGAACGGGACGTTCTTGAATGGGGAGCGGTTGGCGGCGCAGCGACCGGTGGCGCTCGGGCCGGGCGATACGCTGAGGCTGGGGCAGACGAGCATGACGGTGGCGCCGCGGCAGACCGCGGGGGCGCCGGCGCCTCAGACGGCGTTGGGGGTGCTGGGGGTGCGGCTGGCGGATGGGGGGCAGGGGGAGCTGCCGCTGGCGAAGGCGACGACGACGCTGGGGCGGGCGGAGGATAACGACGTGGTGCTGGAGAGCCCGATGGTGTCGGGGCACCATCTCGAGATCACGGTGGCGCCCGAGGGGCAGGTCCGGGTGATGGATCTGGGGTCGCTGAACGGGACGCGGGTGAACGGGCAGCCGCTGGCGCCGCGGCGGGCGACGCCGGTCGGTCCCGGCGACGTGATCCAGCTGCACGAGTTCACGTTTGCGGTGCGCCCGGTGACGCCGCGGCAGACCGCGGTAGGGCCGCGGCAGACCGCGGTAGGGCCGCGGGTGCGGTTGGGGCCGAGCTCGCCGGTGGTGTTCACGCCGGTGGGAGCCGCCGGGGCGGCGGGGGTCGCGGCAGCCGCGGGGGCGCGGGGGGCGGCGGCACCGGGGGTGACGCGGATGCTGTCGATGGAGACGGAGGAGACGATCACGATCGGGCGGGCGCCCGACAACAGCATCACGCTGGAGCATCCGCTGGTGAGCCGGTATCACGCGATGATCGAGCGGTTGGGGACGCGGCGGCGGATCAAGGATCTGAAGAGCGCGAACGGCGTGTTCGTGAACGAGCAGCGGATCGAGGATGAGGCGTGGCTGCAGGACGGGGACGTGATCCACATCGGGCCGGTGAAGCTGCGGCTGGCGGCGGGCCACGTGCAGCAGTTGGCCGACGAGGGGGTGCGGCTGGACGTCATCCGGCTGAACAAGTGGGTGACGAAGGAGCTGAACCTGCTGAAGGACGTCTCGCTGTCGATCCAGCCGTTGGAGTTTGTGGCGCTGGTGGGGCTGTCGGGCGCGGGCAAGTCGACGCTGATGGATGCGGTGAACGGGTTCCGCCCGGCGACGCACGGGACGGTGCTGGCGAACGGGACCAACCTCTACGAGAACTTCGATCTCTTCCGCAACGATATGGGCTACGTGCCGCAGAAGGACATCGTGCACACGGAGCTGACGGTGTACAAGGCGCTGGACTACGCGGCGCAGCTGCGGATGCCGGCGGACACGGCGCCGGAGGAGCGCCACCGGCGGATCGTGGAGGTGATGGCGGATCTGGACCTGACGGAGCGGCAGGAGCTGCCGATCCACAAGCTGTCGGGCGGGCAGCTGAAGCGGGTGTCGATCGGGGTGGAGCTGTTGACCAAGCCGCGGCTCTTCTTCCTCGACGAGCCGACGTCGGGGCTGGACCCGGGGACGGAGTACAACATGATGCGCCTGCTGCGCAAGCTGGCGGATCAGGGGCGGACGATCGTGCTGATCACGCACGCGACGAAGAACGTGATGATGTGCGACAAGGTGATCATTTTGGTGCGGGGCGGGCGGATCGCGTGGTACGGCCCGCCGGAGGAGGCGCTGGTCTATTTCGACACCCACCGCACCGACTACGAGCGGCGGATCAAGGACATCGAGTTCGACGACATCTACACGATCCTGGAGGACGAGCAGCGGGGCAGCCCGGAGGCGTGGGACGAGCGGTTCAGGGCGTCGGACGCCTACCGGGCCTACGTGGTCGAGCGGCTGCAGCGGGCGCAGGCGGACGTGGGGCAGGTGGGGCAGGCGGCGCAGCGGCAGAAGCCGGTGAAGCGGGTGTCGGCGCTGCGGCAGTTCCTGATCCTCTCGGCGCGCAACCTGAACATCATGCTGCAGGACAAGGCGAGCCTGGCGCTGATGCTGGCGCTGTCGCCGTTGATCGGGCTGGCGGACTTCATGTGGGGGCGGCAGCTCTTCAGCCCGGTGCTGGGCGATGCGTTCAACATCATCACGATGCTGTTTATGATGGGGCTGATCGCGATCCTGGTGGGGGCGATGGCGAGCGTGCGCGAGATCGTCAAGGAGATCGATATCTACAAGCGCGAGCGGGCCATCGCGCTGAAGATCGCGCCGTATGTGCTGTCGAAGCTGTGGGTGGGGCTGGTGCTGGCGCTGTACCAGGCGGGGGTCTTCATCGTGGCGAAGTGGATCTTCGTGGGCTTCGCGCCGCCGCTGTTCGGGCTGGGGACCTGGATCGCCGTCTTCATCACGCTGTTCATCGGGTCGCTCTCGGGCTACCTGATGGGTCTGGCGATCTCCGCGGGGTCGCCGAACCAGATGGTGGCGCTGTTGATGGTGATCCTGGTGCTGGTGCCGCAGTTCCTCTTCGCGGGCGCGCTGATGCCGCTGGACCTGATCCCGGGGGGGCGGGTGATCAGCGCGGTGGCGACGACGCGGTGGGCGTTTGGGGCGTTCGTGCGGCTGTCGGGCGCGGGGGAGCAGCTGGCGGGGGACGTGTGTTGGCCGGTGGAGCGCACGCTGGAGGGGGACGAGCGGGGTTGGAACGAGTGGCTGCTGGCGACGAACGACGAGAAGGCGGGGGCGTGCGCGTGCATGGGGCCCGACGCCTTCACGCGCTGTGACGATTTCCCGGGGATCCTCAACCCGGAGTTCTTCGGGCTCGACAAGCCCGAGGGGCGTGAGTTCGAGGGGACGACGTATCGCAACAACCGGCGGCTGGAGGAGGGGGTGCTGGACGCGGTGCGCAGCTCCACCACGTGGCAGGTGCTGGCGGCGGCGCCGACGGCGCCGGAGATGCCGCGGCCCGACGATTGCTTCGAGGCGTCGAGCGAGCCGGCGGCGGCGTGCGAAGTGCCCGCCAAGCCCGAGCCGAGCGTGCGCGATCCGCTGCCCTACGATCCCAACGCGCCCTGTTCGCAGGTCAATCCGCAGACGACGATCCAGCAGTGCGAGGCCTTCCGGCAGGCGCTGGTGGGGTATCAGGACGGGCTGGACCAGTGTGAGGCGGGGCTGCGGGACATGTGGGGGGGCGTGCGGGATGCCTGCGACGGCGTGAACGCGTGCGTGGCGACGGCGGCGGCCTCGGGCGACGACATCGAGGTGTGCATGAACGACTGGGAGGCCGAGATGACCGTCTGGGAGGAGCAGATGGAGGTCTACCAGACCTCGCAGGAGGAGCGGCAGCGGGCGATCAGCGGCGCGGAGGGGATGCTGAAGAGCTTCTGGGAGAAGTTCAGCTTCATCTACGGGACGAGCGTGGTGGGGTCGTGGACGGCCATGATCCTGATCGACGTCGTGCTGCTGGCGGCGATCCTGGTCTTCCAGAAGCGTAAGGACGTCGTGTAGTGGCGC
>CAZYYC010000427.1:0-1275 GCA_964650935.1 uncultured Anaerolineales bacterium
GACCTCCTCCGGCAGGGTCGCCAGACGGTTCTCAACCAGCGAGAAGCTCGATCGCTCCCGACGGGCGTCCCCCCTGGATGTTGCCCCGAGGGATCCGGCGAGGGTCACGATCTCAGGCCAGGAACGCGTACCCAACACAGCATCAATGCGGGGGACGGCGTCTCTGATCCGGTCCGGATCACGCTGCGCCCAGCAGCCGGCGGCGACCAACCACTGATCCGACGTCAACTCCGAGGCTAGATCGCTGAGGGCCTCCAGCGACTCCGCACGCGCTTGTTCTATGAAACCACATGTGTTGACGATAACGAGGTCCGCTTCATCGGCATTCAGCGTGGGCTCATGGCCGGCACGCTGAAGCAGCACCGCCATAGCATTAGCATCGACGGTATTCTTGGGGCAGCCCAACGAGGCGATGTAGAATCGGCGGAGAGGTCTCAAGCATCCTCCGAGAAGAGGTCCTCTTCGACACCGGAAGAAGGTTGCAGCGAGGTCTCGCCCACAGGCGTCCACGCCCGCCGGACAATCTCACCCTGCTCTCCCAGCGTCCCCCAAAACGTTCCGTTGATGAGGAGCTCAAAAGCCCCCCCGTTGCCTGTATTGACGATCACGATCTCCCCACCTGCGGCCTCAATGGCCTGCTGAGGCTCCGCTATACCTTGAAAGACGATCTCTGCATCGGCGGAGACGCTGATCCACGCGTGACTTAACGGCACAAGACGCAGGCGCACCATCCCGTCATCGGCGACGAGAAAACTGGGTGTAGGCTGCACCGACGCAGTCGGTGTCGCCTCGTTGGGGGTCACGGTCGTCTGAGAGGGCGGGGAGGTTGACAGCACATCGTCCGGCCCGAACTGCAGCCACAGGAAACTCACTGCGGCGATGAGCCCGAAGACGCCGAGTACACCGAGCAGGATTTTCATCAGCCCGCTAGAGGAGTTTGCCCGAACCGCGGCCCGCTCCTGCTCCGCAGACGGGGGAGGAGGCGCCCAAGTCCGCAAGCCATTGCGGCCCGGGGACTCCACCTCAGACAGGTCGATCCCCATGGCCTGCGTGACGGGTAACGGCTGCCCGCGGATCTCGGCATCATAGCGCGCCAGGGCCTCCTCTGTGGGCAGCCCCAGATAACGGGCATAGTTACGTAGGAATCCCCGTGCCTGAATCGGCCCGGGGAGTGCTTCGTAATCCCCCATCTCAAGCGCCTGAAGATAGCGCCGGCGGATGCGCAGGGCTCGCACGGCATCCTCGAGATCCACCTTTCGCGTCTCACGCGAACGG
>CAZYYC010000427.1:1285-3373 GCA_964650935.1 uncultured Anaerolineales bacterium
CATCAGGCCTCAATAGCCTCAACCGTCACCTTAACGCGCCCACGGATGCCCCCCGCCAACTTGAGATCAACCGTGTGGGTCCCCACATCGCGGATCGGGCGATCCATAGCCACCCAGCGCTTGTCAAAGTCGCCCTCAAGCATAGCAGCCAACTTCTCGGCGATGTCTGCCGACGTGATCGAACCATACAGACGACCCGTCTCACCGGCCTTGACCTTGAAGACAATCTCCTTCTCCGCCAGCGATGCGGCCATGTCCTGCGCCTCTGCGCGCGCACGCTGCTCCCGTCGAGCCTCACTCTGCGCGTGTTGCTGTGCCGCATTGACGCGCCCTTCGGTGGCACGCACGGCCAGCCCCCGAGGCAGCAGATAGTTCCGCGCGTAACCATCGGCGACCGTCACCACCTCCAGGGCCTTGCCCACCCCGGGAACATCCTTCTTCAGAAATACCTTCATGACAAACCTCCAGAACCCTGTGTAGGTGTTTCACGTGAAACACCCCTATGATAGCGTATCGAGCCTCAAAGGCCAGCCTCGTAGGCCGCCGACCGCCGATACGAAAGAGGCAACGCAGACTCTGCGTTGCCTATCCGTTGCCGCACTTCAGATCCGCAGCGGCCCTATCCAAGGATGCGGGTCTGCAGAATCAACAAAAACCGATAGAGGCGCTGCAGGAACGTGGGTTTCTCCACGAGGCTTAGGCCGGTCTGGTAGGTCGCCAAGCCCTCCTGGCGTCGTCCCGACTTGAACATCGACATACCCAGCGCCAGCAAGGTCTCCCCCTGCTTCTGTCGATCGTCGAGATCCTGAAAGATCGTCGCCGCTTCGCTCCATGCGCGCTCGGCATCCTCCCTGCGCTTCATCGAGGCATAGACACTGGCCAAGTTGCCGAGGGCCTGCGCCTCGCGGGAAGGGTCCTGGATGCGGACAAAGAGGCGCTCAGCCTCCTCCAACGCATCCAGCGCCTCCTCCCACCGCCCCTGCTTGCGGCGGATGATCCCGATGTTGTTCAACATCTCACCGACCTCAGACTCACGCTCCAGCTCCGCAAAGTGCTCCATCGCCTCACTGAAACGGCGTGCCGCCTCATCATAGAGCCCCTCTTGGAAGAGCCGCAGGCCGTCTTGTTGTAGTTCCTCCGGTTTCATCAGTGCCATTTCGCTCCTTAATGACTGCAGTTGCTGCAAACGATGCATCAATACGTGATCTCAAGAAGCCCTTCAGCGATGGTGCGCAACTGTCCCGCGGGCATCTGCGCCAAATGCATCGCCAACTCAAGATAGCTCTGATTGATCGGCAAAAGGACAAACTCACGGATCTCTTCGGGCAACTGCTTGAACTGGTCGAACTCGCCGTGCTGCCGGTGCCAAGCGCCCACCTCGCTGTCGCGGTCGAGAAAGTAGTCCAACGTCACGCCCATCCCACGACTGATGATCTCGAGATCGGCCACCGCAATACCCCGACGCCCATACTCATAGTCGGAGATCGTCGAGGCTGAACAACCCAACATCTCAGCAACATCCGCCTGGGTACGCTCGGTCTGCTGACGGAGTTGGCGTAGCCGCGCGCCGACGATGCGGTGGCGCAACGGCAGAAAAGACTCCGGGTTCGGAAGATGCGCCTCCGCCGAATCCTTGTTCAACGAATCAGATGTCCGGAAAACGTGCAAGGGGACTTCCAGGAATCGCGCCAGAAGCTCGAGCTCAGGGAGCGAGATGGCCCGGGTGCCATCTTCATAGCTAGCCAGCCGGCTCACCGACACGCCCAGGGCGGCAGCACATTCACGTCGTGATGCGCGCGCCTGATCGCGAATACTGCGAATCCGGATGCCCAATATGCGATTGCGCAACTCGCTGATCTCTTGATCCGCCATAGCCTCTCCTTAGCTCAACGGGGCTGCAGATTATCCACACGAAGCCTTGTGGTATTACACTAAAATGTGCAAACGTTCAATCCACGACAATCATAGCAAGCAGATTCCATTATAGCATGGACCCCCAAATCCTCACACCTGCTGGGGATAACTTCTGGCTCTCGCGAGACCCCCAGGATTAGGATTGGGTCCCTTAGTAGACCCCCAGGTCTAGGG
>CAZYYC010000428.1:0-3349 GCA_964650935.1 uncultured Anaerolineales bacterium
TCGAAGACCACACGCGCTGCGTCGGGGTCCTGCCAGAGGTTGAACTCCTTGGTGTCGTGCCAGTGGAAGGCGTGCCCCCCGAGCCAGACGACGACGATGCGCTTGATGATCTCGGGCTCCATCAGGATCGCCGAGGCGACGTTGGTGATGCAGCCGATGGTGGCGACGTAGAGCGGGTCGTCGCTCTCGTCCCGGGCCATCGCCTTGGCGACCAGATCGGCGGCAGCATCACTCTCGCGAGGGGTCTCCATCGATGCCAAGTAGTCTGTGGAGCCGCGGAAGACAAGGCCATCGGGCGCCACGTCGAGGCGCTCCAACAGGCGGAGGATCTCCTCGTAGCTGCGCTCCATGCCGTCCGCGGGGCCGCTCGAGCGGTCGTTGAAGAAAGGGGCGGCGTAGAGCGCGTGTAGCTTGATCTTCTCCGGCGAGAGGAGGGCGTAGACGACGGCGAACTGGTCATCGACCTCGTTATAGGTATCGGTGTCGAGCACGATGTCGACCGGGCCGGTGGGCGGGGCGAGCCGCTTGAGGCGTTGGATCTCGCTTAGTTCGGGGTAGTGCATGGTTGTCTCCTTGAAGCTAAGTGGTTGAGGAAAGACCTTTGAGCTTTTCCGCAAGCTCAAAGGTCTTCAGCTGTGCTAGTATCCTCGCTGTTTGCCGACCTCGTTGCGCAGGGGGACGTCGCCACGCATGAAGCGATCGACGTTCTCCGCGAAGATGGCGCGCAGCGAGGCCGCCTCGTACTGGGTACCGCCCGCGGCATGCGGAAGGACGATCAGGTTCTCGATGTCCCAGAGCGGGCTGTCGGCGGGCAGCGGCTCGGTCTTGAAGACGTCGAGCGCCGCGCAGGCCAGCTTGCCCGAGGTCAGGGCCGCGACCAGGGCGTCCTCATCGATGATGCCGCCACGTGAGATGCCGATGAGCATCGCGGTGGGCTTCATGAGCGCGATCTGCTCAGCGCCGATCATGCCGCGGGTCTGCTCAGTGAGCGGCACGGTGACGACGACGTAGTCGGACTGGCGGAGCAGGTCGTCGAGCTCGTTGAGGCCCCCGACCTTCACGCCGCGGTCGGCTTTCTCGCCGGGCAACACGTCGACGGCCAGCACCTCCATTCCAAAGGCCAGCGCCCTCTCGGCGGTGGCCCGGCCCACGGTGCCGTAGCCGACGATGCCCATCGTGCTGCCCGTCAGCTCGACGAGCCCGTCGCGGGCGTCGCGACCGGCCCACGCGTGGCGCTGCTGGTGCTCCAGGAAGACCTTCATCCCGCGCGTGAAGCCGAAGATCATCGCGAAGGTCTGCTCGGCCAGGGGCGCGGCGTGCACGCCGCGCGCGTTGGTTAGGATGACGTCGCTCTCGCGCAGCTCGGGGATGCGCAGGAAGGAATCGACGCCGGTGCTGGGCGATTGGATCCAGCGCAGCTTCTTCGCCGCGAGGAAGTCATCGCGGCTCAGCCAGCCGATGTAGACCTCGGCATCGGCGACCGTCTTGGCGACCTCTGAGCGGTCCTTGGCGACCGTGATGGTCAGGTCGGGATGGTGCGCCTTCAGCTCGGGGATCACCTGCTCCAGATCGTGGCTGTTCGGTCCAATGAGGATGTGCATGATGTGCTCCTTAGGTTGTTGGTTGATGGAAACGGCGGACATAGCCGGCGTTGATCGCCACCTGGTCCTCGTACTCGGGGTACATGCCGACGATGACGGCGTCGTTGGGCTTCATCTCGCGGAAGGCCTGCTTGAAGGCTGCCTCGACGAGCGTCTGCTGGTCGCAGAGGCGTCCTGCTGCCAGGATCTTGAAGGCGAGGCAGGGTTTGTCCGTGGCGCGCATAGCGCGGTACATCCGTGGCGGATCGCTCTCCAGGTAGACCTCCTTGAGCGGCAGGGGTACGTGGCCGAGCAGCTCAAGCAACTGCTCGCGCGTGCGGTGGCGCTCGTAGACGCAGCACATGAAGAAGTCGACGTCCCAGCCCGCCGACTCGATCGCATCGACGACCTCCGGGATGTGCGTGGAGACGCCGACCTGCACGCCGGTGTCACGGATCCGGCGGCAGTAGTCGCGTACCTCGGCCATGTGCCCCTCACGCCAGGCGACGTCGGTGAACTCCCCGTGGTGTGCTACACCGATCGTGCCGCCCGCGACGAGGTCCTCCAGCATCGTGGGATAGTCGTCGGAGGCCTGAGCGAGGGCGATGTAGTGCATCTCGCCGCCCGCCGCGCGGAAGGCCTTGACCGCCTCGAGGTTGGCCCCCGGTCCCGACTGCCAGGTGTTGATGCCCTCGTCCCGGCATTGCCGCAGCAGGACCTGGATCTGCTCATCGGTGAAATAGCGCTTCATCTGCATATTAACGAAGCGCGAGAGGTGCGACCCGCCGTTGATCGGGTTCGCGCCCAAGATCAGGCGTGATACCCGGTGGGGGCCGAAGGGAATGGTCGGCAGCGTCTTGGTGTCGGTGATCGTCATCGTGTCTCCTGGGTCCTGGGATGGGATGGGCTGTGTACGCGCGCTACCCGGCGTCATGGGCCTCGAGCTGATCGAGCGGCGGCTCGAGGTCGGGGGGCAAGGGGCAGCGGTAGGTGCGGCCCGTCATCCGCTCCTCCCAATCCTCGCGCACGCGCGCCAGCGCCTCGGGCTGCGTGAGCAGGTCGAGCACCGTCCCCGCCATCGCCTGTGCGGCGAAGAGCGTGGACTTGTGCGCGATGCTGGTGCCGGAGATGGCGGTATTCTGCCACGAGTGGCCTCCGGACCCGACGATGAAGCAGGCGGTGCTGAACTCCACCGTGGGTGTGTTCCACGAGACCTCGGCGACGTCGGTCGAGCCGCCGCCCTTGCGGTCCTCGCCGTAGGGGTCGTAGATGCGGCGGTTGAGGTCAACGTCGAGCAGCTCGAGGGCATCCGGAAGGCTACTCTGCCGCAGGCCGGTGAGCTTCTCCTGACGGTCGATGCTCTTGCCGAGTTCGGCGGCGAATGCGAGCTCCTCCTCGGTGTAGGTGGGAGCGCCGACGTCGCGCATGTTGGCGATGACCAGCTCCGCCAGCGGGCGGTTGGGGATCGTGTTGTGGGCGCCGGTAAGGAAACGCACCCTGTGGGTGGTCCCCGTCATCAGATCGGCGCCATCGGCGATGCGCAGCACCCACTCGTAGTACCGGTCGACGAGGTCGCGCTCCGGCGCGCGGACGTAGTACCAGCTCCGGGCGTAGGCGGGGACGACGTTGGGCTCGTGCCCGCCCTCCTCGATGACGTAGTGCATGCGCGTCTCCTGGATCACGTGCTCGCGCATGTAGTTAACGCCGATGTTCATCAGCTCGACCGCGTCCAGGGCGCTGACGCCCTTCTCAGGCGAGCCGGCAGCGTG
>CAZYYC010000429.1:0-3323 GCA_964650935.1 uncultured Anaerolineales bacterium
CGACCAAGCCCCCGCCGCCGGCGCGCAACGAGCGGCTCAGCTAGCCGCCCCATATAAGCAGGCGTAAGTTGGGTGGTTGGCCCCCACTGATCGAGATAAGCGCACGTGACGATGTGCCGGATGAAGCCTCCGGCCATCGCTGAGGCCGTGCAGCGGTGGTTGTCTGAGGCACGAACCTACGTATAATGTTCGCGGGTCGCTATTGCGAAGCAACGATCACATCACCAACCTGGGCTTGATGCCGCATGCTGCAGTCGCCTGAACACCTCCGTCTCAGCCATCCCACTTCCTACGTGAGGCATTCCGCCACCATCACAAGGTAATGACCAGGGTTAATCTGTCACATCCCAGACTTATCTGGAGGATGCTATGGGCTGCACTCATGGTGAGTGCCTCGGTCGCCACCCTGCTCTGGGGCGCGATCATCGTCTGGCATTCGCCCAAGGCCGGATTGTCTTGGTCAATGGTCGATGGAACTGTCTTCTCGGTCGTGCCGGGGAGCGCCGTCGCCCGCGCCGGTATCCTACCCGGGGATGTGATTGTGACGCTGGACGGCGTGCCGCTGGCTCACGCATCATGGCTGTTCACGGCCAAGCGCGCCGGCGATCGCATCGTGTTTGGGGTGCGCCGAGGCAGCGAAGTCATGACCATAGCCTTCGTGCTCTCTCCAGTCTCACTGCTCGACAGGGCCGGTCGGATGTCCGTGCTTGTTGCCTCGCTGGGCTTCACTATCGTGGGGCTTGCGGTGTTTGCTTTGCGCCCCCGGTCGGCAGAAGCGCACAGGTTCTTTGCACTCGCCCAAGCGGGCGCCATCTGCCTTGCCCTGGGCCGCATCTCAACCTATGGCCTGGAAGCTGCAGCGCGGGGCTTCAGTATCGTGCTCTGTGGCGTCGGAATCCTCCTCGTCGACTTCCATACGCGCTTTCCGCAGGAACCAGAAAGCCTCCGCGCTCAGTCCCGTTGGGTACAGGGACTTAGAAGGGTGGTGCTCGGTGCCGGCGTGTTACTGGCCCTCCCGTACGCCCTGGTGTCGCTCCCTGCACTCAGAGCTTCGGGCCTCTACGCCTGGCTCTACACCGGCACCCGAATCCACCTCATCGCGGCCACGTTCATCACGCTCGGCCTGCTCATCCGCAGCGCCTACTCTGTCACAGACCACCGCGCACGAACGCGCATGCGCTCCGTTCTGGTTGGTACGGCAGCCGGTGTGCTCCCATTCCTGGGATTGAGCCTGGTGCCTTCGCTGCTCTGGGGCCGACCGCTCGTTGCCAACACGGTGACACTGTTAGGGCTCCTATGGATTCCGACGGCTTACGCCTATGCCGTCTACCGCCACAATCTCTTCGACACAGACCGCGTCTTCAACCGCAGCCTCGTGGCTTTCCTGCTGATGCTGCTGTGGGGTGGGCTCTATCTGGCCGCCTTCGAGCTGCTTCGCGGCCTCGTCTCCGCGACCATGGCGTCCCCCTCGTGGATCGGCGTGTTGGTCGTCCTGCTGATGGTCTTGACAACGCCGAGGCTGAAGACCAAGCTGGAGTCGGTCATCGACCGGCTCCTCTACGGGGGTTGGTACGACTACCAGGGGGTCATCAGCCGGTTCAGCGCGGCGCTGAATGCGACGCTCGACACCCCCACCCTCGTGACCTTGCTCACGCGCGACCTTCCCGCCACGCTTCACCTGCGCTGCGCGGCCTTGCTGCTCCCAGAACCGGGCCCGGAGCCAGGTGCCCCGGTCGAGAGCACTGAGGGCCTGCCAAGAACGTGGCAAGCCCTCACTCAGTCGCCGTCCGACGGCGGCGACCACGCGAGACGCTTGGCAGCGCCTCTCATTCACACACTGTCCCACCTCAGAAAGCCGATCTCGCTCAGCCACCTGCGCGAAACGATAGAGATAGGTGGCGTGCCGGCAGACATCGTCGGGCCATCAAACCGCGCGGAACTCGAACTCTGCGTGCCCATCGTGCTCGACGGTACTTTGGAGGGCGTGCTGCTGCTGGGCTCCAAAGAGGCCGACGATTCCTACACCAAAGAGGATATCGCGATCCTGGAGACGTTGGCCCACCATGCAGCCACGACGATCCGCAACGCCCGGCTGGTGGACACCCTACGAGGCCAAATCGAGGCCGTGACCCAAGGCCGAGAGGCGCTGCAGCTCGCCCACCGGCGGCTACTCGACGCCCGCGAGGACGAACGGCAGCGGCTGGCGCGAGATCTGCACGACGGCCCGCTGCAAGCGTTGTTGGGGCTCAGTTACCAACTCCGCGCACAATCTCGCCACGCGCCTGACCCGACGGTGCAGCAGGCCCTGGAGTCCCTGCGCCAAGACGCGCTTGCCACCGTGAAGGAGATCCGCCACATCTGCGCGCACCTGCGCCCGCCGGCGCTGGATCTGCTGGGCCTGCCGGCAGCGATGGTGGCGCACGCCGAAGACTTGGAGGACCGATCCGAAGCCCACGTGCACCTCGACGTGCCCGAGACGCCCAAGGAGCTGCCTGACGTCGCCGCGATCTCGGTCTTCCGGCTGTACCAGGAGGCCCTGCACAACGCGCTGCGGCACAGCCGGGCCGAGACCATCCACGTCCGTCTGCATATCACGGACACGGCGTGCCACTTACGAGTTACCGACGACGGCTGCGGCTTTCCCGTACCCCTGACCTTGACGGAGCTGGCGCAGCGCGGACACTTCGGTCTTCTAGGTATGCAGGAACGGGTAGATGCACTGTCGGGCACGCTGAAGGTCCAGTCCGCGCCGGGAATGGGCACAACCGTGGATGTGTGGTTTCCACTTGATTTAGAAGGAGACGAAAGCGATGACGAACCTGAATAAGCCTTTGCGTGTGGTGCTAGCCGATGACCATCCTATCGTGCGCGCCGGGATTCGCACGGAACTGGAAGCGGTCGGGATGATTGTGGCAGGGGAGGCGACGGACGGGGCCCGGGCGCTGCAGCTCACAGAAGCGCTCCATCCCGACGTGCTGATTTTGGATGTGGAGATGCCGGTCATCAATGGGCTCGACGTCTGCCGGCGCCTCCAGGAAGCGGGCGCAGCGGTGCATGTGTTGGTGCTCAGCGCCTACGACCACGCGGCCTACGTCTATAGTTTGTTGGAAGCGGGCGCCCATGGCTACTTGCTCAAGGACGAAGCTCCGGACACCATCGTCCAGGCCGTGATCGCCACCGCCACCGGCGCGCTCTGGCTGAGTCCCAGTATCGCCGGATGGGTTAGGCAGCGGTTGCTAGGCCAGGAGGCGGGAGATGTGACGGCTCTGACCCAGCGCGAGACGGAGCTGCTGCGACACATCGTCGAAGGGAGCACCAATGCC
>CAZYYC010000430.1:0-3274 GCA_964650935.1 uncultured Anaerolineales bacterium
CCGTGGCGTTGGGCCGGGCCTCTTTCAACGTGGCGATGGCCCCCGCCACGTGCGGTGCAGCCATCGAGGTGCCCCCCTTGGCCTGATAGATCGGGGTCATCGTGGTGGGCACCGGGGCCAAAATGGGCGTGCCCGGCGCGATGAGCGTCGTTAGCGGAGAGAGGTTCGAGAAGCTCGCAACCAGATCCGCTTTGTCGCTCGCGGCGACGCTGATGGCCGGCGTCAGACAGGCCGGCGCAGCCATGGCGTTGCGATAGCCGCTGTTCCCGGCAGCGATGACCGTCGCGACACCCTGGTCACGCAGTTGGTTGATCGCGATACGCAGATTGTTGTACTGGGCGTCGCTGTCGCACGGGCTCGTGAAGAAGCCGCCCCCCAGGCTCATATTGGCAGCCGCCACATTGATCCCATTGTTCGAGATGTGCAACACCCACAACCGCTCAAGGGCCTTCACCTGGTCCGAGGTATAGGAGAGCGTACACGGGCTGGTGCGGTTCGCGTCCATACAGAACCGGTTAGCGCCACCGTCGGTGAAGCGGGTGAAGACCTGGATGGGAATCAGCCAAGCGCCCGGGGCAACCCGGGCTGCGATGCCCGCCACATGCGTGCCGTGATCACAGCCGGCGGTCCCGGTCGCGCAATTCAGCCCTGAGTTGGTCGCGGTAGAACTCGTCGCCCCGCCCGGACAGAGGGAGGAGGCGCCCTGGCTGGGCACGTTACTCGAGTAACAGGCCTCGGAGATTACCTTGCCGGCGAGCGCCGGATGGCTCTTCTGCACACCCGTGTCCAGGATCGCGACGCTCCAACCGGTGCCGGTATAGTTGAGGAAGTGGTTGTTGTTGGCCCCGATGAGCGGGACGGTGTCATCCATCGCAGGCGGCACGGGCACATCGAGGGCGATGTCGATCACCGCCGGATCCGCAGCCAGGGCCTCCAGAGCTGCCTCGTCGACGATCACCGCCAGGAAGGGATAGACCTCGTACCGCTTGACCTGGCTGATGTCCACGTCCACCGTGCGCGCGAGCACACCATCGGTGACGCCGGCGATGTCGCGCCGCACCTGCTCCACAGTGTCGGGGTCGGGGCCACGGCTGGGTCCGTCGAGTTGCAGCCGTCGGAAGCTGGGCACATCCAGTGTGATGATCACAGGGATTTCCCCATACGCCCGTACCTGCTCCAGCAGCTCGTCACTCAGCTCAGCCGGGCCTGCAGCAGCCAGTGGGGATCGCTCATCGCCCGTAAGGAGGGCGAGGGCGAGCAACGCCAACACGACAAGACCATAGCGAATCACACGGTGAGCACCCACGCTCCACCTCCTCTTTCACACACCTTCCCTTTGACATAATACGTGTTAATTGTATATTTCTTATATGTGTAATTATAGGTAGGAAGCGTTTCCGAGGCGTTTCACCGGACCAGACGAAGCATCTGCACGAACGCGTGCACGGAGGCTATGAGACTACTGGAGCGAGAACCACATCTGGCGATGCTGGAGGCGGCCTTCGAGGGGAGCACGGAGGGCCATGGCCAAGTCGCCCTGGTATGCGGAGAGGCAGGCATCGGCAAGACGGCGCTGGTCCGTCATTTTGCATCCGGGATAGCGACCACCGCTCGCCTCCTCTGGAGCGCGTGCGATCCCCTGTTCACACCACAGCCCCTGGGCCCCCTCTACGACATTGCCACCGACATGGGATCGGGGGTTCTGTCGAAACTCGACGGAGGCCGCGATTGGCTGACGATTGCCCGCAGCTTGCTGATCGATCTGGCGCGGAAGGCGACCGTATGGGTGATCGAGGATATCCATTGGGCCGACGAAGCCACACTGGACCTGGGTCTCTACGTCCTCCACGCCTGGATCTGGCAGAACAACCCGGCCGGCATGTTCATGGACTGGAACCCCACGGTATCCTGTAACTGAGTAGTCAGAACGACCACGGACGCTGACGGCGCCGATCTCGCAGATTCTGACAGGGTCTGCAACATCAAGCGCCATCAGCGTCCGTCATTACAGCATCATATGCCTTCGTGCGAGGTCCACCGCGTGCCGGAAGCGAGACCACCTGGGATTCCCAAGCGCCGCCTGCAGCGCCGTCTCGATCTCCTCCGGCAATCGTTGCTGCTCAGGTGTCATCATCGCCCGCGCTTGCGCCACGGCGGTCGTCAGATCCTCCCGGCCGACCGCTGCCGCCAGGGAGGGCCAGCAGGCCAGCCAGTGGAAGGGATAGGCTAGCTTGCGCCACTGCGAGAGGGCAGTGGCAGCCTCAGACGCTGCCCGCTCCATCTCTCCATCATGATAGGCCAGCCAGGCTTGGTTAGCGTGGGCCACCCCGATGTAGAGTCCATTCTGCTCGCTCTCGGCTACCCTCAAACAGCGCGGGAGCAGCTCGCGCACGACGTCCACCCGGCCGAGTCGCCGGTGGGCGATGGTCAGGTAAGCCAGGCAGCGATCCAGAAGCGGCATATTGCCCGTAGCTTGGCTGCCGGAAGCCGCAGCTTGCAGGATCTCGATCGCGGCGGGGATGTCGGGATCGGCCTGCCAGAGCATCATGAAGCCGACGGCGAACCGGCTACTGTGGAGGACCTGGGCATCTCCGGACGCCTCGGCCAGCTCAAGGGCACGGCGTGCGTAAGCCACGCCCTGCTCCGTGTGGCGATAGCGCGTGCGGCGGCTGTCCAGCTCGGCTCGTATCTGGAGAAACTGCAATCGCTGCGCTGCACTGCCGTAGGTCTCCAGGTGGGGCGACGTCTCCTCAATCATCGCGGCCATACGCTCCAGATCCGCCGCATAGTAGAGCACGTCGAACGCCTTCAGACGGATATCGAGCCATGCACGCATCTCCTCAGCTCGTACGCTGCCCGTTGCACTCACCGGCGACAGGAGCTTCAGCGCATCCGCATAGAGCGCCTCTGCACGATCCAGCTCGTACTGTGCCGACCACGCGCTCGCAAGCTTGGCCGTCAGCTCCGCCCGCCGCACAAGCTTCCGCTCATCAACCGCGCTCAGCGCCTGCCCATAGGCCTGTCGCGCCGCCTCGTGCTGACCGGAGAGCGTATGTGCGTCGCCCAAGTGCTCATGAAGCCGGACCACGTCGCTCTCGGCGCCGACCACGCGATCGGAGAGCACGATCGCGCGCTGCAGGTGAAAGGCCGCCTCCTGGAAGGCATACGTGCGACACGCCGCGGCAGCCGCCCTCTGCCGGTAGTGGAACGCCCTGTCGGCCTGACCGGCGGCTTCATAGTGAAAGGCGACCCGTCCGTCGAGGCACGTCTGGCG
>CAZYYC010000431.1:0-3249 GCA_964650935.1 uncultured Anaerolineales bacterium
CCGGCTCGCTGGCGGATTGTGTCCCGGCGTTCGAGCCAACCTTGACCACGGCCGTGGCGAGAAATGGATGCTCCAGGCTGGTGCCCGCGTATGTTTTGGATTTGTGGAGAGACTCGTACAGGTCCGCCTTTTTCAGTGCAGTTTCCGACTGCGGTGAATCGGGCTCCGTGGTGTCCGCCTGCGTCCGGGCGGACACGCTCATGGACTGAAGCGTCTGACGGATTCGCTTGTCTGTCGCGATGGCACTCCGAACGCAGGCCTTGAACAGGTTCTCCTGCCGCGGCACGCCCCGCATCTCCTGGGACTGTCCGAGTGCCACGACGGCGTTTTCGAGGAATCCCAGATTCCGATTGAGTTCCAAGAGTAGTTTCGCGCATGGCTCCACTCCGCCACCGGGCCCGTCCGATGACGGCTCGGGGGCTGGCCGGTCGAGCAGGGTCTTGAGGTTCCTCATCGCCGACTCGGCTCGCTTCCGTATGACGATGGGCCGGAGGCACTTGGGCACGGCGTCGATCGATACCCGCCCCGTGCCGTCGCAGAACTCGCATCGGGCGATCCCGATCCCCAGGCACGTCTCACACGGGCCGGTTTCACGGTATCCCTTTCCGTCGCACTCCACACATCGAACGCGACCCTTCCTGCAGAAGTAGCAGGGGTGCCGGGCAAAGGCCTTCAGCAGCTTGTTGGTCGCCTTTGGGCCGACGGCCCGGGTCAGCCATTTCGGCAGGGCCGGGCCCTTCGGGATCAGGCCCCGCGCCTGGCCGCCCAGGAAAAGCTGGACTGCCCGAGGCATATCGTTCTTCTCCAGCTTCTTGACCACGCGCTGCAGGAGGTGCGTACGTTCACGGTCGCGCCTCTCTTTCGAGTAGCGACTCACTCGGTCACGCGTCATCTGCCGGGTTGCCTTGGTCATGCCTGTCCAACCGCTTCCACCACCGGCCCCATCGAGATCAGGGTCACGCCGACGGGCAGACGTTGCGTTCCGTGCTCAAGGTGTATCCTGTTCCCACAACCGTGTGGATCAGCCGGTTTTCGAACCCCTTGTCGATCTTGCTCCGCAGACGGGAGACATACACCTCGATCACGTTACTCTCGTCCTCGAACAACAGGTCCCACACGCGCTCCCCGATGTTGGTGCGCGTGAGGACGCGCTCCGGGTTCCGCATGAAATACTCCAGCAGCGCGAACTCCTTGGTGGTCAAGTCGATCCGCTTTCCTTCCCGCGTCACCTTCCGCCCGGCCAAGTCCATTTCGATTCCCCCGAATCGCAGCTTCGCGCCCTCCGTCGACTGGGCCCGGCGCATCAGGGCCCGTACGCGGGCGATGAGCTCCTCCAGGTCGAACGGCTTGGTCAGGTAGTCGTCGGCTCCGGCCTCCAGCCCGGACACCTTGTCGTCGGTCGACGACAGGGCGGTCAGCATCAGCACCGGCGTCGCGACCTTGCGGCGGCGGAGGTCGCGACACAACTGCACACCGTCGTGATCGGGCAGCATCAGGTCCAGAACGATGACGTCGTAGGGTTGCCGGACCGCCATCTCCTCGCCCTCACGGCCGGATGTCGTTATGTCTACCGTGTAGCCTTGTTCCTCCAGGCCTTGCCTGACGAGACCCGCCAGCCGCTCATTGTCCTCAATCACCAGAAAACGCATCACAGTCCTCCTGCGCGCCAAGCGCGCCGCTGAGGTTCCGGCTGCTGCCGCTTTTCATGATGATGGACAAAACGATAGGTCGTGCAATGGGGCCAGTGGCCTATTGGAATACGACCTTGGTCGTATGAATCCCGGCTGCCTGGGCCAGAAGCACGAGTTCGGGAAGGGAATCCGCCTGCATTTTTCGCATCACGCGGCCCCGATGGATCTTGACCGTCTTCTCGCTGATGCCCCATTCCTCGGCCATCTCACGGTTCATGCGGCCTGCGACGACCCGCTCCAGCACCTGTCGCTCGCGCCGTGTGAGCACGCGAAGACGTCGCATGGCCTCCTCTTTGGCCTGGGCACACCGACGGGCCTGTCGGTCCTGCTCCAGCGCCCGATGTACCGCTTCCAGCAATCGCTGCTCGTTGAACGGCTTCTCGACGAAGTCGATCGCGCCCGCCTTCATGGCGCGAACGGACATCGGCACGTCGGCATAGGCGGTCATGAAGATGATGGGCAGACCCACACCCCGCTCGGATAGCAGCTCCTGGAGCTCAAGGCCACTGGCCCTCGGCATACGCACGTCCAGCAGCAGACAACCGGGCCGGTCGGCGTCGTACCCTTCGAGGAACTCCGATGCCGAGACAAAGCTCTCCGATGGCAGATGCTCGCTTTCGAACAGTTGCCCCAGCACGCGGCGAATCGAGGGATCATCGTCCACGATAAATACGGTTGGTTCAGTCATCGGCCCACTCGCCAGGCCCTCCCGGCAGCTCGCTTCCGACGGGCAGAGAGACCGTCACCGTGGTTCCACGCCCGACCTCACTTTCCATCTCGATCGTTCCTCCATGATCTTCCACGATGCCGTGCGCGATGCTGAGGCCCAGGCCCGTACCCCCCTGTTGACCGCGTGTTGTGAAGAACGGGTCAAAGACATGCCGCTTCACGTCGGGGGCGATGCCATGACCTTCGTCCCGTACCATCAACTGCACGCCGCCGTCTCCGGCCAGCGTGCGCACGCGGACCTCCTGTCCTGGCTCGCTGGCATGGGCGGCGTTGGTGATCAGGTTGAGGACGACCTGCTCCAACTCCGTCGCATCCCCCGTCACCAGGGGCAGTGGCTCCTCCAGTTCCAGTCGCAATTGCGTGCCGGATCGTCGCATGTCGGACCGGCTCAGCTCCTCCGCCGCCCGAACCACCGTATTGAGATCCAGCGCCACCCGATCGGAAGGCTCCCGCCGGGCGAACTTCTGCACGCTGCGGACAATCCGACCACAGCGCTTAGCATCCTGGATGAGGTTCTCCAGCATCTCCTGGTTCTTAGGGTCGGATTCCTTCCTGCGCAGAAGCTGCGCGGTCATGACCACGGATGCGAGCGGGTTGTTGATCTCGTGGGCGATCCCGGCCGCCAGCGTGCCGATCGACCGGAGCCGCTCCGTCTGCCACAGTTTCTCCTCGGCCTCAACCTCGGTTGTTACGTCAATCGACATACTCAGAATCTGCGTCGGGTCTCCTTCTTCATTGCGGCTGAAGACAGCGCTCCACGTGCGTACCCAGCGCCACTGGCCGATCGCATTGCGCATTCGGACCTGCCACGTGACCGGCCGGTCACGCC
>CAZYYC010000432.1:0-3243 GCA_964650935.1 uncultured Anaerolineales bacterium
CAACTCGCGCGTCGTCAGATCAACATGCAGGATCTTGCCCTGATACCCAAATGCCACGCCCCACCTCCCGATAAATGGCTTCACCGATAACGACCAATCAGATCATACTATACACGCGCCGAAAGGTCTGGCCAACCCGGAAGATGAAGCCCCGAGGTCTGGCGCGCGCCAGGCCATTGCACCGTCCGTGGAATCACCCTATACTAGGCGCAAGACTTCTTTGGAGGTGCTGGATGACAGAACAGATAGACACACTGATCGTCGACGACGAAGCCGGTATCCGTTTCTTCATCAAGGAGACCCTCCAACGCGCCGGGCATACGATCACAACAGCTGCCGATGGCGAAGAGGCCTTGGATATCCTTCGAGATCATCGTTTCGATCTCATCATGCTGGATCTGAAACTCGGTGGGCGTGTGGATGGACTCAAGGTCCTCGAGGCCGTGCGATGGCGCTGGCCCGACGCGGTGGTCATCATCCTGACGGCCCATGGCTCATTGGAGTCTGCGATGAGGGCGATCCGCGATGGTGTCGATCGCTATCTGCTCAAGCCCCTAACACCCAGAGAACTCCGCGAAGCCGTCAACGAGGCCCTGGAAGAGCAACGCGCCCTGCTCCAACGCACACGAGAACAGGCCGAGGAACCCACCCTGCTGATACGCGGACCGATCGAGGTCGACCCCCAGAAACACGAAGTCCTGCGCGACGGGACGCAGATCGAGCTCACACCCAGCGAGTTCGACCTACTCGTCCACCTGATGCGCAACGCCCACCGTGTCGTCCCGCCCCAGGAACTCGTCGAAGTCGTTCGCGGCTATCATCCTGACGACCTCTATGAGGCACGCAGCATCATCAAGTGGTACATCCATCGCCTGCGCCAGAGCATCGAGCCCGAACCCTCCCACCCCCGGTTCATCATCAACGTCCGTGGGGTCGGGTACCGCTTCGGAGAATGATCCAACGACAGCGCCAACCGAAACCCAACTCGCCAAACCTCCCCTGAACAGAGCGCAAACGGAGTTCATCCCCCCACCCCGGTCAAACGTGGTACCATTAAGGGGGATTCCACGGAGTCCCCTGGGATCCGACAGGGTCCCTAAAATCTCAGTTGGGAGGTAGATGCAGTAAATGTCGTTTGATCAGAGCGTAGTGAAGCAGAACAGCCAGGAAACAGAGAAGAAGTCAGAGACCCCGCGTTGGTGGAAACTCCTCATTGAAGGCGAGTATGCAGCCGGGCGCCCACACCGAGGTGACGTCTATGAGGCCACCATCCTGTCCATCGGACAGCATGACATCCTGGTGACCACCCAGGGCAAGCGCGATGGGCTCATCCTGGAACGTGACCTTGAGAACATCGATGAGACGTATCTCGAATCATTGGAGGTCGGAGATAAGGTCCCTGTTCGCATTGTCAAGATTCCGCTCAACCGCAATGCGGTCGTCGTCTCGCTTAAGCAAGGTCTGGAACACCAAGATTGGATCCGGGCCGAGACGTTAATGGAGCAGAAAGAGGTCATCCAGGCCGAGGTGGTCGACACCAATCGTGGCGGTGTCCTGGCAGCGTTTGGCCGATTGCAGGGCTTCGTCCCCAATTCGCACTTGACGTCCATTCCCCGGGGCGCAGACCGCGACCAGCGGACGCGCCTCAAGCAAGAGCTTATCGGCACGACCCTTTCATTGGTCGTGATTGAGGTCAACCCGCGCCGGCGGCGTCTGATTCTCTCCGAACGAGCCGCAGCCGGGAAGCGCCGTGAGGAGGTCCTTCAGGAGCTCCACGAAGGCGCGATCCGCAAGGGTGTGGTGAGCAACCTCGTCGACTTCGGTGCATTTATCGATCTGGGTGGCGTAGACGGGCTGTTGCACATCTCAGAGATGTCGTGGGACCATGTCGGGCATCCCCGAGACGTCCTCGATGTCGGTGAAGAGGTTGAGGTTTACATCCTGGATGTCGATCGCGAGCGCGAGCGCATCGCTCTCAGTCGCAAACGCCTGTTACCCGATCCCTGGGAGCAGGTCACCGCAGAGATGCAACGTGGCGACATTGTCGACGGCACCGTCACACACACCACCGACTTCGGCGCGTTCGTCGATGTGGGTCAAGGCGTCGAGGGACTGGTTCACGTCTCCGAGATACCGGGCGGTGAAGAGGCGCTGAATGGCCTCGCTCCGAGCACAGATGTGAAGGTGGAGATCCTCTACGTCGATCCGCTGCAACAGCGAATCTCTCTGAAGATAGAAGAAGGAGTCGCCGCTAACACCGAGGCGCAGAGCTAGGTCACGTCGACGTGATCGCCTAAGCGACACGCCCATCTTAGCAACGTCGTAGCACCGTGGGTGCGGGTTATGGCCCTGACCGTGATATCACGGCAGGGCCCACGCTCGCACCCATCTGTCATGGGGTCATCGTCCCTACACAGGGAAGGATTGAGGTATGAGAAGCGGCATTCGCATCGGCAGAATCTTCGGCATCGATATACAGATCGACTGGAGCTGGCTGCTGATCTTCTTGCTGATCAGCTGGAATTGGGCGACGGCTATGGGCGTCCTGCACAGCGAATGGCCGGTCCCCTTGCGTTGGACCATAGCGGTAGCGGCGGCGTTGCTCTTCTTCCTTTCCGTGCTGGCACATGAGCTGGCCCATTCACTGGTCGCCACCTCGCGAGGCATCCCCGTCAGCCACATCCGACTGCATCTCTTCGGTGGTGTATCCAGTATCGAACGCGAACCCGATTCGGCCGGGGGCGAATTCGTCATGGCCATTCTGGGGCCCCTGACCAGCCTGGTCATCGGCGGGATCCTGCTGCTGATCACGAGCCTAGCGACAGGCAGAGGCGTCGCCGGAACGCGTTCGATGCAGGAGATGCTGGCCGACCTGAGCCCGACGATGACCATCCTCGTCTGGCTTGGCTCCATCAATGTCGCCCTCGGTGTGTTCAACATGATTCCGGGCTTTCCTCTCGATGGGGGTCGCGTTCTGAGATCCGTCCTATGGGCCATCACAGGCAACCTCAGATTGGCGACCCGGCTGGCCACAGCCGTGGGACGCGCCGTCGCATGGCTGATGATCGTTGCGGGCATTGCCACGGCCTTCGGTTTTCGGATTCCTCTGATAGGTGAAGGTATGGTCAACGGTCTCTGGCTCGCCTTCATCGGGTGGTTCCTCCACAACGCCGCCGTACAGAGCTACCAGCAGATGGTGATCCGAGAAGCCCTCGAGGACATCCCCATCTCGAAGGTCATGCG
>CAZYYC010000433.1:0-3241 GCA_964650935.1 uncultured Anaerolineales bacterium
GCTGCTCTTCCTGATCCCGGCGTTGGGTATCCTGGCGCTGACCCTGATCTTCTTGAGATTCATGCCGTTGGTGATGTCGTTCGTCAGCTGGGTCGCCGGGCACACGCGGTCGGTCGGTCTCCTGATGGCCTCCCGCCACCTGGCGCGATCGCCCAGCTTCTACACAACGCCACTGATCTTGCTCGTGTTGACGCTCAGTCTGTCGGCCTTCACGGCGTCGCTGGCCCATACGCTGGACCAGCACCTGCATGACAAGACCTTCTATCAGGCAGGGGCTGAGCTACGCTTTGTGGAGCGGGGCGTGGGGACGCAAGGCGTTTCAGCGCCGGCCTTCGGCGGCTCGGGCGATGAGGAGGCGACGCCGGAGGATGCCGGACCGCGTTGGTTCTTCCTGCCGGTGAGTGATTACCTTGGGGCGCCGGGCGTTGAATCGGTCATGCGCGCTGCGACGTATCCGTCCACGGCAGTCGTCGTGACCGGACGTCATAGCGGGGTCTTTATGGGGATTGAGCGTGCTAGCTTTCCCCAGATCAGCTACTGGCGGGATGACTTCGCCTCGCAGAGCCTGGGCGGATTGATGAATGAGCTGGCGCTGCAGCGCAACGGCGTTCTAGTCCCCGACGAATTCCTGAGTGATAACCTACTTAACCTGGGGGACGACCTCCGCGTTGAGGTGGTGACCTATGGGATGCGGACGACACTGGATCTCAGAATCGTGGGCACGTTCACCTACTTCCCCACCTGGTACCCTTCGGTGGGCCCCCTCTTTGTCGGCGACCTGGACTATCTCTTCGAACGGGCCGGGCAGCAATATCCCTACGATGTGTGGATCAGCCTCGCGTCGAATGTGGATGTCGACACACTGGTGAACGAGCACCTCAACCTCTTCTCGTATGATTGGCGGGCCCCCGAGGTCAGCATAGCGGGTGAGCAGGAGCTGCCTGAGCGCCAGGGTCTCTTTGGCGTGCTCTCGGTGGGCTTCACCGCAGCTGCCGTGCTCACGGTGGTGGGATTCCTGATGTACGCGCTCTTTTCCTTCAGGCGCCGCTTCATCGAGTTTGGAGTATTACGTGCTGTCGGGCTCTCGGCACGGCAGATGACCGCTTTCCTGGGTTGGGAGCTGGCGCTGCTGATTCTCATGGGCGGAGGATTAGGCACGCTGTTGGGGGGATGGGTCAGCGAGTTCTTCATTCCCTTCCTTCAAATCGGCGTGGATGAGGCGTCCCGTATCCCGCCCTATGTAGTCGATGTTGCCTGGACGGAGATCTTCCGGATCTATGGCTTGTTTGTGATGTTGTTTGTGGTTGCGCTAGCTGCGCTCATCGTGATGCTGCGTCGCATGAGGATCTTCGAGGCGGTCAAGCTGGGCGAGACGGCATAGCCGTGGTGGATTTGATTCCCTAAGGATGGAGATGATGGCAGAACGATTAGGAACTTCGCCGGATACGGCGACGTCATCGGCGGCGGAACTCGTGCCCAAGGTGGCGTATGCGGCAGGTGAGGGTGGGGCCAAGCCCTTCATTGTCTGCGACAATCTGGTCAAGATCTATAAGGTCGCCGACCTTGAGGTGGTCGCTTTGCAAGGGCTTGACCTGGTGATCCAGCCCGGCGAGCTTCTGGGCATTGTCGGCGCCAGTGGAAGCGGCAAGAGCACGTTGATGAACGTCTTGGGCGGCCTGGATCGGCCCTCTGCGGGCCGTGCATGGGTCGACGGTAAGGACTTGCTGAAGCTGTCCAACCGTGAGCTCAACGAGTACCGACGTTCGGACGTGGGATTTGTGTGGCAGCACGGGGCGCGCAACCTCATACCCTACCTGAATGCCTTCGAGAACGTCAAGCTGCCCATGACGCTGGCCGGCAAGGCGGGGCGCATGGTCAACCAGCGCGCCAAGGAGCTCCTCGAGACGGTGGGATTGGGCGAGCGGATGCGTCACAAGCTCTCTGAGCTGTCAGGCGGTGAGCAGCAGCGCGTCGCGATCGCGGTGGCGCTGGCCAATGATCCCAAGATCCTGCTCGCGGACGAGCCGACGGGAGAGTTGGACTCCGTGACGGCGCTGACGATCTACGAGCTCTTCAACGATCTCAATCGCGAGTTCGGCCTCACCACGCTGATTGTGAGCCACGATCCCACGCTGGCGCGTCACGTCCACCGCGTCGTCGCGATTCGTGACGGTCGGATGGCCACCGAAACCGTCCGATCGAGGGTGAACGGCACGCCCTCGGTGACCCCTGGGTTTGGTGCAGATGCGGATCAGATGACCGAGGAGATGTTCGAAGAACTCACGGTGGTCGACGCCGCGGGCCGTCTGCAGATCCCCAAGGACTATCTGCTGCAGTTCGGGATCAAGGGTCGCGCGCGCCTGGAGATGACCGAGGATGGGATCCTCGTGCTGCCCGCCGACAACGTTGACCTCGGCCATGTCCAGGACGCGGAGCTGCTGGCGACCGGCTTTGAGGAGGCCAAGAAGGCCCGTGGGTTGAGCGGCTTGCTGCAGCGCCTCAAGCGCGGCGATCTGCCGGTCATCGGCGGGCGCGGACGAAAGGGCGGAGAGTAGAGTATGGCGACAAGGTTAGAAGTAGCACAGTTCGACTTCGCTATCGAGACCGAGAATCTGTGGCGAGTCTACAAGATCGGTAACAACATCGAGGTGCCCGCCCTTCGTGGGCTGGATATTCAAATCGCACCCGGGCACTTCATCGCGCTTAAAGGGCGGTCCGGGAGCGGCAAGACCACGCTCCTCAATTGCCTGAGCGGCCTGGATCAGCCCACCAGCGGCGAGGTCCGAGTCCTCGGGTATGATCTCTCGAGCCTCAACGACAAGCAGCTGACGCAGTGGCGCCGGGAGCAGCTCGGCTTCGTCTTTCAATCGTTCGGCTTGCTGCCCACACTCTCCGCCTACGAGAATGTGGAGCTGATGCTGCGCATCAAGGGCGTCGGCGCCCGCGAGCGTCACGAGCGGGCCACCTACTGCTTGGACCTGGTCGGCCTGCGCAAGTGGATGGACCATCGCCCCTATGAGCTCTCAGGTGGTCAGCAGCAGCGGGTCGCGATTGCACGCTCGTTGGCCAATCGCCCGCTGTTGATCTTAGCGGATGAGCCGACGGGTGAGCTGGACAGCGAGACGGCGCGCGAGATCCTGGGGCTGTTTCGGGAGATCGTCAAAGAGGAGAACATCACGATGTTGATGGCCTCTCACGACCCGCTGGTGGATGACTACGTCGATATGATCGTGCAGTTGCG
>CAZYYC010000434.1:0-3228 GCA_964650935.1 uncultured Anaerolineales bacterium
ATCGAGGCGGTCAGGCTGATGCCGGCGATCGCAAAGTGGTTCGTCTGCATCCAGATCCAGCCTGAGGGAAACGATTGTCCCCAGTCCTTCTCAACGTAGCCGCGGCCCTCGGCGAAGTCGATGCTCGTGTCACCGGCGGTCAGCGTGCCGCTCAGACCGTGATCCAGGCTCAGTACGCCGTGGTAGCATTCCATCCGCGGCACCCAGGTGTACCAATCCATGATGCCGGGAGAGGTCGGCGTGACGGGCCAGGGACGAGCGCCGAGGAAGCGCACGTCACCATGCAGGCGCAGATCGCTGCTATCAAGCTCGATGTGCATGCGATCCCACGTGAAGACGTTCGGGCCAACCCGGACGTTCACGCCGACCTCGTCCGCCGCAAAATCATCCACGCCATATCGCTGGTAGATGGCCTGGCCCGATACGCCGTCCAGTACCTGGACGAAGCTGTGCGGACCGTCTCCGGCTGTGCTGAGTGAGATGCCGGGGATGATGGCGTAACGATGGTGGGCTGTGCGATCAACGATCTTGAAGTACCAGCCCTCGAAGTAGGGTGAGCGCTTGTCGCCTCCATGATAGCCTTCGGGGTGGAGCCATCTGGGGTTGAACAGCCTAGAGATCATCGTCGAAGCCTTTCCTGTTGATCAGGTCAGCAGCAGCGCGTGGATCAGGTCGAACAGCAGCAGGAAGCCTCCCTGTACAACGATGGACCAACCGGATCCGCGCCAGATGTCGCTCTCGCGACCCTTGGTTCGCGCCACTGCGAGGCCGCCCGCAATGTACCCGACATCCAGGGCACTGTTGATCAGGAGGATCTTGCGCAGTGATCGGAGTGCCTCGCGCTGCTTGGAGCGGGTATGGTTCTGGGGTTGGTCTGCTTTGCTTCGTGCACCTCTCAGGCCGAACAAGCCGATGCCGGCGTTGATCACGCCCCAGCCGGCAGCTTGTGCGCCGAAGCCACGCCACCAACCGGCCGGGTGCAGGGCGAGCGCGATACCCGTCGCCACGTTCACCGCGCCCCAGCGCAGCAGGCGTCGCGCCAGCCGCGCCTGTTCCTGCCAGATGTCGGCGTGCACTCCGTGGCCTTGTTCGGTGCGTCGCATCATGACCTCCTTTGTCGGGCGGTTAGCCTCGCCATCGTGAGCGGACCGGGCCCCTAGAGCATCCCGAAGTCCGGGCTCAGGCGGGGCGACTCGACGAGCTCTACGTGGCTTGGTCATCGGCCCTGCCGTGATACCCAACCACACGGGCTCGCCACCAGATGCCGGGCAGGCGGCGCAGCTTGTCGGTTGAACTGAGATGGGCCCGCCGGCTGAAGACGTCCATATGGTGGGCCTCGATGTCGTCGAGAATCGCGCGGTAGAGCTCTGCGGCTGCTCCGATCGCGAAGCGACCATCGCGGTGCAGCATCTGAATCCCGGGCATAGATTCCGCGTAGATGGCGCGGACGCGATCGATCTGGAAGCGCATGAAGGCGCGCCAGCGATCATGGGCTATGCCTGCCGCGATGTCGGCTTCGGAGAGCCCAAAGCTCCCCAGTTCGTCCACCGGCAGGTAGAGTCGGCCTGCTCGCCAGTCCTCCGCAACGTCCCGCAGGATGTTCGTGAGCTGTAGAGCAACCCCGAGCTTCACGGCGTAGGGCACCGCCTCGGGTCCTGAGAAGCCGATGATGTGCATCGCCATCAGGCCCACGGTGCTCGCCACCCCGTAGCAGTAGGCAGCTAGCTCCTCAAACGTCCGGTAGCGGATGTGGCGCGGCAGCGGAGCGGCATCGCATCCTGACGCGTGCGACGCCGCTCCATCGTTCAAGTCGCGGGAGACGCCGTCGATCAGCTGCTGGGCATAGACACGGGGAATGCCATAGGCTGCCTGCACATCGGTCCAGGCCAGGATCAACTGGTGCCTGGTCGGCGAATCCTTGTCGCCGCACTCTAGGAGCGAACGCTTGTGCCATATCTCCAGTGCCTCGCGGGGTGTCGATGCGAGATCGGCCGGCGCGTCGTCCACGATATCGTCGGTGGTGCGACAGAAGGCGTAGAGCGCGCGGGCCGCGTTGCGCTTGGCCCGTGGCAGCAGCCCGGACGCGAGGTAGAAGGTGCGGCTGTGAGATCTGGTGATCTGCTCGCACGTCTGGTAGGCTGTCGTAGGAGCACGGCGATCGGGACCCACCCGGGGCGTCTCGTGGTGACGTTGGAGCCCCTCAAAGGCCCAGGTCAGTAACTGGTGCTCCCACGATGCTGTGCGTGTGCCTCCGGCCTTAGTCCACTCCATGCTGTCTTGTCTCCACAGTACTATCGACCAAAGACCCCATCCTATTTCCCACAGCAGTATAGCCGGAATCAGGTTATTGTGCAAGACCGGACACAACCCGCTCGGTGCTCTACATGACTGAGCAAGCATCGGCACCACTTGACATCAGAGAACGCTTGCGGCACTGGCTGAGAGTATGGTCTCTGAGGCAACTGAACGAGGTCCTCCCGATCCTTCAGGTTTAGATCCTGTGGATCAACATGGCCACGGTCACCGTACTGGGTTGGGTGCCGGCACTGGAACCGCGTGAGCGGGGGATCATGCGTCGTCCGCCACGAGACCCGGATGCCCCTATCCTCACGAGGGTCATGCTCCGCCGCATTCTGCTCGGCCCTTCATGCAGGCGGTCTTCAGCAGTGCACCCCTGGGGTTTGACGAATGGTGGCGGATCTTGCTCTTCAGTGCCTTCAGCTTTGGCGTCGTAGAGGTGGAGAAGTGGTTGACATCGCGCCGGCGTCCCGCGCGAGACCTGTTGCCGAACACGGTCAGCTAGGTTCTGGGGTCCTCAGGCGTGCTCCGCTCTCCGTGTCGAAGGCGTAGAGATCGCTCTCAGCGAAGAAGGCGTGGAGGGGATAGCCCTGGGTAAGACGTTCCTCCAGTGTCGTGATGACGGTGAAGCGCAGCGCATCGGTGCTAACGAAGGCGGTCTGCTGTCGGCGGCCGAAGTCGGGTTCAACCAGGTCGATGGTGCCGCTCAGCAGCAGACCCTCCGGATGGGGCGTGTGGTCCGTCGGACCGATCTGTGCGGCCTCGGGTCTGACGCCGATCGTGATGCGTTGGCCCGCCTCAACGGCGGAACCAAGGGCCTTGGGGATGCGCATACGGTGATCAGTGTCCACGACTAGGTATCCGTCGCTCACCGTGGTCTCGATGAGGTTCATGGGCGGCATACCCAGGAAGCCCGCCACGAAGAGGTTA
>CAZYYC010000435.1:0-3222 GCA_964650935.1 uncultured Anaerolineales bacterium
AATCGGCAGCGGGATGATGCGCCCCGAGGGATCCGCCATCAGACCGCGCATCCCGGAGAGCTGCGAGATGGGACCGAATCCACCCTTAGAGGCCCCCGACTTGGCCATCACGGAGATCGGGCCGTAGGGATCGAGTCGGCTGGCAACGGCCTTGGATACGGTATCGCGGGCGCGTGACCAGATCTCGATCGTGCGGTTGTACTGCTCCTCCTCGGTCAGCAAGCCGCGGCGGTACTGGCGCTCGATCTCGTTCACCTCTTGCGTTGCGCCGCCCAGAATCTCTGACTTCTCATCCGGCACCGTCAGGTCATAGACCGAGATAGTGACGCCGGAGAGCGTCGCATACTCGAAGCCTAGGGTCTTGATCGCGTCGGCGAAGTCGACCGTCACATCGCGCCCCATCACCCGATAGCAGAGCGCAATCAGATCCTGCAGCTCGCTCTTGCCGAGCGGCACATTGACCAAGCGCAGAGGATCCGGCACGATGCGATTGAAGAGCGCGCGTCCGACCGTTGTCTCGATCGGGGCATCGGGTGCCGGCAGCTCGTCGTAGACCTGGGCGACCTTGACCTTTGCATGCAGGCCGACCAGACCAAGTGCGTAGGCCATCTCGACCTCGTTCAGGTCGGCAAAGACCTTGCCGTCGCCCTTGTCGCTTTCCACGTCCATGGTCATGTAGTAGATGCCCATGCACATGTCCTTGGAGGGCCCGACGATCGGCTGACCATCCGACGGCTTAAGCAGGTTGCGGGTCGCCAGCATCAGCTTGCGGGCTTCCTCGACTGCCTTCCGCGATAGCGGCACATGCACCGCCATCTGGTCACCGTCGAAGTCGGCATTGAACGCCGCACAGACCAGGGGGTGGAGCTGAATGGCCTTGCCCTCGACCAGGACGGGCTCAAAGGCCTGAATACCCAGACGGTGAAGTGTCGGGGCACGGTTGAGCATCACAGGACGGTCGGCAATGACCTCCTCCAGCACTTCCCAGACCTCGGGGCGCTGGCGTTCGATCAGCCGCTTGGCAGCCTTGACGTTCGTCGCGTAATTGTACTCGACCAACCGCTGGATGATAAAGGGGCGGTACAGCTCGAGCGCCATCGTCTTCGGCAGACCACACTGATCCATCGTCAGATGCGGGCCCACCACGATGACCGAGCGCCCCGAATAGTCCACGCGCTTGCCCAGGAGATTGCGGCGGAAGCGGCCCTTCTTGCCCTTCAGCATATCGCTGAGCGACTTCAGCTGACGACGCCCGCGGCGGCTCATCGCCTTACCGCGCTGGCTGTTGTCTATCAGGCTGTCCACAGCTTCCTGAAGCATACGCTTCTCGTTGTTGATAATGACCTCAGGCGCGCCAAGCTCCAACAGCCGCTTGAGGCGATTGTTGCGGTTGATGACGCGACGATAGAGGTCATTGAGATCAGACGTCGCGAAACGCCCGCCATCAAGCTGCACCATCGGGCGCAACTCGGGCGGCAGGACCGGCAGCACGGTGAGGATCATCCACGAGGAGTCGTTGCGGCTCTTGCGCAACGCCTCCACCACACGCAGGCGCCGCGTCGCGCGCTTGCGGCGCTGCGCCGAGCGCCCGTAACGGACCTCGTGCCACAGCGTCTCGGAGAGTCCATCGAGCTCGAGCCCCTTGAGGAGCTCGTAGACGGCCTCCGCGCCCATCCCGGCTCGGAAGACCTGACCCCAGCGCTGGCGCAACTCGCGATAGCGCTGCTCGTTAAAGAACTGCAGCTCGGCCAAGCTCAACAGCTCCTCGCGCAGGTCACCGTAGTGCGTGCGGATGATGCCCACCTTCTCCGCCAGCTCCTCTCGGACCTGCCCGATCTCATGTTGGACATCCTCTGCCTGGGCCTCGACGCCCACCTCGACAGGGCCGAGGACCTCAGTCTCGCGCTGGCGGATCTCCTTCTCCAATGCGTCGAGCGCGTCCTGAGCGACCGTGTTCAGCACAGCGTAGTGATCGCGGCTGATCACGACATCGGCTTCGACAATCACCGTGTCGGTCGGCGCGAAGCGAATCGGCTCGCTCGCAGCGCGACCCATCATACCCTCGAGGCGGTCCTGCAGCTTCCGCGCCTCAGCGAGGATCTTCTCGGTCCGCAAGTTGAGTTCCTCGTCCAACTGGGCCGAGAGCTTCTCCTGAGCGGCCTCCAGCTTCTCCTGCCGCTCAGCCACACGCCCCTCAAGTTCTCCAATGCGGGCTTCAGCGGCCTCTTCCATCCGCGTCATCCGAGCATTTTCCTCGTCGTCAATGCGCTTGAGCGCGCGTTGGCGCGCGTCTTCGTCGACCGAGGTCACGATATACTGTGCGAAATAGAGAACGCGGTCGAGGTTGCGCTTGCTCAGATCCAGCAGCACGCTCAGATGACTGGGAATGCGGCGCGTATACCAGATGTGCGCCACCGGCGCTGCCAGCGCAATATGGCCCATGCGCTCACGCCGAACCGAGGAACGGGTAACCTCCACACCGCATTTGTCGCAGATGATCCCACGATAGCGGATCCCCTTGTACTTACCACAGTAACACTGATAGTCGCGCGATGGGCCGAAGATGGCCTCACAGAACAACCCGTCTTTCTCCGGGCGGAGCCGACGGTAGTTGATCGTCTCGGGTTTGGTGACCTCACCATACGACCACGATAGAATGTCGTCGGGCGAGGCCAAGCTGATTCGGAGAACCTTAAACGTGCGTGCTTCCGTCACCCGTTCATCACGGTTCATTCTTCCTCCCCTAGCAGGTCGGCCGCAAGCGGCCCTAGAAACAAAACGAGCCACTGAGCAAAGGTGGTTCTCAGCGCTCCTTTTACACCACGAGTTAGGTCACCAACATGATCCGGTACATTATAGTCCATTCGCCCCGGATGTCAACGCCAAACAGGCAGCACACAACCTGCGGGGGCTCGCTACCCACCGCAGGTCTGATCTGTGTCTGCCTGTTCGTTGTACCTTCAGTATAGCCATCCCGCTCCGGTTGTCAATCCGAGCGAACCGGCTATGATGGCGGCATGCAGTTCAGCCGGATAAACCAGCCAACGAGAGAGTGACGTGAGACCACTTCGAAGCCTCCTCAAGACCATGCGCCCACACCAGTGGACAAAGAACGCCATCATCTTCGCAGCCCTCGTCTTTGACGTCAAGCTGCTGAATCTCACCTATCTCTGGCGGACGACCATCGGCTTTGCGCTCTTCTGCATCATCTCAGGCACGGTC
>CAZYYC010000436.1:0-3217 GCA_964650935.1 uncultured Anaerolineales bacterium
GAGGTCATCCCGAACATCGTGGCGTGGAGATAGTAGAGGTTGCACCAGTCACGGGCGCGCGCCACAGATAGGTGGTTGGGCTTCTGGCTGTCATTGCGCTCGCCGAAGCCGATCCAGTCGATGGCATAGGTCACGAAGCCCTTCTGGGCCATCACCTCGCCGTAGTTGTACCCGTGGTCGGCGATCTCTTGCCGCAGCTCCGGGGTGGTCTGGTTGCCCATCACGGGCTCCTTACCGAAGGGGCCGTGGCCGTGGCAGCAGAGGAGCGCGGGGTGCTTCTCGCCGGCGGCAAGTCCCTTGGGGATGTTCACCCGCAGCGTAGCGGAGAGGTAGGGCTGTACATCGATGATCCAGCGCTGCCGGATGAGGTCGCGCTCCTCCCACTCCGCGAGGAGCTCGGGGTTAGGATCAACGCTGGGCGGGGCGTCGCCCAACGTGGCGAGCACCTTCGGCAGGGCCTCCGCCTTCCACGCGGCGAAGTCGGCGGGTGTGGTGCCGCTGAAGTGATATTGGGGTCGATGGGCCTTGGCCATCTCCACAAACATCTGGTTGGGGCTCAGGTTTCTGACGGTCATGGGTCGTCTCCTCGTAAGGTTAACCGGACGCTGATAGTTCGCCTACCGAACTATCGGGCTTGACGCGTACGCTCGATGTCGCCTCGCGCAAAGCCTGGTCGAGAGTGTGAGCCAACTGCTCCATGCGGGGCGGCTTGAGGACCCAGCCCGCCAAGCCCTCCGCCCGCAGCTTGTGCAGTTCGCGCATCATCGGATGGCCCGTCATCGTCACCATCGGTATCGTTATATCGCGAGCTTGCAGAGCGTAGAAGAGCGCCTGACCACCCATATCGGGCATCACCATGTCGCTCAAAATGAGGTCGATCTCCGCTGCTTGGCGTTCCAGCAGGGCGAGGGCCTCTTGACCATTGCTCGCTTCGAGGGTGCGGTAGTTGAGTAAGGCGAGGATGCCCGCCAGGGCCTGTCGTACCGCGGCGTTGTCCTCCACGATCAGGATCAGCTCCCTATGTCCTTGGGGCAGCGCAGCTGCTAGGGTAGGCTGATCCTCCACCGATGTCGTCTGCAGCGACGGCAGATAGATTGTGAAGGTGGTCCCCTGGCCCTCCGCGGTTTCCACACGGATGTGCCCTTCGTGCTGTTTCACAATACCATAGACTTGGGCGAGTCCCAAGCCTGTGCCTTTGCCGGGTTCCTTGGTGGTGTAGAAGGGCTCGAAGAGATGGGCCTGGATCTCGGGGGGCATACCGACGCCGGCATCGCTCACCTCGATCCGGATCCAGTGTCCTGGTGTCATACCGGGCACCGGCACGGGACGGTGATGCTCGATGTGCGTCTCGTCAAGGGTGATGCTGAGTGTCCCGCCGTTGGGCATAGCATCCCGTGCGTTCACAGCGAGATTGGTGACCATCTGTTGCATCCGTGTCGGGTCAGCCCGCACGAGGATCTCATCCGACGAGCGACTGAACGCGATTCTGATCGTCTCGGGCAAGGTGCGCCTGAGCAGTTGCACACGCTCCTCCAGGAACGGGACCAGGTTCATCGGACGTGGTTCGAGGACGGCACGACGACCGAAGTCGAGGATCTGTTGGACAAGGTGGGAGGCTTGTTGTGCCTCGTGGGCGATGGTCTTGAGGTGTTCGCGAACTCGGGACGGCAGCTCCCGGATATGCAGGTCCATCTGGGCATAGAGGACGATCACGGCGAGGATGTTGTTGAAGTCGTGGGCGATGCCGGCGGCGAGTTGGCCCACGGCGGCGAGGCGCTCCTGCTGTTCGATCCGGGCGCGCGCCTCACGCTCACGGGTGACGTCATTGATCACCAGCACGTAGTGCTCGGGCTCTGCGCCGTTGACGACCGGGCGTGCAATGACCTCGAAGATGTGAGGGCCCGCCCTCACTTCGTGCCATAGCCCTTGAGTTGGCGGTGAGGTCAGGAGCCTCCCCAGCGGCTGGTCCCCAAGACGGGTCAGCGTGTCACCTACGCGCCCTGCTGCCAATAAGGCAAGATACTCCTCGGCCTTGGGGTTGGCCATAGCGATCTGTCCGCTCGACGTGATGAGGAGCACGCCTTCGGGCACACTGACGAGGATCTGCTCCATCTGGTGGGCCTGATCGCGGACTTGCGTCGTCAGGACCTCGCGTTCTGCCTCCGCTACTTCACGTGCCGCGATATCGAGCTTTAGCCTGCCATTGGCCTCCTCCAGTTGCGCCATCTTGTCCTCAAGCTTGCGGATCAGGGCCTGATTGTACTGCTGGTAATAGGCCTCATCCGTTGACCTTGGGAGGTCGGGTTGGCCGAAGCGACCAGCCACGTGATTCCCCAGCACCTCTTCGAGGATTTCGATGAAGGCGTCGGGCTCTGCCGGTTTGACGATAAAGCGCGCTGCTCCCAGGCTGAGCGCGAATGCCTCATCCTTGGGATCGGTATAGGTCGCGGTGTAGAAGATCAGGGGGATAGGTCGCAAGGTCTCGTCCGCCATCCACTCGCGGCAGAGGCTGAACCCGTCCATACCGGGCATCAGGATATCGGTGATGATCAGATCGGGCGGCTGCTCCCGGGCCAGGGCTAGGGCCTCGATGCCGTTCTTTGCTGAGATCACATCATAGCTATGGCTCTGCAGGAGTACCTGGAGCATATAGAGATTCTGCTCTTGATCGTCGACGATGAGAACTCTCGTCATATCATCACCTCCCCCCGTTAGGTGACATCGGCATCCGGCAGATGCGCTTCTACCTGTTCGACAAAGGTGTCCGGGTTGATCGGCTTCTCGATATAGCCGCTACAGCCTGCCGCCATCACACGCTCCCGATCGCCAACCATCGCGTAGGAGGTGACCGCTACAATGGGCACCTCACGTAGAGCCGGGTTGCTCCTCAGGGCCTTGGCTACTGCATAGCCGTCCATCTTGGGCAGTTGGATGTCCAGAAGGATGAGGTCCGGTGCGACCTCATCCGCTAGCCGGGTCCCCTCCAGTCCCTCGCGGGCTTGGATGACCTCATAGCCATGTCGTTCCAGGATGAACGTGGTCAGATAGAGATTCTGTTCATTGTCCTCAATGACGAGAATCTTGCGCTTCATCGTCGACCTCCGATCGGCAGCGTCACCGTGAATGTGCTTCCTTTGCCCCACTCACTCTCCACGCCAATTCTACCGCCCATCATGCTCACCAGATTGTCGCAGATAGCAAGCCCCAGGCCGGTTCC
>CAZYYC010000437.1:0-3205 GCA_964650935.1 uncultured Anaerolineales bacterium
GCTCGTGGGCCATCCCCATCCGTCCTATGTCGCCGGCCTCGCCGCCGGGCTGCCGCAGGAAGGCCGTAGCCTCGGTCAGCCGGCGGAGCTGCATCAGCATCAGGGCCAGGGTCAGGTCGGCGACGGCTTCGGCGTTGCGGCCCGGCGTGTGAATCACGGGCACACCGGCGGCGGTGCAGGCTGCGATATCGACGTTGACCGGAGTGCCGCGGCAGACGATGACAGCGCGTAGGTCAGGCAGCCTCTGCAGCGCTTCGGCGTCGACCACGTCGACCTCGGTGACGAAGACGTGGACGCCGGCGAGCGCCTCCCAGAGGTCCTCGCCGACGAGCAGGCGGCTCTCCCTGCGATAACCGGCGAAGGTGACCTCGCCCAACTCGCGCAGGCGGTCCAGGCCGGCTTCGTCCAGCTCGGCGCTCACGTAGATGTTGGGGCGGAACGGCGGACTGGTCCCTGCCCCGCTGTCCTCCGGCGGTTGGGTGGCCATCATCTCTGCCACGATAACCTCGGCAGCATCGTCATCGGCCTCGGCGCGCCGGGCGCCGAGCGCTCGCCAGGCCCTGTACCGCGAGCGATACCCCTCGGCGATTTCGGTATCGGGACGGTACCGGCGAACGGTGTTCGCCATCTGCTCGGCGGCGGTCGGTAGATCGGGGTAGAGCTCGCCGCCCACAGCGGCGCAGATCGTGGCGCCGCGGGCTGCGGACTCGGTGGTCGCCCCAACACGGATCGGGCGATCGAGCACGTCGCCGAGTAGCCGGGTCCAGAGTGCGCTGCGCGCCATGCCTCCTGTCAGGTGAAGGGCTCGAGAGGCGTCTGTGCCCGGTCCGAGCTGCTCGACATTGGCGCGGACGGCGTAGGCCATGCCCTCCAGTATGGCGCGGGCCATCGCGGCACGCCCTGCTCCGTCGGCGGTGGGCCCTGTCGCGGCAAAGTGCAGGGTATCGACCGGTAGTCCGAGCGAGGTTGCATCAAAGGCGCGCGCGCCTGCGGTGGAGAGAATGCCACCGGCACCCGGCGGCACGGTTGCCGCCTCGGTGCACAGCGCCGCGACAGGATTGGGGCTCTCCGGATACCAGCTGCGGGCCAGCCAGTCAAGGGTGCGGCCCATCGGGCCTGCGTTGCTCTCGACGACGTAGGCGCCGGGCATCAGGTGGGGCCCTGTCCAGAGGCGGTGTTGAGGATCGAAATACGGCGCATCCACGAGGTGCATAACTGACGCCGTGCTGCCCGCGACGACGCCGGTCTGCCCCGACGCCACCACGTTGGTGCCCAGGAGGGCGCACTGCGTATCGGCACCGGCAGCGACCACCGGCATACCCGGTGTGAGGCCGAGGTGCATCGCGGCGGCATCGGAGAGCCCTCCGATGGGGATACCCGCCTCCACCAGGGGTGGGAGGATGTGCCTCGGCAGGTCAAGCGAGGCGATCAGGTCGTCAGCCCAGGCACGCGTCGTCAGATCCATCACCATCGTCTCCGCAGCCTGCGTGCGCTCGGCTATACGTGCGCCCGTCAGCCGATGGGCCAGCCACGCACTCAGGCTGAGAACAGTGTCTACACGCTCGAACAGGTCGGGTCTGTGCTCACGCAGCCACAACAGGCGCACCGCGGTGAGGATCGGGTTGGGCCAACGTCCGGTGCGTGCGTAGATCTCCGCCCCTTGTGCCGTGAGCTGCAAAGCCACGACGCCGGCGCGACCATCCATCGTAGGTGCCGCGAAGAGCGGGGTGCCCGCCGCGTCGATGGCGACCGTGCCATGGCGCATCGAGGCGATGCCCAGGGCGGCGATCTGATCCGGTGCGATGTCCGCGTGATGAATTGCCTCGCGAGCCATCTCACCTACCATCTTCCAGATGTGGTCAAGGTCGAGGTCGAGAGCCCAGGGCCAGTAGGCGGGCACACGCTCATGCGACCAGGGACGCGTGCTCGCGGCAGCTGCGCCTGTCTCCGTGTTGATGAGCAGGCAGCGCCCCCCGCTGCTGCCCAGGTCAAGCCCGATCACGTAGGGTGCTTTCATTTGTCGGACTCCTTACCACCGCCGTGAGTGGGTGCAGGGCGGCGTGCCGGTGCTATAATTCGGGTGTGAGCCTTGCGCCGAATGCCACCGGCCCACAGACCGTCATAGCTTTCTTATACCACAGGAGCTTACTTTGGCGAAGGTGCCTTCTTTTCTCACCGTCTTGGGCCCTGAGAGGCGGTCGGATGTGTCGGGGAGGTCCAGATGACGCATCACTGTCCCCGGTGCGGAGCGCCACTGCGTGTTCTAGCACGCTTCTGCCCCTCCTGCGGGCAGGAGCTGGATGCGGAACAGGTCGCGCCTGAGACTGCCGACACTGCGCTACCGAACCCCAGCCTGATCGTGCGAGTTGTCGGACAGCCTCAGCGAGAGGTCGTGCTCGACCACGAGGTGCTGACGATGGGGCGGGCCCCCGATAACGCTATCGTGCTTCTGCACGGCTATGTCAGCGCTCACCATGGGCGGTTTGAGCGTCGTGGCGCCGCGTGGCACTACACAGATCTGGGGAGCACCAACGGCACCTTCGTCAACGGTCAACGGCAGGAGCACGTGGTGCTGAGCCAGGGAGATGTCCTCCGCATCGGCGACATCCAGGGGAACTCGGTCGGCCTTACGTTCCGCGCGACCACTCAGACGGGCCTCTCGATGTACGAACAGGTGGCGTCGCCGCCCACGACTGATGTCCCGGCCATGCGGGCGCCGGCGGGCACACGCCTGCTCGACGCCGGGCCGTCGCTGGTCATCGGGCGAGATCCGCAGGCGCAGATCACGCTGGATGCCCCGGTGGTCTCCCGCCGGCACGCGTGTATCGAACAAGCGCGCGAGGGCCACCTGCTTACGGATCTCAACAGCACCAATGGTACTTTCGTCAACGGTCGGCACCTGACGGCGCCTCACCGGCTGGAAGAGGGCGATGTGGTGCAGATCGGACCTTTCCGCCTGATCTACGAGGCCGGTGTGCTCCGGCAATACGTTGCCAGGGGCGGCGTCCGCCTCGATGGTGTCGGCCTGATCCGGGAGGTCGGCGGAGGCCGGCGCCGCAAGCGGATCCTCAATGACATCTCGCTGACGGTCTATCCTCGGGAGTTCGTCGCGCTCGTGGGGACCAGCGGAGCCGGCAAGAGCACGCTGATGAAGGCCCTCAGCGGTGTGACGCGCGCCGAGGAGGGCCAGGTTCTGGTCAACGGC
>CAZYYC010000438.1:0-3201 GCA_964650935.1 uncultured Anaerolineales bacterium
CTCACCGTGGATGAGACAACCTATTCGGCGAACCACATCGACTACGCTGTATACGGCAGCGCCAACGGGGCGCTGGTCGATGGAGGACTCTGCGACGCCACGGGCTCCTGGGGCGACAAGGTGGTCCTCTGCGAGCGCGGCGTCATCAGCTTCTATGACAAGGTGCACAATGTGCAGCTCAGCGGCGGCAAGGCCGCGGTCATCTACAACAACGAGCCCGGCAGCTTCCTCGGCACGTTAGGTGAGGGCTACAGCTCGACAATCGTTGCCATCTCGCTGAGTCAAGAAGACGGGCAGTATCTCGTCGCCAGCAAGCTTGGGCAGCAAGGAACCGTGGTGAGCAGCGAGCCAACCGCCGGCAGCGGCTACGAGGCCTGGGACGGCACCTCGATGGCGACGCCGCACGTCTCCGGCGTCGCGGCACTGCTCTGGAGCGCAAATCCGAGCCTCACCAACACCGAGATCCGCACCGCGATGCAGGCGACGGCGTTCGACCTAGGCCCCGCCGGGCGCGACAACGCCTACGGCTTCGGCCTGGTCCAGGCCTACGACGCGTGGGTCTACCTGGGTGGTGGCGGTACCACACCCAACCAACCGCCGGTCGCGAGCTTCACCTACACACTGAACGAGCTTGCAGTGACCTTCACGGACGCGAGCGCCGACTCAGACGGCACCGTCGTCGTGTGGAGTTGGAACTTCGGCGATGGTAACACCTCGACGGTGCAGAACCCGTCGCACACCTATGCCGCTGCCGGCACCTACACCGTCTCGCTGACCGTGACGGATGACGACGGCGCCGAAGGCTCCACCTCGCAGCCTGTGACAGTCACCGGCGGCGGAGGAGGCGAGACCAACATCTACGTCTCCGACATCGCGATGTCGGGCAAGAAGGCGGGAGTGAACCGCAGCGCCACCGCCGTCGTGACGATCAGCGATACGGACGGCAACCCAGTCAGCGGCGCGACAGTCTACGGTACCTGGAGCGGCGTCGTCAGCGGCTCGGTCAGCGGCACCACCGGCGCCAACGGCACCGTCACCTTCGAGTCCGCTAAGGTACGCACCGCCGGCACCTTCACCTTCACCGTGGACGACGTGATCAAGGATGGCGCGACCTACATCGTCGAACCCAAACCCAGCGCATCGACCACCGTACCGTAACATCAGACGTGTACTCGCCTCTGATCAGCGCAGCCCGGCGGCAACCGCCGGGCTGCTTCTCTCCCCTACACGTGCGACCCAGAGCGGGCCGAGCACCCACCGCGTCCGACGCCCCGAGACGGGGCTGCAAGCATGCTGTTGCTGGCATCCCGCCCAAGGGCCTGGCTGCGGGCCTTGGGCGGTGGCCTGCCGGTGAGCCCGACGCATCGCAGCGCCACCAAGCCCTCACCGCGTCCGACGCCCAGGACGGGGCGACAAGCACAAATCGTAGGCTCCCCGCCCCGTCTCGGGGCGGGCTGGCCTGCCGGCGAACCCCACGCATCGCAGCGCCACCGAGCCCACGCCGCGTCCGACGCCCCGGGACGGGGCTGCAAGCCTGCCTTCGAGCGCTCCGCGCCCGACGCCCTACCCCAACGTCGGCATCTCAACCGCCGCCGCGCGGCGCTCGTGCTGCTTCGCCTCGAACGACGCCGGATAGCGCGGCGGCAGGGTCGAGACCTCATTCAGCCTCGCCAGCAGCTCGCCCTCCAGCCGCCATCCGCTGGCGCCGAGATTGTCGCGCAGCTGATCCGTCGTGCGCACCCCGGCGATCGGCGCCGTGATGCCGGGCTGCTCCAGGACCCAGCGCAGCGCCACCTGGGCCGGGCTCTTGCCCAGCTCCGCGGCGACCTCAAGGAGCGTCGCCAACGTCTCGTCGGCGTTCTCGGCGAAGAAGCGCCCGAACCAGGCCCAACCGCGATCCGCGCGGCTGCCGGTGGCCTTGCGCTCGCCCGGCTGGAACTTCCCCGTCAGGAAGCCGCTCGCCAACGGCGCCCACGGCACGATGCCCAGACCCTTGCGGCGGCAGAACGGCACCAGGTCCTGCTCGATGTCGCGCACCACCAGGCTGTACTGCGGCTGGTAGGCGACGAACCGCTCCCAGCCGTTGAGCTCGCTCAGCCATAGCGCCTCGCTCAGGCGCCACGCTTCGTAGTTGCTGCACGCCACGTAACGGACCTTGCCCTGGCGCACCAGATCATCCATCGCGCGCAGCATCTCCGCCAGCGGCGTCTGGATGTCAACGTGGTGGATGTAGTAGAGGTCCACGTAGTCCATCTGCAGCCGCCGCAGGCTGTCCTCGACCGCGTTCATGATGTGCACGCGCGACATCCCCGAGTCGTTCGGCCCGGGCCCCATCGGGTTGAAGACCTTGGTCGCGACGACGACATCTCGCCGCCGACCCTTGAGCGCCTTGCCCAGGATCGTCTCCGAGGCGCCCTGCCCGTAGCCGTCCGCCGTGTCGAAGAAGGTCACCCCGCCGTCCAGCGCCAGGTTGACAATCTCGATCGATGTCGCCTCATCCGCCTGCGATCCGAAGGCCATCGTGCCCAAACAGAGCTCCGACACCTTCAATCCGCACGCTCCCAGGTTCCGGTATTCCATGCTATCCTCCCATCAAAACTCACGTTGCCTGCACCGAGTATAACCTCCGCGCCGCGGCTACGCCAGCCCTCCGCGATTCACCTGAAGACGCAATTGCACTGCGGCGTGGTCACGGCATAATGGGAGGGAACTACCGTGGTCCGACCAGCCATCAGGAGGAACCATGACACCGAATCCATCCCGCGTAGCCCGCGTCGCCGTCGTCCAGGCGGCACCTGCCCTCTTCGACCGAGAGCGCACGCTTGCTAAGGTCGCTACGCTCACCGCCGAGGCCGCAGCGGATGGCGCGCAGCTCGTCCTCTTCCCCGAGGCCTTCATCCCGGCCTACCCGCGCGGCCTGAGCTTCGGCTGCGTGGTGGGCGCCCGCCGCCCCGAGGGACGGCGGACCTGGCAGGTGCTCTGGGAGAACGCCGTGGAGGTGCCCGGCCCGGCGATCGATGCCCTGGCAGCCACCGCAGTCCGCCACCATGTACACCTCGCCATCGGCGTCGTTGAGCGCGACGCGACCTACAGCCGCGGCACCCTCTACTGCACCTTGTTGCTCTTCGGCCCCGACGGCACGCTCCTGGCCAAACACCGCAAGCTCAAGCCCACCGGTTCGGAGCGCCTGATCTGGGGCGA
>CAZYYC010000439.1:0-3192 GCA_964650935.1 uncultured Anaerolineales bacterium
CCACCCAAAGACAGTCTCAAGCATCCGAATCGCCACCCCCGCCCACGATTCCCCACCAGGACTCGGGCAGGTCACCGGCAGGCCGTTACGCGTATGGGGTAGATGCAGTCACAGGGGCCTGTGAGACAAAGCGCCGGCACCACCCATAAGAGGTGGTGCCGGCGAGATAGGGGTAAGTTCGAGGACTGGCGCGCTCGACGCGGAAGCGCTAACCTAAGCTCTACCGAGAAAGCGCCGCAGCCACGAGACGTGTTGTCGATCGGGCTCAGGGCAGGCATCGGACGCCTCGGGTGCGTCGTGCGGATGATCGCAGCTCGCCAGTGCGCGTTCCGCCGCAATCGCTACGTGCCGCACATCATCATCGAGCAGCTTGATGAGCGCCTCTTGAACCTCTGGGGTGTCGCCATCCAACGAGCTCAGGGCATGGGCCAGCGCTGCACGCAGGTACGCGTTGCTGTCATCCACAAAGGGCAACAGCTTGTCGATCACTTGGGCATCACCGATCAGTCCCAAAGCCTCAACCGCAGCCGGTCGCACGAGAGGGCTTTCATCGTCCCCAGCGATCTCCAGGAGCTTGGGCATTGAAGCCCTATCCTTCAGGTAACCCAACGTGATTGCCGCGGTGCGCCGCAGTCGCGGATCAGGTTCATCGAGGAAAGGACGGATCTCGGGCAGGGCCTTTTGATACTGCAACTGACCGAGACTCCTCAGCGCTGCCAATTGTAGCGCCTTGCTCTTCTCATCCATAAGGGCCTCGACAAGCGCCGGAGCAGCTTGAGGATCACCGATCTTGCCCAGTGCCTTAGCCGTCAAAGAGCGCACGCCCACATAGCCCTTCATCACCTGAATCAGCGAGGGTACCGCCTCGCGGGCCTTCAGCTCGCCCAGTGCGACCACCAGGGTCTTCACCACGGGGAGGTCACGCTGCGTCGGATCGAGCAGATAGGACTCGAGTACCGCCGACATATGGGGCACAGCCTCGCGAGCCTCAAGCCGCCGCAGCGCGATGATGGTCGTCCGGCGAATGCGTGGATCCGAGGTCGCGAGGAAGGGGATCAACATGACCCCCAGGTCGGGTAGACCGAGTTTGCCGATCGCGTTGATGGCAGCGCGGCGCACGTAGAAATTCTGGTCATCCAGTGCCCGAATGAGCGCGCCTTGGGCCTCTTTCGCCTGCATCTGACCCAGCGCAATCGCCGCAGCCCGGCGAACGAAGGAACAGGAATCACGGAGCGCATCCATCAGCGGGAAGATCGCCTGGGCATCCCCGATACGCCCCAACGCCTCGGCTACGGCACTGCGGACGTAGGTGTTGACATCCTCCTGCAGGCGCTCCACCAGCGCCGGAACGGCCTCGTAAGTACCGAGCCGTCCCAGATCCTCAGCCGCCTGGGAACGTAGTCGCGGGTTGGGACTCTCCAGGTTCTCCAGGTGCCAAACAATATCAGCGCTTCTCTCGGAAGTGTTGTTAGAGTTCACTTGGCTTGTCCTTGTGTTTTTGTATAGGCTCGGTACTTGACCGAGCAAGCTTAGTATATCACAAGGATAAACAAAAACAACGACTGGGAAACTCGCAGGGGTGAAACTAGAGACGCGTGAGTTCAGCGATGAGCACGTCCAGCGCGGTCTCGGCGGGGATCTCGCCACGCTTGATCGACAGATCAGCCTCCATAAGGATACGGTAGGCCTCGCGTAGTTGCTCAAGGGTAAAACGCTCGGCCTGACCCATCACCTTACGCACGACGAAGGGATGCGTCTTCAACCTCGAGGCGATCTGTTGTTGTGTCTGGTGCCGTTCACTCATCCAGCGGATCTGCATCAAGAGCCGGAACTGCCGCACGATCATCCCAAAGATGCCCAGCGGGTGCTCACCCACGTCCAGCAGCCGGTGGAGATCGGTGGCTGCACGGCGTGGGTCGCGTTGGCCCAATGCGTCCACCATCTGGAAGATCACATCCGCCGACTGGACATAGGGCACCATCACCTGAACATCCTCGGCGCGGATCATCGCTCCTTCCTCGACGTAGAGGAGCAGCTTCCGGATCTCCTGGTCGAGGAGCAACAGGTTGGCGCCGATGTTCTGAGCCAGGATTGCGGCTGCGCGTGGCTCAATCTCACCACCATACATCGCGACCCGCTCCCTGACCCATTGAGGCAAGTCACGGGCGTTGGGCTGCTCAAAGTGGTGGACCTGGGCCTCCACCTTACCCGCAGCTGTGAGAACCGGATGTCGCTTGGGGAGCGTCTTGTCCTCGTCGAAGATGAGATAGGTGGTGGGCGGGACGTCCGCAAGCAGGTCCGCGATTTCCTTCGCTACTTCGCTGCGGGCCTTGGCCAGCACATCGCGGGCGATGACCACACGCACCTCGCCCAGGAAGGGCATGATGCTGCAGGCACCAAGAAGCTGCCCGGGCGACACGGCGCCCTCCAACACCTCCGTGTTCATATCACGCAGGTCGGGCATCAGTCCGGATTGCTCCACGATGGCGTTGAGCGCTTCACGTCGTTGGAGCGCGTTCTCGCCGTGAAGGATGATCAGCATCGCTCAAGCCCGAGATCGGCGCCGCTGACGTGTGTGTACCCGGATCCGGAGCATACCTCGGCGGTAGTCTGTGAAGAAAGAGGAAATGGTAACACCCTCCATCCCGGCATTCGTCGTCATATGCTCCTGAAACCAGCGACCCAACGGCTTGGACGCGAGCACCGCGACGACGTTAAGCAGGACCGCTTGAGGAAAGCGTTCGACGACGTCGGTCCACCGCGACTTACGCAAGCCTCCCAGCGCCAGAATAGTCGCCAGGGTCGTCAGCAGGGCGGTCATCACCAGGTTGGTGCCGCAGTGCTCATGGATCGCCAGATCGACCTCCCCTGACTTAAGATCCACCAGGGCCTGTCGCACCACCGGGATGACCTCGTCAGCCGTCAGCGTTGAGTAGAGGGTGAAGCCCGTGGGCCCTGAGAATCCCATGATCTGCGCCATCGGGTAACGACGACTGAGGAGATTGATCGTCGCGTGTTCCAGAGCGTGATTGCGCTGTACACGACGGATCAGGTGAATCAGTGCCCACGGCGGCGCGGAACCTATCCCGCTGATCCTTGGTTGTCGGGCCTCCTCTTGCGTAGACATCATCAGTTCGCTCCCTCAAGGTCCATGATGCTCTCGACGACGGGATAGGCAATCACCACAAGACG
>CAZYYC010000440.1:0-2788 GCA_964650935.1 uncultured Anaerolineales bacterium
GGGGCCGTACTGGTGGTTGATCAGCCGCGCCAGCTCGCCCACCTCTTCGGCGATGCGCGCCAGGTTTTCGTGGGGCGCCCAGTAGCCCCCACCCACGGCCTGGATCCAGGCGTCGACGTCAGACTGGAACTCTTGGACTGTTTTGGACACATTCTCCTCCCAAAGCTCGGCAGCCCGGCCATTATAGCACGAGATCCGTGAAGGCCCAACCTGCGCCAGGCCCGATCCGGGCCGCTGCAAAGCTCTGTTGCTTGGTGATGGGCTTTCGCAGCGAATAGTGCAACCCAGATGAACTGAAGCCACAACCCAATACGATCGAGCGGCGCACCCTTTTGTCGAGGTGCGCCGCTTTTGTTTTTGCATTGAGATTCCTCCTAGCCTAAGATATGAGCTGGCCAGCCAATCTTGGAAGGGAGGAATCTCATGAGCCAGTGTACACGGAAAGCGCTGACAGCGCAAACTGTCGAGGAAGCGATGGAGCAGCATGACGGACTGGTCCACGCTTTCATCCAACGCCAGGGAGGAGGTGATCTCTGCTATGAGGAAGCGCTGCAGGCGGGTCGGATCGGCCTGTGGCGCGCGATCCAGGGGTACGACCCGGTGCGGGGGACCACCTTTTCCACCTACGCTTGGGTGGCGATCTATCGCCACGTTCATCGTCGGGCCAAGGAACTGAGCCGAGACAGCGATGTCGCGGTGCAGGAGATGGCCGCATCGCGGGTCATACCGGACCCTGCGGCGGAACTGGACAGGAAACTGAGGCTGGACGCCTTGCACGACCTGGTCAACCAACTACCCAGCCATCTTCAGCAGGTGATCGTGGGCCGGTACGGGCTGGGAGAGTATCCACCGTGCACGCTGAAGGAGTTGGGAGAGGAGATGGGCCTGAGCGGTGAACGAGTGCGGCAACTGCAGCAAGAGGCGCTCGCCTGGCTGCGCCATCCGGCGCACTCCTGGCACCTGCGTCAGCTGCTGGGCAAGAACACGGCGGCCGACTACCGGCGTGCCTTAGCCCAGAACGCGGCACTGAGGCGGGTTCGGAGGGAGAAGCGATGAGCGCGGCCAAGGTACCTTCAGCCATCGAGAAGCGGGCGCAGAATCGCAAGACCCTGGCGCCTTTTGCGCTGTGCAAACTGAAGGAGAAGCTGCCCCTTGTTTTGTCGTGCGACCCCAACCTGCCGCCCTCTCCGAAACCGCACTATCGCTCTGCCTATCACTACCCGGGCTGGGACGATCTGGACGAGGAGACCCTCAAGACTTTCTCCCCTTTCGAAGTCGGCGTCCGGCTCTTTGACTACAGCCCCCTGGAACCCCTCCTCGCCGCCCACATCTACCGGGCTTCGGCCAAGGGGCAGGTGCCCTTTCATCCGGTGAGCATGTACCTGTTGAGTCTCTATCGGCGGCAGCGGAATCTCTCCCGTCACGAGGTGCTACGCATCTTGCGCCACGCAGAAGAGGGCCAGACCTTGCGGTGCTGCACAGGCTTCGACGACGATTTCCCCGGCGAATCCGGATTGCGCTACTTTGAGGGACAACTTACACCGCAACTGCAGATGGAGATCAATGCCCTCCAGTTGGACGCCCTCTACCGCGCCGAACTCCTGCCCATCAAACCGGAGGCAGAGGCTGACACAAAGGCGGCGCTGTCCTTCGATGGCATGCTCCACGCAGCCCGTTCCCGCCTGCGCTGCTCAAATGTGAAGGCCGGCTGCTACGAGCCAGCACCCCGCCCTTGCCCTGCCAAGAAGAAAAAGAAGCGGGGATGTGAGTGCCACGAGGAGGAGTGTGCCGACAGTTGTCGACATGCCACGCCCCGGGACCCCGAGGCCCGCTTCATTGTCTACACGGGCAACAACAAGCGGGCCAGGACCAGCCCTAACACCCCCCTGGAGACGGGCAAGGAACATTCCCGTGTGAGCCGAATGGTGTATGGCTATTACAGTTACGCCGGTCAGCTCCTGGATGACGAACTGGCCACCTACTGGACCTTACCTGCCGCTTTCGGTTCCGCTACCTGCGGCGATCCAGCCCTTTTCCCGGACAACTTTGCCTATCTCCAGAAGCGATTCCCCTGGCTCAAGGTCGGCGAAGTCCTGGCCGACGCCGGGGCGTGCGAACAGACCTGCCTGGACGCCATCTGGAACGCGGGCGCGCTGCGCATGGTCGACATCTGCGCCCACAAGGCTGACGACGACCCGGACAGGCGCTTGACGCGGGGGTATGATCGCAACGGGCACCCACTCTGCCCATTTGGCTATGTCCTGCACCCCAATGGCTACGACCATCGACGACGGCGGGCCAAATGGCGTTGTGCGAAGCGATGCCAACAGGATCCTGACAGACCCGTGCCCCTCTGCGACTACTTGATGACCAAGCGCAAGCACGGCTACACCACCACGGTTGGTCGCGCACACGCCGATGGCTCGGTCCGGCTGGCTCGGGAGATCGCCTATGGCACTCCCGCCTGGAAGGAACGCTTTGGCCGCCGTAACTGCGCCGAGAGTCGCAACAGCATCCTGGAACGATTGGGGCTCAAGGGCATGCCCGTCCACGGACTGGCTCCCTGCCACGTGACCGTCCTGCAGGGTGACTTGGTGGCCAACCAGAATACCCTGGTCCGTCTCATCCGCGAGGCAACTACTCTGAGGTAGCATCGCCATCTTGAGCCGGTCCATCGCCCCTCTCAGCTCAGCTTCTGAGTGGGGTATTGCCCCCTGCCGCCAGCCTCTACTTGTGGCTCCTATCCGTCGCCTGCAAGATTCAGGGCGCTCAGATGCCCTTCCTGGCT
>CAZYYC010000440.1:2798-3192 GCA_964650935.1 uncultured Anaerolineales bacterium
ATCTACTCTAAGGTAACATCGCCAGCTTGAGCCGTTCCATCGCACCCCTCTCAGCTCAGCTGCTGAGTGGGGTATTGCCCCTTGCCGCCAGCCTCTCCTTGTGGCCCTTATCCGTCGCTTGCGAGATTCACGGCGCTCGGATCCCCTTCCTGGCTGTCGGGGTGCCTACCTGTTTGCCTGACTCGCTGCGCACGCCAGGCCCATCCGCTGCGCAATGGCGGCCCAAAAACCGCTCGCTGACTCCTCCAACCCCGGCTCTCTGTGGCTTGCCCCTACCTCTGGGCCAACAGGGAAGACTACTCCCACTGCTTGTGTTTGTCATCATCGACCCGCTGCGAAAACCCGAGAGCATGGTGGTTTGCATTAGCAGTATTGTGATGGTATAATGTCGAGT
>CAZYYC010000441.1:0-1981 GCA_964650935.1 uncultured Anaerolineales bacterium
AGATGGACGTCCCCCTCTTCAAGGCCCAGATCCCCGACTGGCGCGCCATGGTCGACGTCGTCCTCATCGACACTGCCTACGACGGCGACACCTTCAACATCGCCCTCTCCGACGTCCCCGAGCGCAAGGACGACCTCGTCCAAGGCACCTACCGCCTCCCCGCCCCCGACCGCCCCACCGCCGTCGCCGTCAAGATCATCGACATGCTCGGCGAAGAGGTGCTGGTGACCGCAGCGGCGTAAGACACAGCATCCACCGAGCACGGGTTGGGCCTCTCGTAGGGCCATGCCTTCCTTCCTCGCTATAATGAACACAATCACAGGTCGGAGAGAGAGGCAAACTATGTCAGACAGGACCATCACACTGGACAAGGTGCTTGACCTGAGTGCGGCACTGTCACCGGACGAGCAGGTGCGCCTGATCGGCATGGTCTCCGAGCGGCTCCGGCAGCTAGGTTCGACACGGGTCGACATACGCGATCCGGCCGGCCTCGGTGCCGAAGTCTGGCGCGACATCGACGTTGACGCCTACCTCAACGAGGAACGACACAGTTGGGAACGTTAGCCGGCGCTCGAGCGCGCGAATGCTTGGTGCGCATGACCTGTCGCGATGGGGCGGCGTTCCTCAAATCCGGGCCGTACTGGGGCTCGGTTGAAAAGAGGTAACGGATGCGGCAATCCATCCTACACGTGGCCCTGGTCGTGCGCGACTACGACGAGGCGATTCGGTTCTACTGCGACACGCTCCACTTCACGCTGGTGGAGGACACCTACCAACCCCTCCAGGACAAGCGTTGGGTCATCGTGGCCCCGCCCGGCGCCGAGGGCACCCACTTACTCCTGGCCCGCGCCTCCACGCCCGAACAGGAAGCCTTCATCGGAAATCAGACCGGCGGGCGGGTCTTCCTCTTCCTCCGGACCGACGATGTCCGGCGCGACTACGAGGAGATGCGCGCCGCCGGCGTGCGCTTCGTGCGTGAGCCCAAGACGGAGAGCTACGGCACGGTGGCGGTCTTTGAGGACCTGTACGGCAATCTCTGGGACCTCTTTCAGCCGGCGGATCCGGTAGAGGCATGACCAACGTCGCGCGCCTGCGTCCGTCGCTGCCGCTAGAGGTCCGGGGGCGCCGGTGTCGGCCCACTTCCCGGCGCCGGCCGCTGGGGTCGCCACGGCCCCCAGCCTGATCAACGCCTGGCCCCCGTCGTAGGGGCGAGGCATGCCTCGCCCTCTGCGTGGCGCCACCGCCGTAGCATAGCACCTGCCGCTTGCGCCCCCTCCCCGGAGGGCAATCGAGACGAATGCCCTACACCCCCGATCCGCAAACTCCTCCCAAATTGGTAGGGGGTGGAGCCTTGATCGACGCCCCATCTTCCCCTATCATAGGAGTAGAACATATGATCAACTCTACGTTCCTTGCGACCTTCACAGCCCGACGCCGGCCCCGCAGGACCCTCACCGACCCCGGAGGTGACCCCCACCATGACCCAGACCATCATCCGCTGCAAGAAGAAACGCGACCACCCCTACGCGATCATCGACAAACGCGTCACCGCGGATCCCGCCCTCTCCTGGAAGGCCAAAGGCCTGATGTGCCACCTCCTCGGCCTTCCCGATGACTGGCAGGTCCGCGTCACCGACCTGGTCAAGCGCAGCGCCGACGGCGAGACCGCCGTCCGCTCGGCGCTGCGCGAGCTGGAGGCCCACGGCTACATCGTCCGCGAGCGGTTAACCGACCCCCGGACCGGGCGCTTCACCGGCACCCGCCTCACCGTCTACGAGCAGCCCCAGTCACAACATCGCCCGCCGCCCTCCGACGATCAGGGCGGCCCGCCACCGGCGGAACCGCCATGCGCGGAGGTTTCGCATGCGGAGAACCCGGATGCGGAAAAACCGCATCCGGGCAACCGCGTCCTACTAAGTAATGAGGATACTAAGAAAGAAGATGATGTAGATGATGTCGTCGCGCGCCAAAGCGCGATGGC
>CAZYYC010000441.1:1991-3189 GCA_964650935.1 uncultured Anaerolineales bacterium
GGATAACCCGGTGGCGTAAAAACCGCTTCCGGGCACCCGCTCCCTACTAAGTATTTAGTATACTAACAACTATGTTGTTGTTGTTGTTGTCGCGCGCCCAAGCGCGCACGCCGGGCTCGGAACGACCGACCCGCTCCTGGCACAGGTCGTCGCCCTCTACGAGCAGGAGATCGGCGGCACGCTCACCGCGATGATCCACGACGAGCTGACCGACCTGGTCGCCACCCAATGTCAGGATCTGGAACGCTGGCGGGCGGCGTTCCGGGCCTCGATCGGCGCCCGCAACCGCTGGCACTACACGCGCGCCATCATCCTGCACCCCGAACGGAAACCCCCCAAGGAGGTCAGTCCCCGTGAAACCGGCACCCGACGCGCCCACCCCCGTGGCAACCCGAGCCGACGCCCCGCAGGCGCCCGCGCCTACACCCTCCCCAGCCGGGAGGAGATCGAACGTGTCAACCGCGAAGCCGCAGCACGCCTCCGCAAGCTCAATCTCGGCGCCGGGCCATCCGCTCCCCCAGGTCTATGAGGACGGCCAGGGCGACCCCGACTGTTCCCTCTGCCACGGGTCGGGCTATCTGCGCCGCGACCGGCCCGTGGATCACCCCGACTTCGGGAAGCTGCACCACTGCCCCGACTGTGCTCACCTCACCGCAGAGGAGCGCCGCAGGAGGACCTACGCCGCCAAGCAGAGCCTCATCGAGGCCTACACGGTGACCCGCCCCGAGCAGACCTTCGACACCTTCGACGCGCGCACCGTCGCGCCGGCGATCCGCGAAGCCTACCACATCGCGCGCCGCTTCGCCGAGGCGCCGCGCGGCTGGCTCGTGCTGCACGGCAACCCCGGCACCGGCAAGAGCCATCTCGCAAGCGCCATCGCCAACCGGTGCCGCGACACGCTCGCGCTGTCCTTGGTCATGCCCGACCTGCTGGAGCTGCTCCGCTCGGGTTTCGACGATGGCGATTACGCCGAGGTCCTGGAGCTCTGCCGGGATGTCGAGCTGCTGGTCCTCGACGACATGGGCACCGAGTCCCCCACGCCGTGGGCGCAGGAGAAGCTCTTCCAGATCCTCAACCACCGCTACAACCGCCGCCTGCCCACGGTCCTGGTCTTCAACGGCGACGTCGACGACTTCGAGCCGCGCATCGCCTCACGGATGACCGACGGCGCCCTGAGCACCGTGGTGTCGGTCTACGG
>CAZYYC010000442.1:0-3173 GCA_964650935.1 uncultured Anaerolineales bacterium
ATCCTGTGATCCCCGCAGCATGGAGCACAGACGCGCGGAGGCCGACGACGTCCACAACGCCCCCACGCCGCAGGAGCACGAGCTCTACTTCCAACAAGCCGAGGGGGCCGTAGCAGCCCCCTCTAGTCGCACCTATCCCACGAACACTTCGTCCACTTCGGGCAGGGGCGCGCAGGTCACCTCACCCGAAGCCACACAAGATGCGATCCGCCTCAGCCACGCGTCAGGCGGTCCCTCATTCAGGTGATGCCTCGCGCCTCTCTCGATCTGCGCCGTCGCAACCCGCTGGCAAATAGGACACCCGCACCCGACATCAGCAACAAACCTGTCGCCCAACTACGGGCAACGAGGCTATGCACCGTGACAGCAGTGGGGATGCCGCTGACATCGATGAGTGTCCAGCCGCTGAACTCCTCGATACCCGTGAGCGTGACGCAGTTAGCTGCCTCATCCACGCGTAGTCCGGTGCTGATGGGGCGCGTCCAACCCACCCCATCCCAGCGGAAAGCACACAGCGCGCTCTCATCCAGTCCCGCGACCTCCTCATCGGTGTAACAAAGACTAAGGGTGAGCGGCCACCCCGTGCTCAGGCTGCTGCTGATCCACCATGTGACCGGGATCTCCCCGGGGTCCTGCGTGCCGCCGGGATACGTGAGCTGCTTGGTTACCGTGACTAAGCCGGCGTCCGCCACGCCGAGCGTCATGCTGATCCAGGTGGGGCCAAAGCTATACGGCACGCCCTCGCTGAACCCCTGCTTGATGACCGTGTCACTATCGGTGTACTGCAACTCAAACGCCCCGATGTCGCACCGAAGGTCGATGCGAGGTAGACCTCGCAGGTCGACGACCGGACAACTCTCAGGATTGCCGGCGTCGATCGCGGGTGAATTGGGCAACAGGTGCACATCACCGGTAGTGGTGGGGGCGTGTGTCGCATCGATCGGCATCACAAAGAAAGGGTCGCTGTTGATATTGCCGGTTCCGGGATAGACACCTGTTGACCGCTGAACGTTGCTGTCATTGATGTTGATCGTCTCGCCGTACACTTCGTTGGGGGCGTTTCCCCACAGGATGCTGTTCGTCACGGTGATCTCGCCCCCGAAACCGGGTATCGCAGCCAGAGCGCCGCCCCAAGCAACATTGCTCGCGGAACGGCCGGCCTGGTTGCCGTGGAAGGTCACATTAGTGAGCGTGGCCCTGGTATTCTGAGAAGTACCCAAACCGCCCCCCAGACGCTCGGTGCGGTTACCCAGGAAGAGGCCGTTGCGCAGATTCAGCGTGCTATTGGGGCCAACAAACAACCCTCCGCCGTTACCATCCGCCATATTGCCGATAAACGACACATTTAGGGCATCGATCACCATGGAGTACTCAGCAGCGAGCCCGCCACCGAAGTTTGAGACTTCAGATGCCAAGGCGGTATTCTGGATAAAGGTGGTGTTCGTCATCGTCAGGCTCCCATAGTCTCTGGCATAGATGCCGCCGCCCATGTATGCCTGATTGTTGACAAAGGTGACGCCCTCCAACATAACATTGGCGCCTGCGTAAGAATAGGCGCCGCCTCCATAGTCTGTGGCCCTATTGCTGCTGAAGGTGACATCCTCCAGATACGGCGTGCCGCCATCGCTGCCATACCCCCCGCCCATACCCGCCAGATTATTGTTGAAGACCACGTGCTTGATGACCGGGCTACCACCATACAAGTTAAACACGCCACCGCCGCGCCCGATGCTGCTGGTAGTCCGGTTACCGTCGAACAGCACGTTTGCCACGTGTGAGGATGACGACATATTCAGCATTCCGCCGCCCAGGCTTGCCCCCTGATTGCCACGCACTTCCAGATTGTAGTACCCGGCGTTGCTGTTGACATTCAGAATCCCACCACCGCCGGAGGAGGTAGTCGCCGAGCCGGCAGTCACGATGAAGCCATCGAGGCGCGCGGTGGCATCCACGAAAGAGGCCCTAACCACGTGATGAGCGTTGGTGCCGCGCTGGTCGGCCCACGAGGCGGTGTAGAGCGTGCCGGTGACCACATCATCCTGACCCAGGTCGCCGCTGAGCACGGTCTGGTGCGCCAGCCAGTCGCGCTGGGTGCGCAGCGTTTCGGTCGCAGCAAAACCGCCGTAGACCTCCACGCCCGATTTCAGATCAAAGGGGCTGGTGGCAGTGTAAACGCCTCCGGCGACCCAGATTTCGTCGCCGCTCCCGGCCACCGCAAGGGCGGTGTGCAAAGACGGGTAGGCCGTAGCCCACGTCTGCCCATCAGGAGTGGAACTGGATGCGTCTACGTCCACACAGATGATGCCTTCACCGCAAGCCCAGGTGGTCACCGGCTGCATCAACAGCCGGGCGCCCAGCGCTAGGAGCAACGCCAGAAACCAACGTGGTTTGTAGATCAATGTCGTTAGGTGCATTGTGCCTCTCCCTGACTGCTTACCCAATGTGTCGTGCCGCTACATCTCTCGGGTGCCCCCCCTCCACCGTGCACGGGAGCAATCCCTGTTCGCTGGCCTCCGGGAACGCCAGCAGCCACGAATGATCCGTCGATCTACTATTTCATCAACGGCTGGAAGCTACCCGACAAACGCTCTCCGAACGCACGGTCATAGGACCGTGCGTCCGGCATCAACGTTGGGTGAGCTTTCAGGAAGTACAGATGTCCCTCCTCTCTGTTCCTGCTGACGGTGGTAAGTTCCTCTCCTCCGCACCGATGTGAACCGGCGTCCTCCACGCTTCCAACTGCGCCTCGCAGTCCGCAAGCTCCGGACAGCAACCCCATGTAGGACCTCACGATGGTACAGTGGATCACCTCGGTGACAAACAGCCATTCTAGACTCGGTTCAGTCTTGTGTTGGCGATTCAGAGGGCGTGTCGGTGTGCGCCCTTGTGCCCGCCCGTCGAGTGTCACCCTCTGGGCATCCCGAGATAGCTGCCATATCCCAGGTTCGAAGGCCTGTGGGCATTCAGATGCCCAAAGCATCCGGACAACTGACTTGTCCGGGCGGAACGCCCGCTACTTGGAGAGCACTCTGCCCGGGATCACGGTGATGCCGCTTACGTTCTGATCGCCATTGTGCGGGCTCGAAGGCGCGATACAGGGCCCAGAGCACCGCCGCCCGCTCCAAGCGTAACTCTGAGCGACAGTTACCGGCATTGCTGATCCTCTAGCCACC
>CAZYYC010000443.1:0-3133 GCA_964650935.1 uncultured Anaerolineales bacterium
GATCTCGTGATGGCGAAAGCGCGCTATGCCGATTCGATGCTGGCGACGGCCCCCGAGCTGCTCCCGGTGCCTAAGGCCCCGCCTGACCCGGACGGTGGGAATATGTATCCGGGGACCGTGGTGCAGCTGCGCGGCGCGCGCCACCCGCTCATCGACCCCGACGACGTGGTACCGGTCAACATCGACGTGGAGCCGGGCACGCACATCGTGGTCATCACCGGGCCCAACACGGGGGGTAAGACGGTCAGCCTGAAGACCGCAGGCCTGTTGACGCTGATGGCCCTCTCGGGCCTGCACATTCCTGTCGATGAGGGATCGGCGCTGACCTGCTTCGATGCGGTCTACGCCGATATCGGAGACGAGCAGTCGATCGAGCAGAGCCTGTCGACCTTCTCGTCGCACCTGAACAATATCCTCTCGTTCCTCGAGGCGGTCGATCATCGCTCGCTTGTCCTCCTGGATGAACTGGGGGCGGGCACCGACCCGGCGGAAGGGTCCGCGCTGGCGCGGGCGCTCTTGGAGTCGTTGCGCCGGCGGAGGAGCACGGTCTTCGTCGCGACGCACTACCCCGAGCTGAAGCTCTATGCCCACAGCACACCCGGGGTGCGCAACGCGTCGATGGAGTTCGATGTGGAGACGCTGGCGCCGACGTACCGGCTGACGATCGGGTTGCCGGGGCGTTCCAACGCCTTCGCGATCGCGCGGCGGCTGGGTATGCCGGCTGACGTCATCAAGCAGGCCCAGGGGATGATCTCCGGCGAGGAGCTGCGGGCCGACGATATGCTCAGCGACCTTCACAACCTGCGTATCCAGGAGGTGACGGCTCGCGATGAGGCGCGGAAGGCCCAAAGTGAGGTGGAGTCGTTGCGACGCGAGCTTCGTGAGCGCCTTGCGCACATCGAGCGCGAGCGGCGGGAGATCCTGCAGAAGGCAGAAGCCGCTGCCGAGGCCGAGGTCGAGGCGCTGCGCGGCGAGCTGCGGGCGCTGCGGACCCGTATGACGCTGCTGCGTACCGATGCGACGACGTCGGCTGTGGACGAGATCCAGGCCGAGCTGGATGAGGCGGAGACGACGATTTCGCGACCCGAGCCCTTAGTCCGGGAGCCGGCGCCTGTGGTGGAGCCGGAGCGGGCGATCCGCGAGGGGGACACGGTCAGGGTGGCGTCGTTAGGCTTCTCCGGGACGGTGCTCGAGCTGGACGCTGAGGAGGTCACGGTGCAGGCGGGCGCCATCCGCACGCGGGTGCCGCGCTCCGACGTGATGTTCGAGGCCGAGGCGCCCCAGCCCAGAAAGGCGTCGGGCATCTCGGTGCCGCCGCGTCCGGCCTCGCCGGGTATTCAGATCGATCTTCGCGGGCAGACCGTCGATGAGGCGCTTCAACGGTTGGAGCGGTATGTCGATGAGGCAGCGATGGCAGCGCTCCCGTGGGTGCGCATCGTGCACGGTAAGGGCACGGGCAAACTGCGCAATGAGGTGCAGCGCTACATCGCCGGCCATCCGCTGGTCGTCTCGTATGACATTGCTCCGCAGAATGAGGGTGGCGACGGCGCGACGGTCGCACATCTGGTTACGTCCCGCTAAGGGGAGAGACGGCATCCCAGCGCCACGCAGACCTGTGCGGGTGTAGGGAACGAAAAAGGGGCCCGGCTATGCGCCGGGCCCCTGTGTAGGATAGACGCGGACGATCAGTCCTTCTTCTTGCTGCTATCGCTGTCCTTCGTAGCCGCGGGGCTCTCGCTCTTCGACGTATCGCTCTTTGACGAGGAACTCTCGCTCTCCTCCTTGCGGCTGCCAGGGACAGCCGTCGAGGACTTGGAGCGGTGGTCCGTCACGTAGAATCCCGAGCCTTTGAAGATGATCCCTGCGGGCTGGATCAGCCGCTCAACGGGGCCGCTGCAGTCCGGGCACGTCTTCACCGGCTCATCGCTAAAGGCCTGTCGTCGCTCAAAGCGTAATCCGCACTCTTGGCATTGATATTCATATAGTGGCATCGGGCACCTCCCCGGAATCAACCTCGTTATTATACGCTTTTCAGGACGGTTGGCAAGTTTCCGCGCCCGGTGCTCGGTTGAGCGTGTGTGGCCCCCAGCGCGTCTCAACACCGCCCGGCGGGGGCGCGGTCGCGTCCGACGCCCCGAGACGGGGCCCTCGCAGACGAGGCCCTCGCAGACGAGGCCCTCGCAGACGAGGGGGGGTGCAAGCCGGCAGTTGTCGGTCTCCCGCCCTGGTCTACGGTGCCATGGACTGGCTGGGGGGCACGGTGTGCCGCGCGGGAAGGTGCCGGATACGCCCCCGTTGCCCTGGGCGACGAGGTCAGTCGAGGTGCGCCCGCGCGGCCTCGAAGACGCCGTCGAACATCGCCGTGGTCAGGCGGCCTGTCTGCGTGTTCTGGCGGCTGGGATGGTAGGAGGCCATGAGGCGCGGGACGGGCCCGGGCAGGGTGACATCGACGCCGTGGCCGAAGGTCAGCCGGGGTAGGTCGTAGCCCTGCGCCTTCAGCCAGCGCAGATAGCCGTCGAAGGCGATCTTGCCCAGTGCCAGCACGATCTGCGGGCGGGGCAACAGGGCGATCTCACGCACAAGAAACGGCTCGCAGTTGTCGAGTTCCTCGCGCGTCGGGCGATTCTTGGGCGGGGCGCAGCGGCCCACCGCGGTGACGAAGGCGTCGTCGAGGACCAGGCCATCATCAGGGCGCTCCCAGGTGGGTTGGTTAGCAAAGCCCGTCCGGTAGAGGGTAGCATAGAGTGTCTCGCCCGAGCTGTCGCCGGTGAACATCCTGCCCGTGCGATTGGACCCGTGGGCGCCGGGGGCCAGCCCCAGGATGATCAGGCGTGCCTCATGGTCGCCGAAGCCGGGCACAGGCTTGCCCCAGTAGTCCCAATCCTGATAGGCACGGCGCTTGGTGCGGGCGACCTCCTCGCGCCACGCCACGAGCCGTGGGCAGCGCCGGCACGTCGTGAGGTCGTGCTCCAATTGTTCCCAAGCAGCGTCCATTGTGTGGCTCCTTTCGCGGCTGTGTCAGCCTGGCGTGCGGTTGAATGTAGCGATGAAACGGCGTACCTCCTGGTACCGAGGGTGGGCGCGCTCGGCTCTGCGAAAGGCGGGCGTATGCGCGCGCCGTCGTCCATTCACC
>CAZYYC010000444.1:0-402 GCA_964650935.1 uncultured Anaerolineales bacterium
CCGACGGCGAGGTGCTGCGCCCGGCGATCCTGTGGAACGATCAGCGCACCGGCGCGCAGTGCGACGAGATCCACGCGCGCGTGGGGACGTCGCGTTTCATCCAGATCACGGGCAACCGGGCACTGACCGGCTTCACGGCTCCCAAGATCCTCTGGGTGCGCGAGCATGAGCCCGAGATCTATGCCCGCGCGGCCCACGTGCTGTTGCCGAAGGACTACATCCGCTACCGGCTCACGGGGGCCTACGGCACGGACAAGGCGGGCGCTGCGGGCACGGTGCTCTTCGACCTGCAGGCGCGGGACTGGTCGCCCGAGGTGCTGGAGGCCCTGGAGCTCCCTGCTGACTGGCTTCCGAAGACCTATGAGGGGCCTGAGGTCACGAGCGCGATCAGCGAGGAGGCTG
>CAZYYC010000444.1:412-3131 GCA_964650935.1 uncultured Anaerolineales bacterium
CTGACGGGACTGAAAGCCGGGACGCCGGTCGTGGGCGGCGGCGGCGATCAGGCTGCCGGGGCCGTGGGGGTGGGGGCGGTCCAACCCGGGATCGTGGGGTTGGTGCTGGGGACATCGGGCGTGGTCTTCGCCTCGACGGGCGCGCCCTTTGTCGAGCCGGAGGGACGGCTGCACGCCTTCTGCCATGCGGTGCCCGAGACCTGGCATCTGATGGGCGTGATGCTCTCGGCGGCGGGGAGCCTGCAGTGGTTCCGGGACACGCTGGCGCCCGACCTTTCGTTTGATGAGCTCACCGCGGGCGCGGCGGAGATCCCCGCCGGCGCGGAGGGGCTGCTGTTCCTACCCTATCTCACCGGCGAGCGCACGCCCTATCCCGACCCGTTGGCGCGGGCGGGCTTCGTCGGGCTGACGCTGCGCCATGGTAAGGCGCACATGACGCGGGCCGTGCTGGAGGGCGTGGCCTTCGGCCTGCGGGACAGCATGGAGCTGATGAAGGCGTCGGGGCTGGGGGAGATTCGCCAGATCCGCGTGTCGGGCGGTGGGGCGAAAAGCGCGCTCTGGCGCCAGATCCTCGCCGACGTGATGGGGAGCGAGTTGGTGACGGTCAACACGACCGAGGGCGCCGCCTATGGCGCGGCGCTGCTGGCGGGCGTGGGCGCGGGGGCCTGGGCAAACGTGCCGGCGGCATGCGCGGCGGCGGTCAGGGTGGTGGACCGGGTGGCGCCGCAGGCGGAGCCGGTTGAGGTGTATGAGCGGATGTACCCGCTCTATCGCGGGCTCTATCCGGCGCTCAAGGCGACGTTTGACGCGGTGGGCGGCTGAACCGCCCACATCCGGGCGCTCGACGCGTGCGACGCCCCGAGACGGGGCCCGAACCTTCCGGGTTGCCGGGGAGATGGAGAAGCAACCCGGAAGGGAGAGACGTTCCTCCGGGTTGCGAGGGAGGTGGGGAAGCAACCCGGAAGGGAGAGCTATTTGAGCATGGCGCGGAGGAGGGCGGGTACCTGGTCGAGGGCGGCGGCGAGCTTGTTCGCGTCGCGCCCGCCGGCTTGGGCCATATCGGGTCGCCCACCGCCGCCGCCCCCTACCATCTGGGCCAGGGCGCGGACAAGGTTACCGGCGTGCACGCCGCGGGTCTGAGACAGCTCCTTGGTTGTGGCGGCAATGAGGAGGGGTTTGTCGTCCACCACGGTGCCCAGCACGATGACGCCGCCCTGCATCTTGTCGCGGAACCAGTCGGCCATCTCGCGCAGGGTCTCCGCATCGGGCGCGTCGACGCGCGCCGCCAGGACGGGGATGTCGTCGACCTCGAAGACGTCGTCGAGTAACGACTGGAAGTCGGCCCGCGCCAGCTTGTGGGCGAGCTGCTCCGCTTCGCGATGGGCCGCCTTGAGCTCGTCCTGCAGGCGTGCGATGCGTTCGGCGACCTCGTCGGTGGCGCAGTTGAGCGCCGCCGCGGCGCGCTCCTGGCGCTCCCGCAGGCGCTGGACGGCCTCGAGCGCGCCGTGGCCGGTGGTCGCCTCGATACGCCGGATGCCGGCGCCGATGCCGCCCTCGGAGAGGATGAGGAAGGGGCCGATGTCGCCCGTGCGCGTGACGTGCGTCCCGCCGCAGAGCTCCTGGCTGAAGGGCTCGGCCTCAGGGCCGACCCGCAGGACCCTCACGACGTTGCCGTACTTCTCCTCGAAGAGCGCGATCACGCCTTGATCGAGCGCGTCGCGGTAGGCCTCCTGGCGTGCGCTGACCTCGTAGTTGGCGAGGACCGCGTCGGTGACGATGTGTTCGATGCGCGCGCGCTGCTCGGGCGTCATCGGTGCGTCGTGGTTGTAATCGAACCTGAGGCGCTCGGGCGCGACGACGGAGCCCGCCTGTTGGACGTGGCTGCCGAGCACGTCGCGCAGGGCGTGGTGCAGCAGGTGAGTGGCGGTGTGGTTGCGCATGATGTCCCAGCGGCGCTCCCGGTCGACCTCGGCGGTGACGGTATCGCCGACGCGCGGCGAGCCCTTGACGACGCGCCCGACGTGGACGACCAGGCTCTCGAAGGGACGACGGGTGTCGGTGACCCGGACCTCCCAGTCGGGGCCGACGATGCGGCCCGTGTCGGAGACCTGACCACCCGACTCGACGTAGAAGCAGGTGTTGGAGAGCACGAGCTCGACCTCGCCCCCGGGCGCCTCGGTGACGCTCTTGTCCCCGTGAAGCAGCCCCATCAGCTGGGCCTCCACGTGCATGCCTGCGTAGGGGTCGTAGCGCAGGGCCTCGTCGGTAGAGCGCTGCTCGGTGCTCAGCCGGCTGATGATCTCCTCATAGAGTGCCGGGTAGAGCTGGGCATGGGCGTCCTCGCCCATCTCGAAGGTGCCGGCGGCGCGGGCACGGGCGCGCTGTGCCTCGCGCTCGGCGTGGTAGCCGGCTTCATCGACTGTCAGGCCCTGCTCCTCGACGATGTCGCGTGTGACCTCGAAGGGCAGGCCGAGGGTGTCATGGAGGAAGAAGGCCTGCTCGCCCGAGATACCGGCCTCGCCTTGTGACCGGGCGTCGGCAATGAAGGTCTCGAGCCGTTCCAGGCCCTGGTCGAGGGTGCGCAGGAAGCGCTGTTCCTCGCCGAGGATGGTGACCTTGATGAAGTCGGCACGGGCGGGGAGCTCGGGGAAGACGTGGCCCATGCGCGCGATCACGGTGTCGGCGAGCGTCGCCATGAAGGGCTCCGTGAAGCCCAACG
>CAZYYC010000445.1:0-3113 GCA_964650935.1 uncultured Anaerolineales bacterium
CCAAACCAATGGACCCGCTTGAAGATCGACAACCCCGCCGACAGCATCCACAGCGTCGAGAGCACAACATAGGCACCGAACATCAACGGCACATCGTGCGCCGAGAGCCATCCCAGGGCGCGCGAGGTCCAGGCCAGCAACCCGCCACTGACGATCACGACGACGAGCGTAATCCCACCGACCCGGCCCACAAAGCGCGCCGCTGCTCGGGCATATCCCTGACTCAAGTAGCTTGACCCCTTGCGTGCGGCGATCTGGATAAACCCGCTGGTCACCAACAGACTCCCGATCGTCGATGCGCTTAAGGTCAGGATACGCGCCCCCTCCCACTCACCGAACGCCTGGTACACGCCGATAATACTCATCAGCAGCACCAGCGGCACGACGCCCAGCGGACCACGAAGATAATCCATCATCGCGTCACGGCGCTCATCGGCGACCGACTCGGACGACTCCGTCGACACCGTGGGCGTGACTGCCACGGGCGTCACAACGGTGAGGACGTCGGCCACGCCGTCAGCCAGAGCAAAGACGTCGTCGTACCCGTAGCGCTGAGCCGCAATGGTATCGGTCACCCCCGCCGACTCCAACATCGCTGTGATCTGCAGGCCGTTGACTGGGGCCGGACACGTCGCACGGATCTCGTCAGCCAGCAACTCCACGCTGTCAAAGGTCGTCAACGGCTGTGCGAAACCGGCCACAGGACCACTCGACTGGCTCATCGATCAGCACCTTCGGCCAAGGGCACCGAAACCGGCGATAGCTGATACACAGCAGTACGGTTCGACTGCTTCACCCAGCGTGCAAGGCGCTGGTACGTCGCCAGATAGGCCGCATTGCACTGCTGCAGGCTGAACTGCGCCAAAGCCTTCTCGCGCGCCTTCCGGCCCATCTCACGTGCCAGGTCCGGATCTCGGAGCAGCTGCAAACATGCCCGTGCCATCTGCTCGGGATGGCGCGGATCTACCACCAGACCGCAGCCCTCAAGAGCCTCGCTCACACCGCCCACGTCGGTGCCGACCACCGTACGTCCGCACATCATCGCCTCAACAACGCTGTACGGAAAGCCCTCAGAGATGCTGGAGAGCACCACGAAATCGCCCTCATTATAGGCCGCCGCGGCACTGGCCGCGTAGCCGGGAAAATGCACGGTGTCCTGGAGGCCCAGACGATCGCGCAGCCCCACCACCCGCTCATAATACCACTCATTGCCCTTGGGCGCCTTGCCATAGAGCACGAACTGCACCTCAGGCATGTCATCATGGACGATCGCCGCCGCACGGACCAGCGTCTCCAAGTCCTTCAAAGGATCGATGCGACCCAGCCAGACCACTACCGGCGGTGCGCCCGGCGTGCGATCGAGTGTCGCCGGGGTGAACTCCGCAGGATCCGGGCCATTATAGATCGTCTGAATCGTAGCGGGCTCGGCGCCGACGTAGATCTCCCAGCGGTGATTATACCGGCTGCCCGGCGCGATCTGGTTGGCACACCAGTAGCTGCCCTCCGTGATCCGCTGCGCAAAGGCTGCTTGGAACGCCTGGTCAAACGGGCTGCTCTCACTGCGCGTCAGGGCGAGCAGGCGCTCGCGCAGATAGACCCCATGCTCAGTAAGAAGAAACGCCGTATCTGGGCGCCCCGCCGCCACGATGCCCAGAATGCTCGCGAGTCCGGCCGATGCAGCATGCACCACGTCCACGTGCGGCACCGGAATCGACAGCATCGTCAGCCAGCGGTACAACAACCGCATCACATCTGTTGCATCGCTCAGGCTCACCGGCGCCGCGCGCTCGCCGTAAGCCTGACGATAGCCCGTCACGCTGTGATCGAGAAAGGCCTGCCACACCGCGTGAGAGCGCATCGTGACGTCATAGTCGTGCGTCTCAAAGTAGGTCGCCATCGCCTGAAGCACCTTGACGAAGCGATCCGGATCTGCCTCCGTCCGCCACAACAGCTCCAGGAAGTCGACGAAGAGGGGCACGAAGGCCATCTCGATCGCGCGATCCGGTGCACTGCGCTTCCTGCGGATCACCTCGCGCAGGCTCAGCTCCCGGTTCAGCTCGAGGACCTCACCGGTACCCCACAGCGCGATCGATTGAAGCTCGACCACGTTCTCGGGCAGGGCGTAGACGGGCTCGGCACTGGGGTCTGCCACCAGGCTGATGACCGTGTAGCGCACTTCCGGCGTGCCCCGCACCAGCATGTCACACCAGGTGCTGACCCCTCCCTTGTAGTGAGGGTAACTGCCCTCCGTGAGCAGGCAGACGCTGAGAGGGGAGGTGATGCCGTCCGCCTCCCCTGCCGGCTGCACCTGCTCACGGGGGACCACCGGTCGATCGGTCATCCTAGGCCTCAGGTTCCCGTCGCTTACGCGTGCCGATCAGTACGACAAACCCCGCCAGCAGGGCAAGCGACACCGATGCCGACCCGCCCACGATAGAGGGCGTTGCGCTGAGCCCGGCAAGGCTTACTGATGTGGGCGCCAGGCGCACGATGGCGAAGGCGGACTCCTCCTTGAAGCAATCGTCGGCAATCGCGGTCACCGCGTACGTCGTCTCATCGGTCACTTCACTGTCCAGGTAGCTCGTCCCCGCGATGACATCGATCTCCACCAACGTCTCAGCCGTACGCCCGCGGTAGACGCGGTAGCCAAAGACCCCTTCGGCAGGATCCCAGCTCAGCAACCGAGAGCCGTCAGGGTTCACCGTGATCGACAGCCCGGTCACCGCGTCAGGCGCTGTCGCGGCAACCGCCGCAAGCGGTGAGGGGGCGGTCGTCGCCGGGACGAAGAGCGTCTGCCCGGGCGTCATAGAGATCGTGGTGATATCCTGCCCCGCGTAGGTCTCCGTCGTCGCGTTCTCGCCGGCGTAGATGATGCCCGTCACAGGCACCCTAACCGACGTCGGCGCCGTGATCGGCATCGTCAGCGTGATGTCGTTCGAGCACGCGATGATGCCCGAGACACCTGAAGCATCGTAATCCATCCGCTCCCACATACGCTGCCCGATCTCCTGGGTGCGCAGGCTGAGAATCGGGACGTTCTCATGGTAGTAGCTGTTGTACTTGCCGTAGAGCGACTCGACGTAGTCACCGAGTAGCGTCTTGTCGCTGTTCGG
>CAZYYC010000446.1:0-3108 GCA_964650935.1 uncultured Anaerolineales bacterium
CTCGCTCACGGAGCGATCCGGAAACATCGCTTCGCGGTTACGCTCACCGGAGATAAAGCCGATGTTGTGGTTGACGGCATCCGCGGGAGAGTGGAAGTCCACCTCTTGGCCGAGATAGCGTATCACGCCATCGTTGTGGCGCATCACACCCAACAACGCCCGGATGAACTCCGGCTGCCCCTGTCCCTCCAAGCCGCCAATGCCCACGATCTCACCCTTGTAGGCTCGCAGTGAGATATCACGGACCTTGGGATAGAGGGCTATGTGCTCAACCTCCAGGACAAGGTCACCCTTACCGTGGTCGATCCGGCCCCCATCGTGGGCCTCCTCGGCCTCCGGTTGCCGCCCGGTCATGTGATAGACGATCTCGTCAAGCGTGACCTCATCGGTCTTGACGTCCGCAACCGTGGCGCCACTGCGCATGATGGTCGCCGTATCGCAGATCTCGAAGGTCTCATGCATGCGGTGGGTCACATAGATGATCGCCGTGCCCTGGGCCTTGAGCTCCCGGAGCACGTCGAAAAGCAATTGGACCTCATCGCGGTGCAGCGCTGCCGTCACCTCATCCAGCAGCAACAGGCGCGGCTTGAGGTAGACGGCCTTAGCGACCTCCACCATGCTCTGCAACGAGGGCATCAGTGTCTGCACGTAGGCCTCGGGGTCGCAGCCGATCTGGAAGCGATCGAGCAGGGCCTCCACATCCGCAAAGGACTGCCGGCGATCGACCATGCCCCATCTGCCCATCGGCTCGTTGCCGAGCAGGATGTTGTCGATCACGGTCATCGTGGGGATCAACGATAGGTCCTGAAATGCCGTCCCGATCCCGAGACGACGAGCGTCCTCACCGGAGTTAATGGTCACGGGCCGTCCGTCGATGAGGATCTGCCCGCCGTTCGGCTTCACCGTCCCGGCGAGGATCTTGACCATCGTCGATTTGCCGGAGCCGTTGGAGCCCAGGAGCGCCCGGACCTCTCCAGGCTGCACCTGCAACGAGGCACCCCGGCAGGCTACGACCGCATCGTATCTCTTGTCGATATCACGCATCACAAACACGATTCTTCACCTACCTCCATCGAGTGGGACGTACGCGGGGCGACAGCCACAGGCCTGGCCGGCAGAGGCTCTCCGCCGACCAGGCCGTCGCAGTCAAATGGCGCTCGACAATCTCAACCTACCTGAAGTACTCCTCGGCGACCTCATCGATGGTCAGCCAGTAGGAGATCACATCGCCGGGGGCCATGGACTCGGCCATCTCACGGTACTCCCCTTGATTCTCATAGGTGTACCAGACCTTGGACTCGAGATAGATACTGTTGTACTCAGGTTTGCTGTAGATATCGTCCCTGAGTTCACGGCCCAACAGCATGTTCAGACCGAAGTTCAGCGCCGACCCTCCCACGCCCGGCGGGTTCGAGACGACGATGTAGGGCAGGACCTCGCTATCGGCATTGATGGGGAGCATACGCTGCATGTACTCACCGGTGTCGGCAAAGCCGATGAAATCGGGCCACGCGGCGCCTGCGGCCTCATACGCGGCGAGAACGTTCTCACCACCCTGCGAGGTCAGCACGCCGTCAAACTCGATACCTGAGTTCAGGATCTCGGTCATAATCTGCTGGGTCTTGACCGAGTTCCAGTCGTGGTTGTAGTACCCGACCACCTCAAGCCCCTGCTCCTCGATGCCCTTGGAGAAGCCGGCCTGGCGGTCGGTGTTGGCCGCATTGCCCTCGATCGCGGCGATCATCACGACCTTAGCACCAGGCCCAAGCACCTCACCGGCATAGGTAGCAGTCTTGTAGCCCAGGTAGTACTGATCGGTCGCGACGTTGAGGATCTTGTCGGAGTAGTACTCGCAGTCGGCATTGATGTAGATGATCCCCGCATCCAGGGCTTTCTCGATGATCGGATCGAGCCCGGTGGGGGCGACCGGGTTCACCAAGAGGATGTCGTAACCCTCATTGATGCTGTTCTCGAGCTGCTGGGATTCGGTCGCGGGGTCCCAGTTGGAAACGAACGAGGCATAAGATACATTCAGCCCATGATCGATGGCCGCCGCGGCAGCTTCCTGGATGTCTGCCTCATAGCGGACGCGATAGGCATTGCCCTCCACCACAGCGTTGTGAGAGGCTAGTTTCACATTGGTGACCTCTCCCTCCGCGCCCGGCTGCGCCGGACCGGAATCCTCCGGGGGGGCGGCACACCCCACGGCTGCTATGGCGAGCAGGGATATGACAAGAAAGACGGGTAGGTACTTCTTCATCGTAGCTCCTCCTTCTATGCGTTGTCGACCAACTCTTGGAAATACTTCTGCGCCAATTCGATCTGCTTCTCGATGTAATCGTAACCCAACACCTGACCATCCCGGAACGGCATATGGCAAAACTCGTAGTTGATGTAGCCCTCGTAGCCGATCTCCTTGAGGGTCTTGATGAAGACGGGATAGTTGGTGAGCACCGGCTGGATGTTGGGGTCAAAGGAGACCATCGAGACCGAACCGTCTTCGTTCTCCACAAACTCCGCGTTAGCGTGGGAGAGCATCTGCAGATCGCCCACATCGCGGACCGCCTGCGCGACATAGTCGTCGGATTGTACCTTCTCGTTCCAGCCGAAACAAGGAACATCGAGGCATGCCCTGAAGTTGGGCGAGTCCACCCACCGGATGAAATCGAGCATATCGTGATAGGTCTGGATGATAGGATGGTGATTCTGCAGTGCAAGCGTCACGCCCGCATCCTCGGCCCACTTGGCGACCTCTTTGAAGCACTTCGTGGCCCGCTGACGGATCTCGTAGTCCGTGGAGTCGTAGTAGGTGTGATGCTTGGCGGTGATCTCGTAAGTGGCGATGCCGTTGCGGAAGGTGATACCGCGCCATCCGACGAAGAGCCGCAGCACCGGCGCACCCAGATCCCGTGTTACCCGGATCTGCTCCTTCACCATCAGCAGCTCATTCTCGATGTGCTCGGGAACGGGCGATGTGAAGTTGTTGTTGGCCGACATCGCACACAGCTCGAGGCCTTGCTCCGCGGCGTACGCTTTGATCTCACTGCAGCGCTCGGTGGTCAGATCGATGGGGGAACCGTGGGGTCGCTTGAGGTCAATCTCGACGCC
>CAZYYC010000447.1:0-3105 GCA_964650935.1 uncultured Anaerolineales bacterium
CCAGGTGGCTTCGCCAAGGCCGAGCAAGGTTCGATTCCCTACACCAGGAGAGCTGGAGCGTATGAAGTCTTCGCCAAGGATCCACGGGTGGACGCTGTTGGTCTGGGTCATCTTACTGTCCGGGTGTCTGGGGACGTCGCAACCCTTCAAAGATGATTTCTCCGATCCGGCAAGCGGCTGGGGTGCAGCCTCACACGAGACCTATGTGCGCGGCTATCAACAGGGCCGATACCTCTTTCAGATCGATGTGCCACGTTGGTTCGTATGGGCCACGAGCGGGCGCAATTACGCCGATGTACGACTCTCCGCCGTCGTGCGTTCGTCCGGGCCTTCTGACGATCACTACGGCCTGCTGTGTCGTTATGATGAGGAGCAGTTCTACTATTTCGCCCTCAGCTCGGACGGCTACTATGCGATCTTTCGCAGGGATGAGGAGGGGGAATTGCTGCCCCTGACGGGGCGAGCGATGTTGCGCTCCTCGGCCATCCATATGGATGGCACGGATAATCGGATCGTGGCGGTGTGTGAGGGCTCGACGTTGACGCTTTCGGCCAACGGTGAGGTCATCGCGCAAGTCGACGACGACGTACTCGACAAAGGCGACGTGGGCATGGCGGCGGGTACGGTCTCGGCGGGTGGCGCGACGGTGTGGTTGGATGACTTTGAGGCGAGAGAGCCATGAACGCTCGATTTGCTGTGCTGAAAGACGTGGCGCGCCGGTGGGCGGCTGGTCGGGTGAGGCTGAGGGGAGCCGTCGTCTCCATCCGCGGCACAAGAGCAGGGGGGCGGATGGGACAAGTCCTGCTGCTCCTGACGGTGATGGCGATCTGTGGCTGCGCGTCGGCGAGCGCAACGCCGGCAGAGGCGTGGCGTGTGACCTTCGACGACGATGCGGGGTGGGTGGCGAGTTCGGACGCCATCGCCGACGTGGCGATCGCAGAGGGACGGCTGCGCATTCACGTCTACAACCCCGGGCAGATCGCGTGGGCCTTCTCTGAGGGCACCTGGAGCGACCTGCACCTGACGGTGGAGACGACGCAGATCTCGGGACCACACGACAACGAGTATGGCGTGCTGCTACGGATGAAGGATGACCAGCATTTCCTGGCCTTCTCGATCAGTGGGGACGGCTATGCGCGCGTGGCACGCTTTGAGAGCGGTCGGTGGACCGTGGTGGGCCCGGACTGGGTGCCGAGCGATGCTGTGCTGCAGGGCGAGGCGACGAACAAGCTCGAAGTCATTGCGCAGGGGGCCTCCTTCGACTTCCGCGTCAATGACCAGACTGTCCTTCAGGTCGAGGACGCGACGCTGACCGAGGGGCGCATCGGCGTCTATGCCGGCGCCTTCACGGAGGGCGACGTCGTGGTGGCCTTCGACAACCTCGATGTCGAACCCATTCCCTGACGCGGAGAACCGGCTGATGCTGGGCTGTTACCCTGTCGCCCCGTCACGGTGGACCCTCCATCAGGGCGGGTAGTCGAGCTTGCGCATCTACGTGGAGTCGATGGGCTGCCGCCTCAACACGGCGGAGGCGGAGGTACTAGCGCGACGGTTCGCCGGGGCAGGCCACGAGGTCGTGGACGATCCTGCCCGGGCTGAGGTGATCGTGATGAACTCCTGTGCCGTCACCGCTCAAGCCGTCCGTAAGGGCCGTCGGCGTGTGCGTACCCTCCACCGTGCTAATGCCCACGCCGAGATCGCCGTCACCGGATGCTGGGCAACCGCCTCCCCTGACGTCATCGGCACGATGGACGGGGTGCATTGGGTGATGCCGAATGCCGCCAAGCACGAGGTCGTTGAGCGTGTCCTCGGAGGGGAGCTTGTTCAGGACCCGGCTCCGTGGTCCCCAGGTCAGTGGGGGCACACGCGTGCCTTCATCGGAATTCAGGACGGCTGCGACCACGCCTGTACCTACTGCGTGACCCGTCTGTTGCGCGGTCCGGCGCAGAGCCGCCCGCCGGACGAGGCCCTGGCGGAGGTGCGTCACGCCGTCTCCCAGGGAGCTCAGGAGGTGGTCCTGACCGGTGTGAGCCTAGGGGCCTACGGTCACGATCTGGCTCTCGAGGACGGACTCGCGTACCTGGGGCGGCGCATCCTGGGGGAGACGAGCGTGCCGCGGCTGCGCTTCTCGTCGATCGAGCCCTGGGACGTGACTGAGGCGCTGCTCGACCTGTGGCGCGATGCGCGGGTCTGCAGGCAGCTCCACCTGCCGCTTCAGTCGGGATCGGATGCGATTCTGAAGCGGATGGGGCGGCGGATGGAGGTTGACGTCTATCGGGCATGGGTGGCGGCGATCCGGGAGGTCTCTCCCGATATCGCACTGACGACCGATCTGATCACGGGCTTTCCCGGCGAGACGGAGGAGGACTTTCACGCTACCGTGGCGTTCGCCGAGGCGTGCGGGTTTGCGCGTCTGCACGTGTTCCCTTATTCGGAGCGTGCCGGGACAGCGGCGGCGCGGTTGCCCGGTCCGGTGCCGGGGGCTACGCGGCGCGCTCGTGCCCGGGTGTTGCGGCGTGTGGGACGCCGATTGTCCGCCGCCTACCGAGAGCGGTTTGTAGGGCGGGTGCTGCCTGTTCTATGGGAGCGGCAGGATAGCGAGGGGTGGTGGGTCGGGTGGTCGGACACCTACGTCGAGGTGCGGGCCGACTCGGAGCGGGCGTTGTACAATCGGGTGACCGGGACGCTGCTGACCGGCGTCAGCGGGACCTGTCTGATGGGTGAGGTCGTAGCGTGACGTATTCGAGGTCCGCCGGCTATGTCGCGTGGGGCGGCGAGGTCGGGGCCATCGTTGTGTTCCGCTTGACGTCGCTGATGACCGGAACCTGTGATGTTCTTCCTGCGTCATGAATCATGGGATATCGCCGGGTGGACGCCTGTGCGCGACGAGCATCCGGTAGATCCTGACGACCTGTGTGGTGGTTGTGGTTGTCGGAACCGACGGATGTGGTACTCTACGTGCTGCCTCCGTTGGGATGGCTGAGGTCAGACCATTTCTAGGCATAAGGAGCAGACTATGAAATCGCTATCGGGGCGAGTTACTCGCCAACTCGTGCTGGGCTTGACGTTGTTCGTTGCCCTCGCGGTCGTGGGAGTGGTGCTGGG
>CAZYYC010000448.1:0-3100 GCA_964650935.1 uncultured Anaerolineales bacterium
GCAGGCACGGCCCGGGCGGGACGGCTTCCCGCCCCACATGGCGGATGTAGGTCGGGAAGCCGGCCCGACCAGGCCCACAAGTGATCGGAGGATCTATGACGAAACCACTACAGATCGGCATCATCGGCGCCGGCAGGATCGGCGCGGTGCACGCGACCAACCTGGCGACCCGCATCGCCGGCGCGGAGGTCACCGCGATCTCCGATATCCGCCTGGAGGCAGCCCAACGCTGCGCGCGTGACCTGGGCATCCCGGAGGTCTATGACGACCCCGAGCCCGTGCTGACCCATCCGGGCATCGACGCCCTCCTCATCTGCTCCAGCACCGACACCCACGCAAACCTCGTCGAGCGGGCCGCAGCCGCGGGCAAGCACATCTTCTGCGAGAAGCCCATCGACCTCGACCTCGCGCGCGTCGATCAGGTGCTCAAGGCGGTTGACCGGGCGGGCGTCACCTTCATGGTCGGCTTCAACCGCCGTTTCGACCACAACTTCCGCCGCGTGCGCGAGCTCGTGCAGGCGGGCGCCGTCGGCACGCCGCAGCTGCTGCACATCATCAGCCGCGACCCCGCCCCACCCCATGCCGAGTACGTCGCGGTCTCCGGCGGCATCTTCCTCGATATGACGATCCACGATTTCGATATGGCGCGCTACCTGATGGGCTGTGAGGTCACCGAGCTCTATGTCGAGGGCGGCGTGATGGTCGATCCCGCGATCGGCGAGGCGGGCGACATCGACACGGCGCTGACCGTGCTGCGCTTCGAGAACGGCGCCATCGGCACCATCGACAACAGCCGCAAGGCCGTCTACGGCTACGACCAGCGCGTCGAGGTCTTCGGCAGCGCGGGCGCGGTCCGCACGGAGAACGACTACCCCAACACCGCTATCGTCAGCGACAGCCGGAGCATCCGCACCGACCTGCCGCTCAACTTCTTCATGGATCGCTACACCGAATCCTACGTCACCGAGCTGAATGACTTCGTCACCTGCATCCGCGAGGGCACCCAGCCGCCCACCACCGGCCACGACGGGCGCATGGCCATCCTCATGGGCTATGCCGCCCGCAGATCCTACGCCGAGCATCGCCCCGTCAAGCTCGACGAGATCGCGAGGTGACCCAGCTCACAACCCCGCCAGACGTGACCTAGCAGTGCCGGTCCGCAGTCCGCTAACTGACAACCGACAACCGACAACCGACAACTGGATTTTATCCGCCAAAGGAGATTTCGCGATGAAAGGACTCGTACTCGACGCAAAGTGGGACCCGCGCCCGGACTACGCCCTCTCCGACTGGGAGAAGGCGACCGGCAAAGCCGTGACCGGCAGCGCCATCTGGCGTCACCCGACGCTCAAGGTGCAGGAGTGGCCCGATCCGCAGCCCGGACCGCGCGACGTCGTCATCGCCGTCCAGGCCTGCGGCGTCTGCGGCTCGGACATGCACTTCTATGAGACCGACAAGGAGGGCTACATCCTCTACCCGGGCCTGACCAAGTTCCCCACCATTCTGGGCCACGAGTTCTCGGGCAAGGTGGTGGAGGTCGGCCCCGAGGTCGAGCGGCTCAAGGTCGGCGACATGGTCACCGCCGAGGAGATGATCTGGTGCGGCCACTGCACCCCCTGCCGCAACGGCTACCCCAACCACTGCACCAACCTGGAGGAGATCGGCTTCACGATCCCCGGCGCCTTCGCCAACTACATCGCCCTCGACGAGAAGTACTGCTGGCCCATCGACGCGATCGCCGAGCGCTTCGGCAGCGAGGAGAAGGGCTACGAAATCGGCGCGCTCAGCGAGCCGACCAGCGTCTCGTACAATGCGATGTTCGAGCGGGCCGGCGGCTTCCGTCCCGGTCACTACGTCAGCGTCTTCGGCGCCGGCTCCATCGGCCTCGCCGCCATCGGCCTGGCGCGCGCTGCCGGCGCGGGCACCATCGTCGCCTTCGAGGTCTCCAAGGAGCGCCTCGAGCTCGCCAAGCAGGTCGGCGCGGACTTCGCCTACGACCCCCGTGAGGTCACCCCCCACGAGGTCCTGCTGGAGCACAGCAAGGGCGAGGGCTTCAACTTCCACGTCGAGGCCGCCGGCGCGCCCCACCTCACGATCCCGGAGATGGAGCAGGCCCTGGCGATTAACGCCAAGATCGTCCAGATCGGGCGCGCCGCGCAGCGCGTGCCGATGTACCTGGAGGCCTTCCAGGTCCGCCGCGCCCAGGCCTACGGCGCCCAGGGCCACTCGGGCCACGAGACCTTCCCCAACGTCATCCGCATGGTCGCGGCGGGCAGGCTCGACCTGAGCCCGATCATCACCGCCAAGTACCCGCTGGACGAGACCGTCGACGCGATCGCCCAGTCGACCACCCGCACCGACGGCAAGATATTGGTGAAGCCCAACGCCTAGGGCTTCTGCGTGGAGACGGCGCGCTGCGCCGTCTCCGGCCCACACGGTAAAAGCAAGGAGATCCGATATGTCAGAGATGAGACAAGTGCCACCCGGCCTCTTGGCCACTGACCAGCCCGACCTCTTCTTCGAGGACAACACCATCGGTCGGATGAAAAAGGAGCTCTGGGACGCCACCGATGCCGAGATCGACGCCGTCCTCGAGGAGTACGGCATGCCCTCGCCCGTCGAGTGGGGCAAAGAGGGTTCCTACATCCAGACCACGGTGCGCTGGCAGGTGGAGGCGAACCGCAGGAAAAACGATATCGTGCTGATCCCCGTCGGCAGCACCGAGCTCCACGGGCAGCACATGCCCAGCGCCTCGGACACGCTCTACGTCAGCCAGATCTGCGAGGGCGTCCGCCGCTACACGGCGAAGCAGGGCGCGCCCATCAACCTCGCCCTGCCGCCCATCAACTACGGCGCCCACCCCTACCACCACCTCGGCATGCCGGGCACGGTGATCGTGCGCGAGAACGTGATGCGCGAGCAGCTCATCGACGTGATGCTCGGGCTGTGGAACGACGGCTTCCGCAAGCAGATCATCCTCAACAACCACGGACAGCTCTGGGTATTGGAGGCCGCCGTGCAGCAGTTCTGCAAGCGCTACCAGCTTCCGGGCATCTTCCGCGTCATCGACTGGCACCGGGCCGTGCGCGAGTTCTTCCGC
>CAZYYC010000449.1:0-3093 GCA_964650935.1 uncultured Anaerolineales bacterium
GTTCCAGGTCATTGGCGGCGCCGGTGGAGGTGTCCTCAAAGACCAGCCTCTCCGCCGCCCGTCCGCCGAGCATCACCGCGATCCGTTCCTCGAGCTCGCGCTTGCTCATCAGATAGGTGTCCTCATCGGGCATCTGGAGCGTGTAGCCGAGTGCACCCTTCGAGGTGGGCACGATGCTCACCTTGTGCACCGGGTCGGTGTCCGGCTGGAGGTAAGCCACCAGGGCGTGGCCCCCTTCGTGGTAGGCCACACGCCTGCGTACCTCGGGCTTGAGCTGCATCTTGCGCTGGAGGCCTGCCACGACCCTTTCAAAGGCACGATCGAAGTCATCCATCGTGACCGCTTCGTGATTGCGCCGCACCGCCAGCAGAGCGGCTTCGTTGACGATGTTGGCCAGGTCGGCGCCGGAGAAGCCCGCCGTGATCTGCGCGATGCGTTTGAGAGCGACATCACTGTCGAGTATAACGTCCTGGGTGTGGATCTTGAGGATCTCGTGGCGCCCCCGTTCTGTCGGTAGGCTCACCTCGATCTGCCGGTCGAAGCGACCGGGACGCAATAGCGCACGATCGAGGATCTCGGGGCGGTTGGTCGCGGCCATGATGACGACGCCCTGATTGGGCTCAAAGCCATCCATCTCCGACAGCAACTGGTTCAACGTCTGCTCGCGCTCATCGTTCGTCGCGATTGCGCCGACGGAGGACCGTGACTGACCGATGGCATCGATCTCGTCGATAAAGACGATACAGGGTGCCTTGGCCTTGGCTTGGACGAAGAGGTCGCGCACCCGCGACGCCCCCACGCCGACAAACATCTCCACGAAATCCGATCCGCTGATGGAGAAGAAGGGCACATCGGCCTCACCGGCGGTCGCCCTCGCCATCAGCGTCTTGCCGGTCCCAGGGGGACCGACGAGCAGCACGCCTTTGGGTAGTTTGGCTCCAAGGCGTGTGAAGCGCTGAGGGTCCTTGAGGAAGTCGATGATCTCTTTGAGCTCAAAGGTCGCTTCCTCTGCCCCGCCGACATCGGCGAACTTGACCCCCGTTTTCTCCCCCTGGATCTCCTTAGCGCGGCTCTTGCCGACCGACATGACACCGGCGCCCCCCTGGCCCATGCGCCGCAGGACGAAATACCAGATCAGGGCGAGCGGCAGCAAGGGAATGATCCAGCCGAGAATGCTGGGTAGGAGGGCATTGCTGGGTGCTTCACCCGAGAAGCTCACGCCTGCGTCGACCAGACGCTCGATGAGATCGGGATCGTCCACACGCACGACATTGTAGGAGCCGGCCTCGGCTTCCTCCGCTTCGTCGCAGCAGGTGTAGAGGATGCGGTCCTCAGTGAGGCGGACTTCGGCAATGTTCCCCACCTCCAGCTCTTCGAGGAACTGGCTATAAGGGACCTCGCTCCAACGGATGACCAAGGGCCGGAAAATCAGCGTCTGAAAAAGCCACGCCGCCACAATGGCGATCAAAAGGTAGATGGCTGAGTACTGCATCTGCTTGCGCTGTCGATCGTCCATCACGCCTCCGCTATGACTCGAAATCCTGAGGAACATCGCCCTTCATCAGCTCGCGCAGAAGGACGGTGGCAAATGAGCCCTTGGGCGCAAAGAAGCTTACCCACAGCACGCTCTGGTGCTCAACCCGCCAGGTCAGGCCCTCGGCATTGTAGCGCAAGGGCCGTCGAACGCCGCGTTCTCTGATCGCGCGGAAGTCGTTCAGGGTAAGTCCGGATGCGGCCAGCACGTCGGCTTCCATCCGCCCGGCCTCCTCCTGAGCCTGCATCAACTTGTCCCCATAGATAGGTCCTGTAGCCGAGATCTCCCAGGCTGCAGCCCGAGCGCGCTCCGTCTCGACCTCCTCAACGGTGAAGATGCCCCCGGTGTCCTCCTTACGAGCGATATCGCCGGGGATGACGGTGTCCAGGGTGCCCTGTTCTAGGCGCAGGGCGACGACCTGGTTGAAGAGTGCCGATTGCAGGGCGCTGATGAAGAGCCCACGCAGGTTTCTGGACAGGTGGCGGATCCCCATAGCTTGGAGTCCCGCGCGGTCGTCGCGCAGCAGATGGTAGCCGGCGATATGGTTGTCACCACGATTGCCGAAGCGCTGGGGGCCGTAGGCATTGGGTACACCGCTTGTCTTGAGACGCTCAAGGATCGCCGCCGCTCGGTCCTCGGCTTCGGGTACGACATCGCGGATGCGCAAGCTGAAGCGGTTTCCGCGTAGATGTCCCACACGCAGCTTGTTGCGATGGCGCGCGACCCAGAGAACCTGCGCCCGATCCAATTCGAGCGCCTCGATCTTCTCGGTCGGCACGAACTGCACCGAGAAGGTCTGTCTGGCAACGGCATAGGCGTCCTTGAGCCCGGCATAGCTTACGGCCCGCGGGGGTAGGTCGAGCTTCTGGGCGATCTGCTGGGCCAGCTGCAGCGTCGTGATGTCGCGTTTCTCGACGCGGAAGTAGGTGTGCTCACCGTCGCCGCATGGTTCGTACGCCGGCACTTCGTCCACGACGAAGTCCTCGGGCTCGGTGCGGATCACGCCGCCGACCCCCGGCAGGTCGCTGGTCAAGTAGGGAACTCGCCAGTCCAGCCGTTGGCTGATGGGCAACGGCGTGCCGGTGGGCTGCGTCAGCGTCTCCTGCATCCGTCACTCGCTCAACAGGTAGGCCAGCAGCAGCCGGATCGTTGCGCTCAGGGAGTCCTGGTGGGTGCGTTCATAGGCGTGGGAGGCATCGACGCCGGGACCGATGAGGCCGACCGCCAGATCGGCCCCCGCGCGCCATGCCGCCTCACCATCAGAGCCGTAGTAGGGATAGGTGTCGGTGCGGAAGGGGATCTCGTGATCGATCGCGAGCTGCTCCAGGCGACGTCTCAGGCCCAGATGGTAAGGGCCACCGGAATCCTTGGCGCAGATGCCCACCGTGAACTCGTCCGAGGCCTGCTCCTCGCCTGCTGCAGCCATATCCACGGTGACCAGCTCTTCGACCGTGTCGGGTATCCCGCTTGCGCCTCCGTGGCCGACCTCCTCGTAGTTGGAGATCAGCACGTCAAGGCGGTATCGCGGCGCCAGCCCGGCTTGGTGCAGGGCCAGGAGC
>CAZYYC010000450.1:0-3089 GCA_964650935.1 uncultured Anaerolineales bacterium
TCATCGGTGTAGACGGGACCGCGCTGTGTGTTCGGCCCGAGCAGGACCGTGACCGCGGCGCCCTGGATCAGCGAGCCGCTCTCCTCATGGACTACCTTGCCGGTCAGCGTCGCCGTCTTAGGACCGGCGGTCGCCTCGTCCGGCGGCAGCGGAGGTCGATCCCACTCGTCGAAGAGGCGCGTCGCGTCGGTATAGTCGATGACGCGGAACCAATACTTGTTCGTCGCCTCATCGATGCGGCTGCCACGGCCTAGGATCTGCTTGAAGGGCACCGTCGAGGCGACCGTCTTCATGAAGACGATGTTGCGGCAGGCGGGTACATCGACGCCGGTGGTGAGCAACTCCGCCGTCGTCGCCACCACCGGCAGCTTTTGGTCGCTGTCCTGGAAGCGGCGCAGCGCCCGCCGGGCCTCTTCACCCTCCTCCGCCACGATGGGCACGGCGTAGTTGTCGTGCCCCAGGTGGGCGAAGGCGTCGCTGAGCAGCCGTGCGGCAAGCTGGGCGTGAGCGGTGTCAACGCAGAAGACCATCGTCTTGTCCATCGGGCCGAAACGCGCCAGCGTCACCGCCAGGTGATCCACCATCGCGCGCGTGCGGTCGGGCAGGCTGATTTCGCGCTCGAACTGCGGCGTGGTGTAGACATCGCGGGCCTCTACCTCATCGGGTACCACGACCTCGGCGCCGGACTCCAGCGCATCTCGGAGGTGGAGCCCGTCCCGGTCCACGGTGGTATGGACGCGGTGGACCTTATAGGTGGCGAGGAAGCCGTCCTCGATGCCCTGGCCCAGGCTGTACTCGTAGGCGGCCTGTTGGCGCGTGCCCTGCTCGGGGTCGTCGGGATCGACGAGGATCTCGGGCTCGTCCTGGCAGAAGTAGGCGTAGGTGTCGACGTTGTCAGTACGCTTGGGCGTAGCCGTCATCCCCAGGTGAATCGCATCGCCGAAGTGGTTGAGGATCTCGCGCCAGGTGCCGAAGCCGGACCGGTGCGCCTCGTCGATGATGACCAGGTCGAAGAAGTCCTGCGGGAAGGCCTCGTAGAGCCGGCGCCCGGCCTCGTCGTCGCTCCACAGCGACTGGTAGATGCCGAAGTAGAGGTCGAAGTGGGTGCGGACAGGGCGTCCCTCGATGCGGTAGCGCGGATCGCTGGCCTCAGTCGCGAAGGGCGCGAAGGCGTTGTAAGCCTGGTCGCGCAATACCACGCGGTCCGCAAGAAAGAGCACGCGCGCCGGACGGTCGGGATGGCGCCGGTGGAGCCAGCGCGACTTGAGCAACTTCCAGACGATCTGGAAGGCGGTGAAGGTCTTGCCGGTCCCCGTGGCCATGGTCAGGAGGATCCGCTGTTGCCCGCGCATCACCCGCTCCAGGACGCGCGCAATCGCGGTCTCCTGGAAGTAGCGGGGCGACTTGCCGGTGATGGCCGGGGGACAGTAGGGATGCAGGATGGGGTTGCGGCGGTGGGCTTCAGCGGCCTCGGGATTGTAGAGGGCGCGGGCCTGCCGTACGCGGTCGTCCGCGGTCACATCATCCAGCCCGGTGTTGAGCAGCCAACGCTGCCACAGGTCGTCGGGCGTGGGGAAGGTCGGCAGTTCCCGGCTCTGCCGCGTGAAGTAGTCATATTCCAAGATCGTGTGGCCGTTGGTGGCGTAGGCAAAGGGGACGCCAAGATCGCGGGCGTAGTCCTGGCCCTGCCGGAAACCGCTCTCCGCCGACTCTTCCTCCGCCTTGGCCTCGACCACGGCAATGGAGAACCCGGCATAACGGAGCAGGTAGTCGACTTTGCGCCCCTCGCGACGTTCGGTGCGGGTGCCGCGCAGCACGATTCGGCCCGGCGTGTACTGGACGTCGCGGCGGTAGTAGTGCTCGCGCGCAATCTGATCCCCGCCCCAGTTGGCGGACGCCAACAGCGGATCGATCAACCGTGCGCGGGTGTCGGCTTCGTTTAGGGACAATGCGTCTCCTGTGGAGCTTGTTCTAGGCCGATGTCAGAACGCTGGTAAGTATAGATCCGGTGTCCAGCGCGTCAAAATGTGCAGATCGACGAAGTGATGCCTTCTCCAGCGATCCACTCCCGGTGGGTACACCGAGTGCCTATGTGGTCTCCCTGCTGCGAGAGGGCTGCAATTGACTCCCGGGGACCTTACTCATCCTCACGTAGCCGGGCCAGGTGCTTTCCGAGCGTGGCGATGGTGCCGATCACGGTTTCCCATTCCATCGCATCCCGCTCAACGTCCCACGTGTAGCCATGCCGGGCGACGATGTGCTGCGCGACGAAGTCACCGAAGGATAATCCGTATTTGTTGCGCAGGATGCGGTCCTGGTGGTGGCCTTGCTGCAGGCGGCGCAGGAGCTCGGCCTCGATGAGGCTGCGGAGCTTGGCGTCCATATACTGGCCTTCCGGCGGCAGCGCTTCCAGGAGCGCCTTGGTGCTCTCTCCTACGGTGATGTTGCTCATGCTATCGGTCTCCAGCCTCCAATGGTCTCGTGGCGTGTGTGATCGGCGTGCAGGTGGAGATGGCTCATGCTCGGTCTGACCCTCAGTTCACGGTCATGCTTGGGCGATGCCTTCAGTATATTCTGTTGATGATTGTGTGTCAAGGTGTCGACGCTTGATGCGCGCCGGCGGCGGGTAGGATGCGAGGGCTGTTCGCCGGACCACCGCCCAAAGCCGGCGGAACGGCTTTGGGCGGGATGCGTGGTTGCGACGCGGGCACGTGACCTCCTGACGGATGGGTAGTTTGGTTTGTGAGTTATGCGGCTCATCAACGGTGATGAGCTGAAGCTGAAACAGGAGGTGGCTGCGGCGGAGCAGCTGATGGCCTCCGCGTGGACCTTCACCGGGCCGGACGAGGCGACCGAGGAGAAGCTCGCGGCGATCGTGCGCAGGGCGACCGGCTACGAAGGCGTCACGGACCGCCGGCGGCTGATGCCGGCTGCGCCGCGAGGAGGAGGCCGACGGCGACGTCGAGGTCGGGGTCGCGGCCCTCGCGGAGATCGTCGACGGTCCAGGTGACGGGCACGTGGGGGGTGATGCCGCGGCCCTCGATGGGGGTGCCGTCGTTGCGGCGGAAGTCGCCGGTGGAGAAGCGCGC
>CAZYYC010000451.1:0-3074 GCA_964650935.1 uncultured Anaerolineales bacterium
TCTGGATCTATGTCATCTTGGTGGGGGCTGATGCTTCTGTGATGCGGGCGGGGGTTATGTCCTCACTTATCGCATTAGGGCAACAGGAGCAGCGCAGGCCACACGGGCCGACGTCCCTGGCAGCTGCCACGTTCGTGCTCTCGGTACTGAACCCTTTCGTGCTTTGGGATGTGGGATTCCAACTCAGCGCAGCTGCCGTGGTGGGCATGCTGATCCTGGCACCGCCCTTGACCGCCTGGTGCACGGCGTTTGTTTCACGGTGGGTGCGCCAAGAGCTGGCAGAACGACTCATCGGCATACTTAACGACATCCTGATCGTCACCAGTGTCGTGCAGCTGACGACACTGGGCATTATCGCGGCCAATTTCCATGCCATTCCGTTGGTGGCTCCGTTGACCAACTTCCTGATCCTGCCGGCACAACCCTTCATTATGGCTTTCGGGGGGCTGGCTCTCGTCTCAGGGCTTCTTCTGCAGCCACTAGGCCAGGTCCTCGCTTGGATCGCCTGGGTGTTCCTGGCTTACACGATCGACGTCGTCACTTGGACGGCGACCTTCTCCTGGGCCAGCCTGCCGGTACCGGTCATCGCGCCGTTCCTCGTGCGCGTCTATCACGTGGGATTGGCGATGCTGAGCCTCCGGCTGGTCGTCGGAAAGGACGCCGCTCTGCGTGGTTATCTGAAGGGAGGGTGGGACCGAGCTCGATCTCTGGTCGTAGCCCTTCACCCCTACAGCACAGCGGCGGCTGGCGCGACGGTGGTGCTCATGATCGCCTTCTTGGTCCTGCGACCCGATGGCAGGCTTCACGTGACCTTTCTGGAGACGGGAAGGGGTGATGCCGTGCTGATCCGGACGCCTGATGGCTCGACGGCGCTGATCGATGGTGGCTACGACCCGCGGCAGACGTTGGCCGAGATGGGCCGGCAGATGCCGTTCTGGACGCGGCGCCTGGATCAGGTGATCTTGACCTCGCCCGATGATGATCGCTTGCACGGCTTGATCGCGGTGGTGGAGCGCTTTGAGGTCGCATGGGTGGGCACCGGACCCGGTTTGCGTGAGAGTGCGATCTATGCGCAATGGCAGGCCATCCTGCAGGAGCGCCCGCCGGGTACAGTGGCGCTATTGCGCCAGGGCGACAGGCGGGAACTCAGTGAGAGCGTGCAGCTGGATGTGCTCTGGCCTCCGCCGGACCGCGAGGGCCCGCTGGTCCTGCAGTTGACGCACGGGGAGGTCAAGGTGCTGCTGATGGGCGGTGCGACGACGGTGGTGGAGAAGGCGCTGGTTGAGCGCTATGGCCCTGCCCTACAGAGCCAGGTGCTTGCGCTCCCGCGACAAGGAGACAAGACCTGTTGTTCGGTGGACCTCCTCCAGGCGGTTGCGCCCGTGGTCGCCGCTGTGCAAGGTGACCGCCTTGATGACGTCACTCGAGCGAAGCTGATGGATAGCCGACTCTACGCGACGGCGAGCCATGGCACGGTCGAGATCGTCTCGGACGGGCGCGGCGTCGACGTTCGCACGCGGCGCTGACGCGTCAGCCCTACGTTTGGACCCGCCTCCCAGCGAACCGAGTTACCGGTGTGGTACGGCTGCGGCGATGTAGTTCAGAAAGACGATGCCGTTGTAGCCCTCGGCGTGAGCGCCTCCAAGGGCGAACGCGCCTTCAGGGAAGTCACGGCTGTAGACGAGGAAGGGGTAGAGTCCCCCAGGGGTCCGAATATCAACCTGTAACCCTTCCTCCTGTTGAAAGCCCCGTAGCCAGAGGGGGAGGTCCTCCGCCTTGGCCTGGTAGATGACATAGACCTTGCTGGGGCGGTTGAGCTTGAATCTCAGCAGCCGGCGCTCATCGGAGCCATAGTCCAGATTCGCAGAGCGAATGCCATAGAAGCCGCTGAGAGCTAGGGGAAGGTTGATGATCCGGTAATCCTGATCTGTATAGCACTGCATACCGGCGCGGAGGATGGCGGGTTCGTAGTGCCTACCGCTGGTGGCCCGAGTGTAGGCAAAGGGGCTCTCGTAACGGTAGGCGTAGGCCGGCGCCAGTCCTGCCTCTTCGTGGGCTACGACGGCCAAGCCGCCGCCCACGGAGGTGAGAGGAGCCATATCGCGAATCTTATCGCGCCCGAAGTATGCCTCGAGGAGCTTGACGCAGGCCGGCACCAGGGAGGTCCCTCCGGTGCGAAGGACGACATCGATCTGGTCAGCCCCCATGTGAGCCTCCTTGAGGATGGCACGGATGTTGGTGGCGACCTTCGCGATCTCGGGCTCAATCATCTCCTCGAAGTCCCGGCGCAGGATACGCTCGTTGAGGTTGATATCTCCATAGGCGAATCGCAGCCACGTCATCCTATCGGGGGTGAGCGCTTTCTTCGTCCTCTCGATCTCCTGGAAGAGCTTGAAGCCGACGTTCTGTGTCACGAGCGTCTCCAGTGCGCGCATCTCGGCGGGACTGTCACTCGACTCCCGATAGTGGTGGATTTTGCTCAGAGGCTCGGGGCGCGAAAGCTCGGGCATCGTCTGCCAGGTCTGTAGCCGATCGAGGAACTCGGGGGGGAAGTCGGTATCGCCATCGACCTTGGCCCTCGATCCGAAATGGGGCCACAGGGAGCGCATGATGCGTTGGTCCAGGTCGTCTCCGCCGATCAATGCGCCCTGCGTGGCGACCACCCGTGGCAGCTGCTTCCCGCCGACCTCCACGATGGTCAGGTCCAGTGTGCCGCCACCGAAATCGAAGATAAGGGCGATCTCGCGCCGGGTTGCCTGCCGATGATAGAGGTGAGCCGCGGCAATCGGTTCCATCTGGAACGTGATCTCGCGGAAGCCGGCGAAGCGGGCCGCGCGGTAGAGAATCTCCTCCGCTCGTGCGGTGACATCGGCGTCATCAGAGAACTTGACCGGCCTGCCCAATACGACGCTGTCACAGGGCTCCTCGAACTGAATCTCGGCCTGTGTGCGTATCTCAGTGAGAAGCAGGGCGATGAGTTGATCGACAGTATAGGTGCGATTGAAGATGCGCGTGCCCTTGTTCAGTGACAACTAGAATTACCCATTGATGACAACTAGAAACGCCCACTCGGA
>CAZYYC010000452.1:0-3050 GCA_964650935.1 uncultured Anaerolineales bacterium
GATTCGCTCGAACCTGCGTGAGGGCCTGACCGCGCTCGAGTACTTCATCTCGACGCACGGCTCCCGCAAGGGTCTGGCGGACACCGCGCTACGTACGGCGGATGCGGGCTATCTGACGCGACGCCTGGTCGACACCGTCCAGGACATTATCGTGAACGCGCACGACTGCGGGACGCAGACGGGCATCTGGATCCGCCGAGCCGACAATGTGGGCGGGCAGCCGATGATCGCTCGGCTTGTGGGTCGCGCGGCTGCGGCGCCGGTGGTCCACCCCGAAACAGGTGAGGTCGTCGTCGACCGCAATGAGGAAATCGATGAGGATCGCGCCGACCGGATTGACGCCCTAGGCATCGATGATGTCTACGTTCGCTCGCCGATGACGTGTGAGCAGGAGCATGGCATCTGCGCGCTCTGTTATGGTCGCGATCTCGCACGCGGTGGTTGGGTGAAGATCGGTACCGCCGTGGGCATTATCTCGGCGCAGTCGATCGGCGAGCCCGGTACCCAGCTGACCTTGCGCACGTTCCACACGGGAGGTACGGCATCGTCGGGTGGTGACATCACCAGTGGTCTGCCACGTGTTGAGGAGCTGCTTGAGGCGCGCAAGACCCCGCGGGGTGAGGCGGAGATTGCCGACCTCAGCGGCGTGGTGCACATCTCGCGGCAGGGCGACCTGGCGGAGGTCACGATCGTTGACAGCCAGGTGAAGAAGGTCAGCTACGACATCCCCGAGGATTGGGAGATCTTCGTCGAGGACGGTGACGATGTCGCGCGCGAGGACGTCCTTGCGCGGGGAGAGACCGATGAGGGTGAGCAGGAGCTCCGTGCTCGGTCCGGCGGGCGCATCAGTCGCGACGGTCAAGACGTTACGCTGATCTACGAGATCCGCGAGGAGCAGTCCTACGATGTGCCGGCATCGGCGCGGTTGCTGGTGGCGGAAGGGCAGAAGATCCCGGCGGGCACGCAGCTCTACGAGGGTGTGCCCAACCCTCACCGCATCCTGCATGTCCAGGGTCGTGAGGCCGTCCAGCTGCATCTGTTGAGCGAGGTTCAGCAGGTCTACCGGACGCAGGGTGTGAATATCTGCGACAAGCACTTCGAGGTGATCATCCGCCGGATGCTCAGCCGCGTGCTCGTCTCGGAATCCGGCGACACGGAGTATCTGCCGGGCGACCTGGCGGATCGGGTGGAGTTTGAGCACACGAATCGTGAGCTGGTGGCGCAGGGCAAGACGCCTGCCCGCGCGCGTCAGGTGTTGCTCGGGCTGACGAAGGCCTCGCTGGCCTCGGAGTCTTTCCTGTCAGCGGCCTCCTTCCAGCAGACGATCAAGATCCTCTCGAACGCCGCGGTGAGCTCGGCGGAGGATCCGCTCTACGGCTTGAAGGAAAACATTATGATCGGCAAGCTGATCCCGGCGGGCACCGGTTATCGTGGCGACATCGAGGGCTCTGACGGCCCGATCGATGACTATGAGGGCGTGCCGGTGGAGAAGGAGTTGCCCAAGGGCAGCCTGCTCACTGCGATCGATGAGGAGCCGGAGTCGCTGTTGCTCTCCGATCTCCAGCAGCCGTTCAGGTTGGAGACGCCGTAAGGCCTAAGCGCTATCCGGCTGATGGTGGATGTGTCAAGGGCGACCTCAGGGTCGCCCTTTCTCTTTGCCGGTGGCGGACCTGATGCAACCTGACTGTCGGGATTCCGTATACTGGGTAGAATGATGCATCAAGCAAGGGCGCGGTGACTCCCGGGCGAGCGACTGTTCGGCGAGGAGGCCGCAGGACGTGCCGGGCCGAAGGGGATGGATGGAACACGGGGACTTTCTGCGTCGAGCACAACAGGGTGATCAAGCTGCCGTGACTCAACTGGTGGAAACGTATCAGCGGAGTGTCTTCGGTGTCTGCTACCGTATGTTGGGCGATGCCAAGGAAGCCGAGGATGCTACCCAGGAGGCTCTGGTCAAGGCGATCACCAACCTGCATGCCTACGACATTCAGCGCCCGTTCAAGCCCTGGGTGCTGCGGATCGCCTCCAACGAGTGCATCGATCGCATCCGCCGCCGGAAGGACACCATCTCGCTGGATGGGATGGGAGACGATGGTGCATGGGAATGGAAAGCGGGCGATAGCCCCAACCCCGAGGCGTTGGTGCTGCGGGAAGAGCAGCACGCTGCGGTGCGTCAGATGCTCGATAGTCTCAATCCCACCGATCGTATGATCGTTACCCTCTTCTATTGGGAAGACTTACCCTACGCCGAGATCGAAGCTGTGACCGGCCTGACCACCTCGGCGATCAAGTCCAGATTATTTCGTGCCCGCCGGACAATGGCGGAGCACTTGACTCAGGAGGCAGCCCATGTCTGATGAGACGGAGGACGCTCTGGTGAGAAGGATCGACGAAGCCACGATGCACGACGAGGCATGGTGGGTGCGTTTGATGGATGGTGCGCTAACCGACGAGGAGCGGCGCGCCTGGCACGCGCACCTGGGCCATTGTCCGGACTGCCGGCACGAGTGGGCGATGTTGTCCGCCGTGGAGGACGCCCTCCTATCCGCCCCGGCACCACCCCGGCTTTCTCCCGACTTCACGATCGTGACCACGCAGCGCATTCTGCAGCGGCAGCGACGGCGTCGTATGCTGAGCGCCCTGGTCGGTACGCTCATCGTGGTGGCGATCACGGCGGTGATCCTGCGCTATCTCGGTGCTGCCTATATGGCGGTCGAATCGACCATCAGTGCGGTGCTCGCGGCGCGGCAGATGCTGTTCCGCTCACTGATGCACACGCTGGTGGGGTTGATGGTGAGCTGGCGAGCGATACTGCCCTTCGTGGCGGGTCTGATGCTGTTGGTCTATCTGATCGTCATGCCCAATGGCTTGATGGTGACGGCGGCCCTGCTCTGGCTATCGCGCCGCCGTCGTGACGCCGGAGTGATGGAGGTTAGCCATGCGTAAGGTGCTGCTGGGTCTGTTGATCATGCTGATGGGGTCGTTGGTGGCGCTGCCCGTGTTGGCGGCTCCCGTTTCACAGGAGGGGGGCGTTCGCTTCGGGGCCTATA
>CAZYYC010000453.1:0-3040 GCA_964650935.1 uncultured Anaerolineales bacterium
CTGCCCGAGTCCTATCGCGACTCCGCCGACGCCTGGAAGCGCACCGCCGACACCTTAAACGAGATCGCAGACAAGCTGGCGCCCCACGGCATGGTCACCGGCTACCACAACCACTGGGTCGAGTTCATCCCCTATGAGGACGGACAGACCGGCTGGGACATCCTCTACAGCAACACCGGCCCCGGCGTGATCATGCAGATCGACCTCGGCAACGCCATGCACGGCGGCGCCGACCCGCTGGTCCACCTGGAGCGCTACCCCCAACGCGCCATCACCGTCCACCTGAAGGAATACGCCGCCGGCAAGGAACTCGTCATCATCGGCGACGGCGACGTACCCTGGCAGCAAGTCTTCGACGTCGTCGAGGGCCAGGGCGTCACCGACTGGTACATCGTCGAACAGGAGAACTACCCCTACCCGCCGCTCGAGTCCGCCAAGCGCAGCCTGGACGCCCTCAAAGCGATGGGCAAATAACACCAAGTCTCCCGTTGTCAGTTGTCAGTTACCCGCTCTCCCCCTCCACCGAGATCCGGGCCCTAACTGACAACTGACAACGGACAACTGACAACACCCGACTGTCGACTGTTGACTGTAGACTGCTCCCTGAGGTAGCTCCCATGCCCAAAACCTTCACCAACCCGATTCTGCCCGGCTTCTACCCCGACCCCTCCATCTGCCGGGTCGGGGACGATTACTACCTGGTCACCTCGAGCTTCGAGTTCTTCCCGGGGCTCCCGATCTTCCACAGCCGCGACCTGGTGAACTGGCGCCAACTCGGCCACGTGCTCGATCGCCCCGAGCAGCTCGACCTCGACGGCATCCGCCCCTCCGGCGGGCTCTACGCCCCCACGCTCCGCTACCACGAGGGCACCTTCTACGTGATCAACACCCTGGTGGACGGGCTCACGCGCGCCGGCAACTTCATCGTCACCGCAACCGACCCCGCGGGCCCCTGGTCGGATCCCACCTGGCTGGAGGGCGCGCCCGGCATCGACCCCTCGCTCTTCTTCGACGACGACGGGCGCGTCTGGTATACGGGCAACCGCCACGCCTTCGAGGGCCACTACCCCGGCCACTGCGAGATCTGGCTGCAGGAGCTCGACCTCCCGACGCTGCAGCTCGTCGGCGAGCGCACCGTGCTCTGGGACGGCGCCGTCAAGGGCGCCGTCTACGCCGAGGCCCCCCACCTCTACAAGGTCAACGGCCTCTACTACCTGATGATCGCCGAGGGCGGCACCGCCCACGACCACGCGGTCACGATCGCCCGCAGCCGCTCCGTCACCGGCCCCTACCAGGGCAACCCCCGCAACCCCATCCTCACCCACCGCCACCTCGGCCTCGACTACCCCATCGTCGGCACCGGACACGCCGACCTCATCGAGACCCAGTACGGGGAATGGTGGCTCGTGGCCCTGGCGATGCGCCCCTACGACGGCTACTACTACAACCTCGGGCGCGAGACCTTCCTCGCCCCCGTCCGCTGGGAGGAGGGCTGGCCCATCGTCAGCCCCGGCACCGGGCGCATCGAGGCGCGCTACACCGTGCCCAACCTCCCCGACCACGCCGGCGACCGGCCCACGCCCCCGACCGGCGTCTCCCTGCGCGACGACTTCGCCGGCCCCACGCTCGATCTTGCCTGGAACGTCCTCCGCACCCCGCGCGAGCCCTTCTGGAGCCTCGACGCGCGCCCCGGCTACCTGCGCCTGCGGCTGCGCCCCGAGCGCCTCTCCGAGCGCGTCAACCCGAGCTTCATCGGACGCCGGCAGCAGCACCAGGACCTCACCGTCGAGACCGCCCTCGCCTTCGAACCGGCCTCCACCGACGAGTGCGCCGGCCTCGTCCTGCTCCAGAACGACGCCTACCACCTCCGCTTCGTCTGCACGCAAGGGACGGCAAACCGCCGCATCGTGCGCCTCATCAAGCGCCTCAACGGCATCGAGTCGCGCCTCGGCGAGGTCCCCGTGCCCGAGGGCGAGCTCCGCTTGCGCGTCACGGCGCGCGGGCAGGACTATAGCTTCTACGTCGCCGCCGAGGGCGAGGCCGAATCCGAGACGTGGCGCCCCGTCGCCGAGCACGTGGACGGACGCCTGCTCAGCACGCCCGTGGCGGGCGGCTTCACCGGGGCCTACATCGGGCTCTACGCCTCAAGCAACGGCGCCCCCAGCGACACCGTCGCCGACTTCGCCTGGTTCGCCTACCAGGGCCAGTGAAGCGGGCGCAGCGCCGGGGGCTGCTCGAACAGCCGCGCGCGCAGATCCAGCAGCAGCTCGCGCATCAGATCCAGCGATGCCGTGAGCTGCGGCTGGTCGTCCAGCGAGAGCTCGAGGTCGATCGGCATCTCCACCGGCATCTCCACGGCGAACGGAAAGGCCATCCGCACCGGCACCGTCACCGTCGTGCTCACCTCCACCGCCGTGTCCACCGCCACCACCGTGTCGACCGGCACCCGCACGGTCTGTCGCCCGATCAGGGGGATGTTGATCGCGATCGGCACCGTCCCCCGGAAAGGCACGTTGCCCTGAAACGGCACCGTCCCCTGAAAGGGAAAGGCGATGGTCTCGCTGATCGGCACCGTGCCGGCATAGGCGATCGTCTCCGAGAAGGTATAGCTGAAGGCGAACTCGCCGAGGTCGAACTGCTCCAGCGCCGCCAGCGACGCGTCGATCACCTCGCGCCCCTCGCTCTGCACGGCCAACAGCTCGCCGATCAGCAGCGCATTCACGCCCAACGAGGCCAGCGCCAGCAGGAAGGCCGCAATCGCCACCCCCAGCGCCACCCACGTGCCCCGTCCGGCCTCCCGCGGAGCAGGCCCCGCCGCCTCACGCTCCTCCTCCGTCCCCATCGCCATCTCGCTCATCGACCCTCTCCCTTCTCACCGGCAGTGAGACCTTTGGGGTTTTCCTGTCCTGCAAGCGCCTACTCGGCGAAAAAACCCCAAAGGTCTTCTCCGGCAGCACATGGCCCTGCCCGAAGAGCTCCCTTGATGCGCCACTACACGACGTCCTTACGCTTCTGGAAGACCAGGATCGCCGCCAGCAGC
>CAZYYC010000454.1:0-3028 GCA_964650935.1 uncultured Anaerolineales bacterium
AGGGTTGCTCTGCAGGGTGGTTGCGTCAGACCACCGCCCAAAGCCGCCAGAACGGCTTTGGGCGGGAGGGCGGAACGGCCTTGGGCGGGATACAGCTACGGGCTTTGGGCGGGAGGGCGGTGGGTTAGCGGAGGGCGGCGAGCAGGCCCTCGACCTGGTCGGAGGTGAGTTTCTCGAGGGGGCGCTTGACGAGGGGCGGGCCCTCCTCGAGCACCGGGTCGAGCGCCTCGAAGGTGGGGCCGGGGGTGGCGCGATAGAAGATGCCGATGGGGATGCGGTCGCCCCACTCTTGCGCGCGCTCCCAGGCGACCGTGCGGTTACCGGGATCGTAGCCCGCCTCGTCCTCCAGTTTGTAGACCCGCTCGCGATAGTAGTCGTAGGCGCGCGGTTTGTTGAAGGTGACGCAGGGCTGGAGGATGTCCACGAGGGCGTAGCCGGGATGCTCGAGCGCCTCGCCGATCAGCCAGCGGAGGTGCTTGAGGTCGCCGGGGAAGCCCCGCCCGACGAAGGTCGCGCCGTGAGTGAGCGCCAGGGCGAGCGGCTGGACGGGCGCCTCGGCAGAGCCATGGGGCGAGGTGGAGGTCTTCCAACCCTTCTCGCTGGTAGGCGAGTACTGCCCTTTGGTCAGGCCATAGATCAGGTTGTTCTGCACCAGCTCGGTGACGCCGGGATTGCGGCGGACGGCGTGCACGAAGTGGCCCAGGCCCTCTCCGTAGCCGTCGCCGTCGCCGTGGACGATGACGACGCGCATATCGTGGTTGGCGAGCTTGGCGCCCTGGGCGATGGGCCAGGGGCGCCCGTGCAGGGTGTGCATGCCGTTGACGCGCATGTACTGGGGCAGTTTGCTGCCGCAGCCGATGCCCGTCACGACCATCACCTCGTGGGGCGGGATCTCGTGCTCCACCAGCGCAAAGGTCAGGGCGTTGAGAATGCCGTAGTCCCCGCAGCCGGAACACCACGTGGGTCGCTCATCAATCTTGTAGTCGTCGCGCGTGACCATGCTATACCTCCTCCAAGCCGGCGAGGATGAACTCGGGACGGAAAGGCCGCCCGTCGAAGCGGCGAATGTGCCCGGCGACCGAAAGCCCGGTCCGCGCCCGAATCAGGATCTCCAACTGCCCGGTGTAGTTGCCCTCCACCACGATGGCCTTCTGAGCTTTGCGCAGCTCGGCCTCTGCTGTGGGCGGGAAGGGCTCCAGGCAGCCGAAGTGCAGCATATTGGCCGCACCGGGCTCCCGGTCATTGAGGCGGTCCACCGCCTCGCGCGCCGGGCCATAGGTGGAGCCCCAGCAGACCAGCGTCAGGCCGGCCTCCTCGGGCCCGTACCAGGTGGGCGCGGGCGCATCCTCCGCCATGGCGACGCCCTTGCGCATCCGCTTGCTCTGCTGATCGATGCGGTTCTGGGCGCTCTCCCTGATGCGGGGAACCTCATCGTGCTCGTTGCTCTCCGTCACAAAGACGGCGTTGGGGTGCCCGGGCAGGGCGCGCGGCGAGACGCCGCTCTCGGTGACCCGGTAGCGCTTGTAGCGCTCCGTGAGGGCGTCGAGATCCGCGTCCGTGAGCAGCGCACCGCGGTCGAGCTCCACCGCGTCGAAGTCGAGGGCGTCGGCCTCCAGCGAGCGGAAGGCATCGGCGAGGAACTGGTCGCTGAGCACCATGACCGGCGTCTGGTAACGCTCCGCTACGTTGAAGGCGTGCCAGCCCAGATGGAAGGCCTCCTCCAGGGAGCCGGGGGCCAGGACCATGCGCGGGAACTCGTCCTGCGAGGCATGCAGCATGAAGAGCAGGTCGGCCTGCGCGGTGCGCGTGGGCAAACCGGTCGCCGGACCGGGGCGCTGGGCGTTGTAGATGACCACGGGGGTCTCGCTGATGCCCGCGAAGCCGGTCGCCTCCACCATCAGGGCATAGCCGCCGCCGGAGGTGGGGACGAGGGCGCGCGCGCCCATGACCGACGCGCCGATCGCCATGGTGAGGGCGGCGATCTCGTCCTCGACGTGCTTGGCGACGGCGCCGTACTTGGCGCCGTTCTGCGCAAACCAGATGAGCACGGGCGAGCCGGGCGTCATCGGGTAGCCGGAGACGAAGCGACAGCCGCCCGCCAGCGCCCCCATCGAGAAGGCCTGCGTCCCGTTGAGCATGATGCGCTGCGGCGCGTCGGGCACCGCGTGCAGCCGGAAGGGGAACTCGTCCCTGTAAGGGGCCGCGACCTCGGCCCCCGCCCGGATGACGGCAAGGTTACTGTCTACGACCTCCTCGCCCTTTCTGGCGAAGTTGTCACGGATGATGCCCTCCACGTAGCTGAGGTCGAACTCCAGCAGCCCCGCAGCGATGCCCAGGGCCAGCGTGTTGCGCATCAGCTCCAGGCCGCCGATCTCGCGGGCCATCTCGGCGAGGGGTGCGGCGATGAAGAGCACGTCATCCCGTGTGAGGTCCTCGGGCAGCTCGTCCTTGCTGTCGTAGACGATCGCGCCGCCGGGCACGACGTCAGCCGTGTGACGACGGACGGTCTCCATATCCAGCGCCAACAACACATGTACCGGATCGGCGATGGAGTAGAGGGGATCGCGCGCTGCGCGCAGGGTGAAGAAGTTGTGGCCGCCCCGAATGCGCGAGTAGAAGTCGGGGACGCCAAAGACGTGCAGCCCACCGCGCACCAGCGCCTTGGCAAAGCCCGCGCCGCTCGATTCCAGGCCCATGCCTGCCTCACCACCGATACGTATCGTGATATCGTCTTCGACCATAGGAGAGCTCCTTTCACGCGACAGGTGTTCGAACGGCACCGGCCCCCGGTCCCAGTCGCCGGGGGTAACCGGCGCCTTTCAGGCACCCTAGGGACCCATCAGCTACAGTATACACCGAGATGGCCTTGCGGCGCCAGCGCGCGCCTCCGCAGGGGTGTGCTTCAGTTTTTCCCAAGGGTGGGCGTAGGGGGGTGTCGGGCTTGGCAGCCCGACACCTCCCTGCGCCGACCAGCAACCGGCGGACTACCAGTCCGCCCTACACCGCCTCCGTAGGTCGGGCTGCCAAG
>CAZYYC010000455.1:0-2996 GCA_964650935.1 uncultured Anaerolineales bacterium
GCGCAGCACCTGTTCCTGGAAGATGAGCACGCCCTTGGTGGGGGCGAGGATGGGCTCCAACGCGGGATGCTGGAAATGGGTGGGCGCCTCGCCGCGGTAGCGGCGCACGAAGATATCGGCCTGGCCCCCGGTGGCGGGTCCCGGCTTGAAGAAGGCATTGGCGACCGCCAGATCGGCGATCGTGCGGGCCTTGAGCTTGCGCAGCGTCCGCCGCGCGCCCACCGAATCGCACTGGAAGACGCCGATGGTGTCGCCCGCTGCGAGCGCCTCCGCGGTGAGGGCATCGTCGAGCGGGATCGCGTCGAGCCGGAAGTCGGGCGCCTGCAGGCGCACCTCCTCGGCAGCATCGGCGAGCACGGTGAGGGCGCGGATGCCCAGCAGGTCGAGCTTGGGCAGGCCGATCGCCTCGCAGTCGCCGTGGTCGTACTGGGTGGTCAGAAACCCCTTGGGCGCCATCTGCACCGGTACAAGATCGATCAGGGGACCCGGGGTGATCACCATGCCACAGGCATGGATGCTCAGGTGGTGCGGAAAGCCCTCGATGCTGTAGGCCGCGCGCGCCACCTGGCGGAGCCGTCCCGCGGGGAGCGCGGCGGCGACCTCGTCCGGCGTGCGGGTGTCACCCCGGCGCGGGCCGTAGGTACGTCGCGGCATCGCCGCCAGCACCTGCTGGAGCTCGGACTCGTCCAGGGCGTAGGCCTTCGCCGTCTCACGGGCTGCTGACCGGAGCTGCAGGGTGCTCATTGCCCCGACCAGGGCCACGCGATCCTCGCCGTAGGTGCGTCGCACGTAGTCCTGGACCTCGTCGCGGCGCCGGCTGCAGAAGTCGAGGTCGATGTCCGGCGGGTCGGCACGCCCCGGGTTGAGGAAGCGCTCGAAGAGCAGCCCGTGGGCGATCGGGTCGACGGTCGTGATGCCCAGGGCGTAGGCCACGAGCGAGTTGGCGACGCTGCCGCGCGTGCTGACGGGGATCTCGCGCTCGCGCGCGTAGCCGACAATGTCGGCGACCACCAGGAAGAGCGGGTCGTAGCCGTGAGTGGTAATGGCGGCGAGCTCGCGCGCTAGGCGTGACGCCACCGCGTCGGGCAGCGGCGCGCCGTAGCGGTGCGCGCAGCCTTCACCGGCCTCGCGGCGCAGAGCCGATGCGGGCGTCTGGCCCTCGGGCAGCGCCAGCGTGGGCCAGCGCAGCTCGCCGTCCGGTAGGACCGATCCGGTCGCCGGCGTGCACATCCGGGCGATCTCCCGGGTTTGGGCCAGGGCGTCGGGATAGTCGGCAAAGCGTGCCTGCATCGCCTCGGCGTCGAGCCAGTGCACGCTCACGCCGGGGTCGCCACCGTTGGGCAGGGTGTGCGGCGGGACCGCGTCGAGCGGGCAGTTGCGGTCAATCGCTGCCAGGAGGCGCAGTCGCTCGGTGTCGGGCGCCAGGCTCACGATCCGCTGAGCGGCGACGGTCTGCAGCCCTAGGAAGTCGGCCTTGGCGGCGAGCTGGGCCGTGATCTCGCGGTTGGCGACGGCATCGCGCGCGCCGGGCTGCAGCTCCAGCGCGATGAAGGTGGCCTGCGGGTTGTAGATGCCGCAGAGTCTGCCGAGGTAGCGGTGGGCCAGGGCCTCCTCGCCGTGCGCCAGGCAGCGGTAGGCGAAGCCGTGTCGCCCGCCCGTCAGGCAGACCAGGCCTGGGGTGTTAGCCCGCAGCTCCGCCAGCGTCAGCCCGTGCTCTAGCCGCATCTCGCGGTCGGCGTGGGCCTGAAGGAGGCTCGAGAGGCGACAGAGCGCGCGGTAGCCGTCGGCGTCACGCGCCAGCAGCGTGAGGTGCCCGGGCGACACCAGCCACGCGGGCAGCGCCTCGGCGCCGTTGGGCACCAGGTCGTCGGGCCAGGCCACGGTCACGTCAAGGCCCGGGATGGGCCGGACCCCGACGGCGCGACAGGCGCGGTCGAAGGCCGGCGCGCCGTAGAGGGCGTTCGTGTCGGTCAGGGCCAGGTGCGTCATGCCCTCGTCGGCAGCGCGCTGCGCCAGCGCCTCAGGCGTCGCCGTCGCGCCCAGCAGCGTGTTCGTCGAGTGTACGCTCAGGTGCACGTAGGAGAGCATGGCCTAAGTGTACCCCATTTCGCTGAGCTCTCCCAGGCGGCGATGGCTGCAGACCGAAGGTGCTGGAGCGTCCGACGCCCCGAGACGGGGCTGCAAGCATCGCGTCCAAAGCTTCCGCCCCCAGGCTGAAAGTCCCCTGGGCTGAATGGCTTATTGACGTCGACATAAAATCGGATTATGATGATAGTTATGGTGTAAAAGAGAGGGTGGGCAACATGACAGCGGGGAATCCGGACGGCAAGGATGGGGCGCCGGCGTTGGGTCAGGGCTGTGAACTGCCGTTGACCTTCGACATCGGGGCTGCCGTCGCGTGTGAGGACCAGCGCTGCGGCAAGCTGGTGCGTGTGGTGATCGATCCCGTGACCGAGCAGGTGACTGATCTCGTCGTGGCGCATGGTTTGCTGCAGCGGGACCCGCGCGTGGTGCCGGTTTCGACCGTCAAGACCGCGGTGCGCGGCGAGGTGACGCTCGCGGTCACTGCCGAAGCGTTGAGCGGTTACCGAGCGTACAGGGAGGTTGCCTATCAAGCGCCTCCTGCGGGGTCGCAGGCCGGCCGTTACCGCTCCGAAGAGGTTATCTACGCGATGGCACCCTATCCGAGTCTTCGCGGCAAGTCGGTGATGCCCGCGCGCAGCCACGTGCTCCAGGAGGGGCTCGCCCACGATCAGCGAGCGATTGGGCGGGGCACCCATGTGCGCGATGCTGAGGGCAACGCCGGGGAGGTCGATCACGTCCTGGTGGACTGCTTGCGCAGCGACATCACCCACATCGTCGTGCGCCACGGGCTGTTGGGGGGTACCTATATCGTGCCGGTGTCGTATATTAGCCGGGTCGAGGACAAGACCATCTTTCTGGCGGCGAATCGTGCCGCTATCAAGGCGCTACCGACGTACGATCCCGAGACATAG
>CAZYYC010000456.1:0-2974 GCA_964650935.1 uncultured Anaerolineales bacterium
TCCCCACCTCTTTCCTGAAGAAATCGGTGAGATACTTCAGATCGAGGACAAACTGATCGAGGTGATGGCCGCCGCTCCGGAGACCAGACGCCGCCAGCGCGTAGCCGCGCTGGAGGAGCTGATCCCCCGCGAGGAAAGCTGCCTCAGGCATCGCCTCCGGATCTTGGGCTTGTGAATAGCCGGGAGCGTAGACCAGCAGCGTGCCGTTCCAGTTCTCCGGCACGACGATGCGGTAGGGAGCCCCCTTGAGCGTGCCTTGGAGATCCAGGTGTACTTGTCTTTTCATGCCATATCTCCCTAACTCGACTAGAACCTCTTCCACCACCGTGAAGATCACTCGTCGGCACTACGCCGCACACACCGGCTGCTCACCCGCATCGCCTGATCGAGGTCGGCGTATCGGAAGGCCCGTCGTCCTCCCCATCCAGGAGCGGCGCATCGGTGTCGGTGGCCTGCTCTGTTACCATCAGCAGATAGGCGAAGGCCTCCGAAAGACCCCTGAAGCCGAGCCTCTCGCCGGTCCTGGCGTCCTCCAGGCCGGCACGCCAGGGTCCGTCGGGCTCAGTGCGCCAGAGACGGATCAGGTAAGCGTAGTAGTCAGCCGGTCGACCGGGCACGCCGCACCTCCGACATCGAATCTGCTTCCAGCATAGACGACGACTATCAAAGAACTATCAAAAGAGTGTCACAAGGCTGGGAGGCTTGCGCCGAGATGGGGTCGCCGGCATCGCCGGACACCGGCAGACGAGGGGCTGCCGCGACCGACGCCCCGGGACGGGGCCCTGGCAGACGAGGGGGCTACAAGCACGCTCTTGAGGGGCTGCAAGCATACTCTTGAGGGGGGCTGCAAGCGTGCGCTTGATGGCATGGTGATCGGTGCCTTAGGTGGCGGTGAACCGCCGCCTCACAACGAGCGCTTGCGTATGTGCCGGATGTAGGCTAAGATATGTGTAGAGGGGTGGCTGCGCGCTTGGTGTACGGTCTTCGCCGGATCGCCGCTCTGCTTCACGTCCGCCGCCTATCTGACCCTTGGCTGACCGCATCTCCTGATCTGTGTCTGATCAAAGGAGTCTGCCATGGCGGAGCTGAACATCGTGACCCTGGGGTCCCTGCGGGTGACATTGCAGGGCGAGCTGCTCACCGGGTTTCGCACCGACAAGGAGCGAGCGCTGCTCGTCTACCTCGCGATCGAGGCATGTCGTCCGCACCGGCGCGAGACGTTGGCGGGCCTGCTCTGGCCCGAGTCCCCGGAGGCGAATGCCCGGCACACCCTCAGCCAGGCGTTGACGGGTCTGCGCCACTTACTGGGCGAACACCACCAGTCCTCCTCGCGGACCCCCGTTTTCCTCGATACCACCCGGCACACGGTCGCGCTGGGCGACGCGCATCAGGTGTGGGTGGATGTGTGCACGTTTGACGCTTTGTCCCGGCCCGGGGTTCCTGACGCTGACCACAATGGCGGGCATGAGCGGCTGCGCCAGGCAGTCACGCTCTACCAGGGTAGTTTCCTGGAGGGCTTCTCGATCTCCGATGCGCCGGCCTTCGAGGAATGGCAGCTGCTGCAGCGGGAGCGCCTTCGCCGAAGGGTGCTGGAGCTGCTGGCACAACTCGTTCGGCACTCTACCGAGGACGGGGCCAACGAGGAAGCCCTGCGCTACGCGTGGCGGCAGCTCGAGCTCGAGCCGTGGAGCGAGCGCGTGCATCGCGATGTGATCCGTCTGTTGGCGTTGACCGGACAACGTGGCGCGGCGCTCCGGCAGGGCGAGATCTGCACGCGCATCCTCGCTGAGGAGCTCGGTGTCGAGCCGGGCGCATCGACGTTGGCGTTGATCCGGTCCGTGCGGACCCGGACGCTGCCGGGCGTAGCTCCCGACGAGGGGGCGATAGCGCAGGCCATCGCGGCGAGCGATCAGGTGTCCGGCCAGGTGTCTGTCCCCCTGATGCCCCTCATCGGGCGGGAGGCTGATCTCAAGGCGTTGGGCGAACGCCTGCGCGACCCCACGGTACGCCTGTTGACGCTGGTGGGGCCGGGCGGCATCGGCAAGACCCGCCTGGCGCTGGAATTGGCATCCATCCACGCGACGGCCTTCCCCGGTGGTGCCTACGTGATCCCCTTGGTCGCCGCGACGTCGTGGGAAGCTTGTGTCGCCGCGATGGTCAGAGCGGTGGGACTGGTACCCTCCTCACAGTCTGCCACGGTCGAGGAGCAGTTGATCGACTTTCTCAGGGGCAAGCACGCATTGTTGGTGTTGGACAACTTTGAGCACCTGGCGGCCTATGCCCCTCGACTGATCGGGCTGTTGGCATCAGCTGAACCGCTGCGGATCATGGTGACCTCACGGGCGCGCCTGGGCGCTCTGGGCGAGTGCGTCTACCCCTTGGATCCATTGGCGGTGCCGGAGGCGGGGGTTGAGACGGCGGCTATCCTGGCTGAGGTGGCCTCGGTGAAGCTCTATATGCAGAGTGCTCAGCGCGTGGCGCGCGACTTCAGGCTGTCTGAGGAGAATGCCGAGTCGGTGGCAGCGATCTGCCGGCTGGTGGGGGGCATGCCGCTGGCCCTGCTGCTGGCTGCAGCATGGGCGGACGTCCTGACGCCCGATCAGCTCCTCCAACGCCTAGTGGGTGACACGGGGCCGGACACCGATCAAGCGATCGACTTCCTGCACGCGAGCTGGCCTGAGATGCCGGAGCGACACCGGAGTATGCGGGCGGTCTTCGACCACACATGGCGCCTGATGAGTGGTCGGGAGCAGACGCTGATGCAGGCGCTCTCGGTCTTCCGCGGCGGCTTCGGACCCGAGGCCGCCTTCTTTGTGGTCGGCGCGACGTTGTCGGAGATCCGGCGGCTCGTCGATCAGTCCCTGTTCGCCCGCGCGTCCGGGAACCGCTATGGCATGCAGGAACTGCTGCGGCAGTACGCTGCCGAGAGGCTCGCGCAGGCCTCGACGGCAGAAACCAAGATGCGCGACCGCCA
>CAZYYC010000457.1:0-2966 GCA_964650935.1 uncultured Anaerolineales bacterium
TCTTCTCGCCGCTGGGCTACCCTGCCGACCAGCCGGGCCCCAAACGACGCAAGGAAATCGGCGACATCGTCAAGTACGACCGCTGGTGAGTGGGGCGGACCCCGTGACGCCAGGAGGGTGGGCTCCCGGAGCCTGACATGAGCGACGTCGATAGCGCAGCCCTTGAGCGAGCCGTGCAGGCGCTCTACCGCAGCGATCCGGAGCAGGAGTGGGAGCGGATGGACCGCCACCGCACCGAGTTCGCAGTGACGTCCCGAGCCCTCCGCGACCACCTTCCCTCCCCTCCGGCCCGCATCCTCGACTGCGGGGGAGGGCCCGGTCGCTATGCCCTGATGCTGGCGCGGCAGGGTTACGAGGTCACCCTCTTCGATCTGTCCCCCGAGCTGCTGGCCCTCGCCCAGCGCCGCGCCGGCGAGGCAGGCGTGCGCCTCGCCGCGATCGACCAGGGCACCGCAATCGATCTGGCGCGCTATCCCGACGCGCACTTTGATGCCGTGCTGCTGATGGGCCCGCTCTATCATCTCCTGGACGAGGCGGACCGCCGGACGGCGCTCGCCGAGGCCTATCGGGTTGTCAAACCCGGCGGACCGGTCTTCGCCGCCTTCATCGCGCGCTATGCCGGGCATATCCAGGCCATCGCGGACTACCCTGAACCGGCGTTCGAGCAGTCGGGCGAGTACGATCAGATCGCAGCCACCGGCCTGCTCCCGCCGCGCCCCAATGGCAGCGTCGCCTTCACGGCCTACTTCGCGCACCCTAGCGAGGTGCGCCCGCTCTGCGCCTCGGTCGGTCTGGAGGTCGCTGAGGTCCTCGCGGTCGAGGGCCTTGCCTCGGGTCGTGAGGAAAAGGTCAATGCGCTTGACGGTGCCGCCTGGGACTATTGGGCCGAGTTGAACCACCAGGTCGCCCGCGACCCCACGATCCACGGAGGCGCCGAGCATTTGTTGGCCGTCTGTCGGCGCCCGCGCTGGCGCGCCGTGCTGCGCCGGATCGCAGCCCGTCTCGCGGCCCACGACGTCGACTACGTGGTGGTGGGCGGCGCGGCCCTGGCCCTGCGCGGACTTCCCCTCAGCGTCAGCGATCTGGACCTGGAGGTGTCCAGCGAGACCCTCTATGACGTCGCGGCGTGGTTCGAGCATACCGTCGTGGTGCCGGTGGCCTGGCGCGAGACGGCGACCGTGCGTTCGCACTTTGGTCGGCTCAGGATCGACGGGATCGAGATCGACCTGATGGCAGGCTTGGAGCGCCGCAGGGGCGACCGCTGGAGCCCCTCCTTCACCTCCACACGCGAGACCGTCATGCTCGAGGGCGTGGAGATCCGCACGGTCGCGCTCGAGGAGGAGGTGCTGGCCTACCTGCGTCGCGGTCGGTTGGACCGTGCGGCCCTGGCCCTGCCCCGCTGTGACCCCGAGCGACTGCGCACGCTGCTCTCCCAGGCCCTGCACAACGGGCAATTCTAGCGAGCGTCACCGATGTTGATCGCGATGGCCGGACTGCCCGGCACAGGGAAGAGCACGCTGGCCCGCGCGCTGGCCGAGGATCTCAGATACGACGGCATCGACGCCATCGTGTTGGACAAGGACGAAACCCGCGCCGCGCTCTTCCCGCCACCCTCCATCGAGTACAGCACAGAACAGGACGATCTCTGCGTTGAGATCATGCTCCAGGTCGCGGCGTTTCTCCTCCGGCGGGATCCCGAGCAGGTGATCCTGCTCGACGGGCGGACCTTCACGCGCCGGTCTCAGGTAGAGCACGTCACGTCTGCCGCCGAGCGACTGAGCCCCCCCCTCATCTTCATCGAGTGCCGCTGCGACGAGACCACCGCGCTGCGACGGCTGAAGGACGACCACGCCCAGGGCCGTCATCTGGCGGCCAACCGCAGTGCGGCCCTCTATCTCGAGTTGCGGGCCCGCGCCGATCCCCTTGTGATCCCGCATCTTGTGGTCGACACCGACGGCCCACTGGAGGAGGCCGTGCGCCGCTGCCGGGCCTATCTGGCAGGTTGTCAGCAGCCGGCGCCATGATAGACTGCCCGAATGGCACACCCGCAGACGACGACCCCTCATGACCGACAGGATCAGTTCCGGATCACCGGCCTCGTCGCCGCCTCTCAGCGCCACCAACGTGCTATCGCGTGCCTTGCAGACACCCTCCCCTCCTTCTGCATGTCATCCGGAGCGCCGGCGCCCGACGTCCACGCATTAAGTCGTGAGATGCTCGCCGACGCGAAGGCCGTTGAGGCGTACTGCGCGGATCGCCAGGTGTCGCCGTCGGCTCTGCCGACCCGCTCGCGACGTGCGTACCAGTGGCTTCGATACCTCGGCGAGCCCCCCCATCTGGCCCAGCATCTGCGTGCACTACATTACCTGACCCACGAGGAGCGCCGGTGCCGACCTCGAGCGTCCCTTGAAGTCAACCTCTACCTGACCTCCAACCTTTACCAGGTCAGAGCCCGCCGCCACGAGCGTTGGCTCACCGTCCACGAGGGCTTTGTCTCGGCGCCCAACGCTATCCTGGACGATCTTCTGCGTGTCGCGCACACGCCGAGGCGCGCAGATGCCGCGATCCGGCGCCTGAGGGCCTACGCCGCCGGCGCTGGGTTTCGACGGGTCGAGGTCGACCTGTGGGTGCCGCTAGCCCACGACGGCAGTCCTTCTCACGAGGCACAGGGCGTTCACCACGACCTCAACGCGTCCTTCAACCGGGTGAACCAGCAGCACTTCGATGGGAAGCTGGCACGACCTCACCTGAGATGGAGTCGCGCGAGGACTCGCAGCAAGTTGGGTCACTATCATCCGCTGGAGGACACGGTCGTGGTCAGCAGGACGCTCGACGACCCGCGTGTTCCGCCCTATGTCGTCGACTTCATCGTCTACCACGAGCTGCTCCACAAGTCACTGGGCATCGAGACGGTGAATGGACGACGGCGCGCGCATACGCCCGCCTTTCGCAGAGCCGAGCGCGCC
>CAZYYC010000458.1:0-2965 GCA_964650935.1 uncultured Anaerolineales bacterium
CGTGGTGCGGCGGCGCTGGACCTAGTGGGTCAGGCCTTGGCGCTTCTGTCGTCGTCTGACGCGCCCGCTGTGGAGGGGCAAGTGGTGTTGGGACGGGCGTTGCGGCGCAAGGCGAGCTTGGTGTCGGACACGGATCGTGGGCGCGCGATAGCGCTCTACGAGGAGAGCCTCTCCTGCCTGCGTGCCGCCGGTGCTCGCTGGGAGGAGGCGCACACGTTGGACCGGCTTGCCGGCCTGACCAGCTTGCTCGGGGAGCTCGACGTCTCGCGCGGCTACAGCGAGGAGTTGCTGTCGATCGGACGCGCCCTCGGCGACCTGCGAACTATCGCGTGGGCGCTGCTCCACCTGGGCGCTGATGCGATGTACCGGGGCCGGATGGATGAGTCGATTCAGCTGGCGGGCGAGAGTTTGGCGGTGCGACGGGAGCTGGACGATCCGCTCGAGATCGCTGCCGGCCTTCAGACACTTGCGACCCGGTATGTGGTCGCGGGCCGACCTGAGCAGGCGATGCCGCTGTTCGACGAGTGTATCATGATCTTGGATCGACTTGGTCTACCCGCCCCTTATGCTCGGGGGGTCAAGGCATGGGGGTTGATGCTGGCGGGAGACTACGACCAGTCGCGGCGGCTGGTGCGCCTTGCCCTGGACGAGGCCCGCGCAACCGGCGACAGGCGCCTAACCGCCTGGAGCGGGCACGTGATCGGCAGCCTCGCCCTGGTGAACGGCGATGTGGAGGGCGCCGTCTCACGGTTGGCCCACGCTGCATCGGAGTTCCGCGAGCTGGGCGAGCCGGTCTACTTGGGTATGGCGCTGTCGTTCTTGGGGTATGTGTACCGAGCGAGCGGCGACCGCGAGCAGGCGTGCCTCTGCCTGGCTGAGGCGCTGACGATGGGCGAACACATCGGGGGACGACAGTGCCTCGCCTGGGCTCTGGCGGGAATGGCACTGCTCTATGCAGATGCCGGCCACCCGGCGCGCGCCCATGCGCTGTTGACCGTCGTCAAGCAGATCTGGCCAATGGTGTCCGCCTCGCGTTGGTTTGCGGATGTCGCGGGGTCGGTCTATCATGCGGCGGTAGCGGCGCTTTCCCCACAACAGGTGCAGGAGGCCGAGCATAGCGTGCTGCTGAGCAACATGCAAACCGAGGCACGAGCCGTCCTGGCAGACCTATCGGTGCTGCCTGCGCGCTGAGGGCGGGCTGGGCCCATCGCGCCGCCAGCCGACATGTGGGGCGGGAAGCTGTCCCGCCCTCTGCTCCGCCGTCACGGCGGAGCAGCCTGTGGGGCGATCCCGCCCTGTACCGACGTCCTATCCTAGAAGCGAGGCGAAACCTATGACCGAACACTCCCTTTCACTCCACGGGGTCTTCACCCCGATCGTGACCTCGTTCGACGCCGACGGCGCCGTCGCCCACGACAAGATCGCGGCCAACCTCGAGCGCTGGAACCGGACCGATCTGCGCGGCTATATCGTGCTGGGCTCCAACGGCGAGTGGGTCTTCCTCGACGAGGTCGAGCGGCTGGAGGTGCTCCGGACCGCGCGCCAGGCTATCCCGCGGGACAAGCTGATGGTCGCGGGCACCGCCGCCGAGTCGACGTTCCACACGATCCGTATGACGGAGCGGGCCGCAGCGATCGGCGCCGATGCCGCCATCATCGTGAACCCGAGTTACTACAAGGGCCAGATGACGCCGTCCGTGCTGGCGGATTACTATCGGGCGGTGGCGGACGCCACGCCGATCCCCATCATGATCTATAACCTCCCGCCGGCGACCGGGATGGACCTACCGGCGGATCTGCTGGTCGAGCTGTCGGCCCATCCGAATATCATCGGCGTCAAGGACACCGGCGGCAACATGGCCAAGATGGCGGACACGGTGCGCCGGGCCGACGGGGCGTTTGAGGTGCTGTCGGGGTCGGCCAACTTCTTCTACCCCTCGCTGGCGATCGGCGTCACTGGGGGGATCCTGGCGCTGGGCAACATCGCGCCCAAGGCCTGCCTCGCGCTCTACGATCATTTCCGCGCCGGGCGTATGGAGGAGGGGCGCGACCTGCATCTGCGGATGCTGCCCGTCAACCTCGCGGTGACCAGCCGGTGGGGCGTGAGCGGCCTCAAGGCAGCGATGGACATGCTGGGCTGGTACGGCGGACCCCCTCGGCTGCCGCTGCAGCCGCTCGGCGATGATCGCCGCCACGAGTTGAGGACAATCCTGGCGGCAGCGGGTCTGCTCACGCCAGGGGGCTAGCGCACGGGTCGTGACGGGGACGCCGGACGGCGTCCCCGTCTGCACGCTTGGGTGCAGCCGTCACTCCTGCGACGGCTGGGGCCACGGTCCGGGCTCGAAGCCGTGAACGAAGCCGAGTTGAGTGGGGAATGCACTGGGCTCGGGCGCGACGCCGGTCTCGAGCCACGCATCCATCGCCTCGAACATCGCCAGAACCTGGTCTTCGGTGAAATTACAGTGGCCCGGTGGGTTGCCGACATAGACGCACGTCAGCAGGTCCTGCGCACCCACGTAGGCCATCAGGTTGGCGTACTCGGTGGTGTGTTCGACCTGTGCGACGGCGTCCGGGGTGTTGTGGACCCTCAGGATCGGGCCGTGCACGCGACCGCTGTGCTCGCCGACCCGGCGCAGGTAGGCCAACGCTCGAGCTTCTGCTTGGATGCCGGTATCAAAGAACCATCAAAAGCACGTTGAACTGAGGGCGAGTCCGGTGCCGTATCCGCCAACAAGCGGCTGACTATGGCTCTGCCGGGCTATGCTCCCCTCTTTATCGAAGGCTTGTGGCGGACCCAATCCGCTACCTCCCGGGCGGCGAGCAGAGCGGTGGATTGGCATCCCCCCCAGCTTTCGGGTGCCCGCGTCGGTTCTAGCCGCGCGGTCGGAACCCGACGCCTGCCGCATACAGGGGGCAGGTGCCCGGACCCGCTGCGCCGCATTGACGCCCCCACGGGCACGTCTATA
>CAZYYC010000459.1:0-2946 GCA_964650935.1 uncultured Anaerolineales bacterium
CACCCTCGGCAGCTTCATCGGCTCTATGCTGCCCAATCTGGTCCTCATACCCGCGATGGGCACCCGACGCACCTTTGTGCTCCTCGCGTTCATCGCCCTAGCGACCGGTCTCTGGGGACTGTGGTCGAGCCACCGGCGACGCTTCTGGGCGCTGGCGTGGACGGTCCTGGTGATCGCTACCCTCTTCGTCTGGAACCCGGGTAGCATCAAGCCCCAGGTTGCCACAGGCGGAGCCATACTCATCCACGAAGAGGAGTCCACCTACAACCTCATCCAGGTCATCGAGGATCCCACAGGACGCCGGTACCTGCTCCTCAACGAAGGCCAGGGCATTCACTCGATCTACACGCCGCCGGAGCTTGACACCGACGTGGAGCAGGCCCATGCGTTGCTGACCGGCGGGCCATGGGATCGCTATCTCATCGCCCCCTTCTTTAACGCGGCACCCTTTCCACCCGAACGCGTGCAGGACCTGCTCGTGATCGGTCTGGCAGCCGGCACCACACCGACGCAGTTTACGGAGATCTTCGGCCCGCTGCCCATCGTCGGGGTAGAGATCGATACTGCCATCATCGAGGTGGGGCGCACGCATTTCGGTATGACGATGCCCAACCTAGAAGCGGTCGCCGCTGATGGACGCACCTATCTGTTGGGCACCGACCGGCGTTTCAGCCTCATCGCCGTTGACGCCTACCGGCTGCCCTACATCCCGTGGCACCTGACCACGGTCGAGTTCTTCACCGACGTGCGGGATCACTTGCGCGAGGACGGCGTCGTGGCGATCAATGTGGGCCACGCACCGGGCACGGAGGGAGCAGCGAACGGTGACTGGCGCCTGGTGGACGCGATGGTCAACACGATGCGCCGGGTCTACCCCTCCGTGCACGTGATCGCGATTCCCGGCAGCTTCAACGCGATCGTGGTCGCCACCATGCAGGAGACGGTGCCCGATAATCTGACTGCCAATCTGTCTGAGCTCGAGGATCCACGCTTACAGCAACTCGCGCAGCAGTCGCTCGCCGATGTCAGGTCTCCCACGCCGAGCGCGCTGGTCTTTACCGACGACCACGCGCCTGTGGAGCGGCTGACCCACGCCGTGGCCCTGCGTTACGTGCTCGGCAGCCCCTAGCGACAGCTACGAGAGACGGGTGAGGGCCCAGGCAGCGTGCTCGCGCACGAGTTCCTCAGGATGGTGCTCAGCCGCCGCGACGAGGAAGGGTCGCGCCGCCGCGTCACCGTAATTACCCAAAGCCACAGCGGCATTGCGCGCCAGACCGGCGGGCTTCGCCCGCCAGATCGGCGAGCGGCGGAAGCGCGCGCGGAAGCCTTCGGGGTCGAGGGTGAGCAGCTCCGGAAGATAGAGCGAGACGCCATCAGAGGCTAACGTGCCGCCGAATCCCGTAACCACACGCCGGTTCCAGGGGCAAACGTCCTGGCATGTGTCACAGCCAAAGACTCGCGTGCCCATAGCGGTCCTAAGTTCCTCCGGGATAGCTCCCCGATGCTCGATGGTTAGGTAGGAGAGGCAACGCCGAGCATCGAGTACACCCGGCGCCACGATCGCGCCGGTAGGACAGGCCTCCATACAGGCCGAGCAGCTCCCACACGTAGGCATCGCCGATTTGGCCGCTTCCGCTGGGGGCAGCTCGATATCGAGGAGCGCCACACCTAAGAAGACGAAGGAGCCGAGTCGCGGGTGGATCAGGTTGGTGTTCTTGCCCGCCCACCCCAGGCCCGCAGCCTCGGCCCATGCCCGCTCAAGCACAGGACCGGTGTCCACGTAACAGCGGGCCGACACCGGTTCAGGGTGAGCCTCGTCGATCAGCTCGGTTAGGCGTTTCAGTCGCGTCAGGAGACCATCGTGATAGTCAGCTCCCCATGCGTAGCGGGCCACGCCGCCGTGAAGCGGTGGTGTGGGGGCGGCACCGGGGCCGGCGTACGAGGCCCCGACGACGAGCACCGTCCGCGCCTCAGCCATCACATGCCGCGGATCGGCACGACGCCGGACAGCCTCCGGTCGCATCAGATAGCCCATCCCCGCCGCATACCCGTGCGCCACCCAGTCAGTATAGTGATGCCAGGTAGGGCTGGGACCGACGGGCACCGCGCCCACCAGATCCAGCCCCACCTCGGTCGCCAACTCGCGCACGTTCAATCCCAGGCTCCGTGCCTACTCAAAGAGGCTGGCGAACATGAGCACGACGGCGATTGCCTCTGTCTCCTCATCCGGCGCCACCAGCAGCGACAGAGGGCGCTCGTCAAGCGTCCAGGACGTGGCGATCGTGTCGACCTCCACCAAGGGCTCACCCACGGGATCCCAGCCCGCGGCGGCAAGCGCTTCCGCATAGAAGGCATGAACCTCCTCGATGGTCGCGCCGTCGGTGAGCAGGTAGGTCGATTCAGCCTGGCTGACCATGATCACAGCTTCCGGGTCCAGCGGTACACCCTCAGGTAAGCTGCCCAACGCCCTCCCCTCCGGGGGGCGTATGGCGATGGCCTGGTTGACCTCAACAACGTCCCGCTGAACCGTCCAGTGCATCGATTCGCCATCGAGCTCAAGACTCATAGTCAGCACGAGCCGCACGAGGAGGGCCGGTAAGTCCGCCTCATCGGCAACCCAGACGTCAGCCGCTCCACGCTGCGCGGGATCGTCCTCGCCCAGACCGGAATCCTCTCCCAAGAGCGCATCCCACTTCGTGACGTGCTCCACCTCGAAGTGCCGGGTCTGCAGTCCGTTGAGCGCCTCGCGGCCCACAAAAGCATAGTCCCCTTGGCCCAGCTGCGAGACCCAGGCCTCACTTCCGACCTGATACTCCGCAGAGAGAGCCTCGACGTCGGCTCCGTCATACTGGCTTGTGTGCATCATCACCCACTGACCGCCATACTCCAGCCATACGTGATCACCAACGCGCACCTGCTCAGTGACCCTTCCGTCCACCACCATCG
>CAZYYC010000460.1:0-2932 GCA_964650935.1 uncultured Anaerolineales bacterium
CGTCAGGACGGTACACGACCCAGGTCCCGGTCACGCGCACCCACCCGACCGCCAGCTGAAAGAGAAAGATCACGCCCATCAGCAGCGCACCCAACAGCAGACCAAAACCGAAGTCACCCCACCAGGTTCGATCCGGATGCAGGCCGAACCCGGCGAATCGTCGTCGATCCACCCACCGGCCCGCCAGCCAGATGCTCCCGGTCATCGCCAACCCGACGATGAGATGGTTGGCTACCTGGAAAGCCGGGCTCCCCATCAACACCTGCACCATCTCGACACCGGCAACCTCTCGGACAGCGAGCCCCTCGACGGCGACCAACCATCCCAGGGACAACACCCCTATCACCAAGCTCATCACCACGGCGAGGGGTACAAAGATCAACAACTGCACGATCAACCGCCAAAAAGCCCGTAGGCGTCGTTCGTCGCGATCCCAGAAACAACCCACGATGAACTGCATCCGACCTCCTCTTTGTTCAGGACATCCGCAACACCCAGTGTAGTACAGAGAAGCTTAGCGGACGAATCGCCCATCCGGGCGTGCACAGGTCGACGCGACCGGAGCCTGCCGCTTCGATTTGACGAGGTCATCGCGATCCGGTAGATTATGGGTAGCCAATCATTCAAGCCTCATAGAAGGGGGAATCCCATGCAATACCGTCGATTCGGCAACACCGGCCTGAACGTATCAGCCCTCGGCTTCGGCGCGATGCGCCTGCCGACCACCGATCCACAGGACCGCACCACCATCGATGAGCCGCTGGCAACCCGCATGATCCGCTATGCCATCGACCACGGCGTGAACTACGTCGATACGGCCTATCCCTATCACAGCGGTGCCAGCGAGAGCTTCGTCGGTCGCGTGCTCAAGGACGGTTACCGCGAGAAGGTCAACCTCGCGACCAAGCTGCCCATGTGGGCCATCGAGACCCGCGAGGATGCCGAGCGCATCCTCAATGAGCAACTGGAGAAGCTGCAGACCGATCACATCGACTTCTACCTCTTCCACGGCCTGCGCAAGCCGCGCTGGGAGACCGTGCAGCAGCTCGACCTCATCACCTGGGCCGAGAAGGCCCGCGCGGATGGCCGTATCCGCCACCTCGGCTTCTCATTCCACGACAACGTCGACGTCTTCAAAGAGATCGTCGATGCCTACGACGGCTGGTCCTTCTGCCAGATCCAGTACAACTACATGGACATCAAGACCCAAGCCGGCACCGAGGGGCTCCAGTTCGCTGCCGCCAAGGGGCTGGGCGTGGTCATAATGGAACCGCTGCTGGGTGGGCGTCTCGTCGAGCCGCCGCAGCCGGTCCAGGACCTGTGGGATACAGCGCCCACCGTCCAGACGCCGGTCGAGCGCGCGCTGCGCTGGCTCTGGGATCAGCCGGAGGTCTCGCTCGTCCTCAGCGGCATGTCGACGATGGGCCACGTCATCGAGAACGTCGCTCACGCGAGCGCCTACGCCGTCGGCAACATGACCGAGGACGACAAGGCCCTGGTTGCTCGGGTGCGTGCCAAGTACGAGGAGCTCTGCCCCATCCCCTGCACCAAGTGCGAGTACTGCCTGCCCTGTGCGGTCGAGCTTAATATCCCGGGCCTCTTCGACATCCTCAACCGAGGCGTGATGTACAACAAACTTGACGAGGCACGCAGACGCTATGGACGTATGTCCGACGAGGAAAAGGCCTCGGCGTGCATCGCTTGTCACCAGTGCGAGGAACAGTGCCCGCAGTCCATCCCCATCAGCGAGTGGATGGTCCACCTCGACGAGATCCTGGGCCAGGGCGCCGACGTCGACGCCTGTCTCGCGGCGATGGCAGGGTAACCAACGCACCGTCGGAAACGTGGCACCGGCAAGCGAGGTCATGTGGGGCGGCTAGCTGAGCCGCCCCTGGCTCGTCAACGGCGAGGCTCGGTCGGGTCAGCCACCCGACCCACATGCAGACCGGCAGTCCGACCTACGGGGTCTCATGTAGGGCGGCTAGCTGAGCCGCCCTCGGCTCCTCAACCGCGGGGCTCGGTGGGTCAGCTACCCGGCCCACCGATGCCCCACCTCAACGGACTAGATGATCTCCAGCGCGTCCCGGTCGGGCAGCGTCGGGAAGGCCACGTGGGGCTCAGCCTGGTACCAATAGGCCACCGAGGCGATGTCGTCCTGCAGCGGGAGGTAGCGCCCCTCACTCCGCCACCCGATCGCCTGCATCGTGACCCTGAGGTCCTGCTGAAAGCGAATCGGATCGAGGAGATGGAAACGGTACATGATGTGACGGTTGCCGTGGCGCCCCATCGCACGATCCTCGTCCAGCATCGTCAGGTCCTGATAGCCCAGGAAGGGCGCCGAGTAGTTCGCGCCGAAGCACCATGCGCCGCCGAAATAGTCCTCCGTGCCCGTGCCGCAGATCGTCGGGAAGTCGCCGTCGCCATCGATGAACGCCTTGAACTCGCCCTCGCCCCACCAGCCGTCGCTGTTCTGTTGCCAGGCCATGAAGGTGCCCACGTAGTGGCCCTGGCCCTTCACGCCGTCAAGGATCGTGTAGTCCTCCATGTAGGGCAGCGGGTTCGTCCGGCGGAACTGGGCATGGAAGTAGGCCTCGGTCTCGGCGACCGGCCCCACAGCGTAGTTGATCGCGTAGAAGAAGCCGCGCTGATCTTCAGGCGCACGGTTCTCCACCGTGATCCTCGCCCGCTTGCGGAACGGCATCGGGAAGTAGCTGTTGAAGCCGCCGGAGGGATTCACGTTGATCGGCAGCGCGACGATGTTTGATCGCTGTCGCCAACTGTTGCAGAAGTAGTCGCCGACCGGGACCTCGACGCTCGGCTCCTCTTCCCCATCCCAGTACATGCGCAGGATGAGGTCACGGTAGCGCTTGACGTCCACCGTGATCCAGATGTGCTGGATCGTCCCGGGGCCCTCCACGTCCATCAACGTGGT
>CAZYYC010000461.1:0-2931 GCA_964650935.1 uncultured Anaerolineales bacterium
GGGCGCTGTGTTCGCGTCGGGGTCGTTTGCAGTTTGACGAATCGGGTGTGCCGGCCCTGACCGTCGACCTGATGGCCAACGAGCCGTGGTTCTGGGCCTCTGGCGGCACGGCCGCGAATCCGCTTGCCGACAAGATCGTTGTCGGCTGCATTGCATCCCAGGACCACACCGTGGCCACGGGGTTGAAACTCGGAGTCCTGTACAACAGCGATCAGTAACCATGCAACACTTTACCGACAACGAGGGTCGGCAGTGGAGCTTCCGGCTGGACGTGAATGTGATCCGGCGGGTCCGCACGATGACCGGCTGCAACCCGCTAGCCATCTTCGACAAGACGGACGACGTGCTCGGCCGCCTGGGCACGGACCCCATCCTGCTGGCCGACGTGCTGTACGCCATCTGCAAGCCGGAGGCGGACGCCCGCAACGTCACGGACGAGGACTTCAGCCGGGGGCTTTACGGCCAGGCCATCGCCGACGCGACCGATGCGCTGCTGGAGGCCCTGGCGGATTTTTTCGAGCCCCGGCGGGCCCGGCTGCTGCGGGCGATCCTGGAACGGATGCGGAAGGTGCAGAGCGCGGCCCAGGAGATGGTCGAGGCGAGGCTGGAGAGCGGGACGCTCGAGGCCGCCGTTCAGCAAGCGCTGCGGAGTGCGAGCGAGCCCTCTGGCGGGCCGCCGGAATCCTCGGCGTCGACCCCGGCCCCTTCAGCTTCGGCGAGCTGATCTACATGGCGGAGCAGCGGGATCGCCGCAACTGGCAGATGACTTCGGAGGTAATGGCCCTGCTGGCGAACTGCCACCGCGATACGAAACGCCGAGGGCCCTACAAGGCGAGCGATTTCGACCCGTATATGCGGAAGGTGAAGGCGGTGAAGGCCCCGATCAGCATCCTGAAGGACGTGTTCATCAACGGGCGGATGTCCGAGATGACCCAGTGAGTCGGTTCGGATTGGACCGGGAGGTGCGATGGTGGCGGCGAATGCGTTCCTACGCTCGATTGCGTTGAGCAGCACCTGGACGCCCTTGTCGCCCACGCCGGTCGTGGTGGACGTGACCCTCCTGATGAGAGTCACGGGGGGGTTCGGCGACGCCAGCGCGACTCTCGAGCTCCGCAGCGGAGAACAGACGGTCGCCTGGCCGCTCAACCAGCCCCTTCAACTCGCGGGCGTGAACCTGGCTGAAATCGAAGTGCGTTCGACCTACACGAACATGCAGTTGTGCATCGCGGGCAACACACGCTAGCGGCAAGCGACGCGTGTTGTCCCTATCTGTCGAAAGGAGCTGAGCTGTGAACGGATTCCCCTCTCCCACCGGATGGCTGACCGGCCTGCTGAGCTGGTTCGGCGCGGTGTTCGTGTTCCTGGCCGCGTGGCTAACCGGCTGACGTGGTGTATGAGCGTCGGGGGTCGCCGGATGAGAACGAGTACCTGTGTCGTGGGTTTCCTGGTTTGCCCAAGCTGTTCCGGCCGGCGACCCCTCTTTTGACCATGGCCAAGCGCGGCACGAAACGCAACGGCGCCGATGAGGATCGGTTCCACGGAAGCCTCACGGCGGAGGTGATGGAGTTTGTCCGGGCCTGTGACGACTACCGACGGGCGCGTGATGTTCGCTACCTGGCGTATTCCGACTATTTCGCAGTGCTGCATGACGATCTGGGCTATCGGAAGACCACGGTGCGGGCGCCGGCGGTCGTGCACGTGCAGCGCACGGTCAACGCATTCTGGCGGGCGGTGTGGATATGCGGCGAACGAAGCATGGTGATCCGATCGGCTCCCAGGCGGGAGCCCGTTGCCGCAGCGGCATTCAAATGCGCGGACATGCTGCGGTACCTCGGCGTACCGGTGACGATTCAGGACGATGGGGCGGAGGGGCAGTCGCGATTGTTCTGGGGGGATTCGCCCTGTGTGCCGGCATCGCTGCCGCTGACACTGCGTGCGGACGGGCATGAAGCCGCGAGGTTGTGCGTCGCTACAAAAGGGCGACGGAAAGTGAGGTTGCGATGAGACGAAGAAACGGTTGGTGCGTCATCAGTCTACTGGCGGCTATTGCCGCGCTCGGCGGCGTGGGCTCCTGTGTCGTCGGCTGCGCTCCGCAATCGACGGAACTGGAGCGATTCAGCGATCGGGTCTTCCTGGAGGTGATATCGCCGGCGGTCCAGAAAGCGATCGCCGAAACGAGCACCCGGACGGCAACGCTCCAGGGCGGGGCCCAGGTGATCGAGCCCGGCTACGCGATCGACGTGGAGGGCTTCTGGGGCACCGGCGTGAAGGCCTCGACCGTGGTGCGCGTGGTCGGCGTCAGCGGCCAGCTGACCGGTCACGCCCAAAGCGACCAGGGCCAGGCGGCGATCGTGCCGCCACCGGCGAATCGCGAGGAGCTGCTTGAGCTGCCGGGACCCGACGGTTGAAACGTCACGATGAAACGGCGTGCGCCCGGGCAAGGTGAATCGGACTGGCGTGCGAGCGGCCCGGGCCGCACGCCGCGTGTTCTTCTGAAGCAGAATGGCAACCCATGATTCGCTGGACGGTTACGGCTCTGATGCTCGTGGTGATCGCCGGTTGTGCCTCGCAACGGGCGACGGTCTCCACTGCCGGCCAGGCACCCAGCGGCGAGGTCAGCGCCTCGCCGCCTGCCACTGATTCCGATGCCACCGCCCAGAGCGGACTTGTCAACCTGTTCTCGGATCTGCGGGCCGCCCTCTACGCCTACACCGCCATCGCGCAGAAAAACCAGCAGGACGGCCGGGACATTGTGACGGAAAACCACGGCGACAAATGGCTGAACCGAATTCTGGCGTTGTCGTGGCTGGTCTATCCGTTCGTGTGGCGGCCGATCCGGAACCGCTTCGATCCGAGGCGCTCCCAGTCGCACAAAGAGGATGGGTAACAATGCTGGCCCCGTCCATCAAGGTGACCAGGCTCTTCTTCGAC
>CAZYYC010000462.1:0-2915 GCA_964650935.1 uncultured Anaerolineales bacterium
GATCGGTGAACTCGCGCAACACCGCGCGCGTCGCGTCGAAGAGTCTGGCGATCTGCTCATCGTCGATACTCCGGCTGAGCAGGAAGGGCGACAGCCGGGCGCGATGGAGGATCTCGTCGGAATAGGCGTTGCCGATGCCGCTGAAGATCGTCGGGTCGGTGAGCGTGCGCTTGAGGGTGTGGTTCTCGGCGCGTAGGGCGGCAGCGAATGTGTCGAGGGTGGCCTCCATCACCTCGAGCCCGCCGCGATCGAAGTCCTGCAGGGCCTCGCGGCCCTGAACGACGTGCAAGGATGCCCGCTTCTGCGTTGAGGCCTCGGTGAGGAGCAGGGTGCCGTGCTGAAAATCGAGCGCCGCCAGCCCACGTTTCTTGGGAACGGCAACGGCGTCCTGATGCCAGTGCAGGCGTCCGCTGATCATCAGGTGGAGCACCAGATGGATCTCGTCGGTCGGGCTCTTCTGAGCTGCCTCGGGGGAGGAGAAACTGAAGACGATGCGCTTACCGAGACGCTCGACGCCGGTCAGCCGCTGCCCTTCGGCTGCCGTGACCGCCGGCACGGCAGTACGAAGCAGGAAAGGGTGACTGATGCGGACATGCTCCAGTCGCTGACCGCCCGCCAGGGCGCGCAACTTCTCGACGTAGACGACAACTTCCGGGTATTCGGGCACGGCTCACTCACGCTGCGCGTGGGATGTCCTTGTGTTGATCCTCGCGCCAGTGACAGTGCTTGTACGGCTTACCGCTTCCGCACCAGCACGGATCGTCGCGTCCTGGGGTGGGGCCCGTGCGGTATGCCGGCAGCCGACGTCTCAGCCGGGGGGCCGGCGCGGGCGGCGGCCCCAGCGCCGAATCGTCATCCGCCTCCATGACCTCGTCATCGTCTGTCAACCAGTCGAACTCGTCGTCGAACTCGTCGTAGAGATCGTCTTCGTTGAGCATGTCCGCCAGGAGCTCCTCAACCTGAGCCGGTCGGAAATAGGGGTCCAGGGCGCTCTCAGCTTCCGCGATTGGGATCATGAGCAGCTCATCGGCGAGTGCCTCAGGCGTCAGCATCAGCCCATCGTCGCTCTCCACGGTGGGCACGTCGCCAAGCACGTCGAGGATGGCCTTGCGTCCCACACGATGGGCCACCAGCGCCGTGGCCGCCACCAACTCGATCTCCACCTTCTCGGAAGGATAGTGCTGCATCAGATACAGCAGCGGCAGCAAGGCGCGGGCGTCACCGGCGCGTCCGGCGAGCACAGCGATCTCCCGCAGAGACCACCCATCCTCGAGCACCTGGGCGATGGCGTCCGCCGCGCGGGCATCGCCCAGGTCGACCAATGCCCACAAGGGCCCCAGAAACCAGCCGGTGTCCGGGGTGGTGTAGATCTGCTGAAAGAACTCCCAGACCCTATCGGAGGCCTCGCGCGCGTCCAGTTGGCCCAGGGCCAGACAGACGAGGGCCTTGCCGTAATCGTTGAGTGGTGCGAAGACGGCGATGAGCGACTTGATGGCGACGGGACCTAGCCGATGCAGCCCCAGGATGAGATGCTCCTGAGCCGATGTGCGCAGTTCGGGAGGGTAGGTCTCGGGCATCGCCAGGCGCTCGACCGCGCGCGACGCGATGGTGGGGCTGAAGGCCTGCCAGTGGTCGAGCCATTCGCCGAGCAGCGACGGGTAGTCGAAGGGCAAGAGATCCAGGAGCGCTGTGGCGCTCTTGGCCCGGCGAATCCGCCGAGCCCAACGCTCCTCCTCCTTGTCCGGCGTCTTCTGACCGGCCAGATCCAGGTGGATCGGGATCCGGTCGATGACCTCGTGCGAGAGCATCGCCCACCGCGTCGCGGTCAAGGGATGCGTAGAGCGGCTTGTGTCGAAGAGGTCACCCATCAACGCCTGCAGGTCCAGTGTGGTCTCCTCAGCGTCGAAGGCCTCAGCATCGAAGCCGGACCCCACCCAATCGAGGTAGCCGTCGTGGTCAGGGTGGCCCTCATCTGCTATCGCCTCCAGGAAGTCCTGGTAACCCCAGATGCCGCCCACGTCCTCCGGTGGGCACGCGCGCCGCCCTGTGATGCAGACCGGATAGACAGCGTCGGGGTCGTTCGGCAGGATCTTCTCGAGTTTGAGGACGTGGATCCATCCGTCGCCGAAGTCGTACTCGTACTTGAGACGGTCCCCCACCTTGGTGAGGACCTCGCTGAGGACGACCTCTGTCTCGTCGGCGTCGAGCATACCGTAGTCGTCCATACTGGTATCGCCGATCTCCAACCCCCCGGCGGTGAAGCCATGCAGATGGCTGTTCGTCCATCCCATAGCTACCTGGATGATCTCGTGGACGATGTCAAGAGGCAGGTCGGACGGCAGGAGCAGGCGTCGCCAGATGGGCGGGCGCATATCCTTGAGATCCAGACGAATCTGATAGATAGGAGGGCGCTCAGCGCGCTCCCCAAGCGCCGGTTCGGTTGACGGTCTGACCATCACGTTCCTCTCTGGAGGTGGGGTGATCTACTTCAATTCTACGACGATGCCGGGCGTGGTCAAGGTTGTTGTACCAGTGCGGCCACGACAACGGCTGATGCCAGCGTCGCTATGAGCACCAGGAGCGGTGTGTGGGCTGCCACGACCGCGCTCGGGGTGGCCTCGTGGGGTGACTGCCCGACGGCAACCTGGTTGAGGTCGACGGCCCCCAGCACGGAGGTTGCCAGGGCGGGGCTGTAGGCTGCGGTCTTACGGAAAATCAGGCAATCGGGGTGGTCGTAAACGCTGAAGGACTCCTCCGCCGGTGGCAAGGGCACCGGCAGGCGGTCGCGCTGCGTCGCGACCTGGGGCTCCATCAGGCGAAAGGGGCGCTCCTGATCGGGAAACACCAGGGGACCGAGGATGGGATACGACGTGAATTCTGCGGCAAGCTCGAACCCCAGCTCGCCGGCGAAGAGG
>CAZYYC010000463.1:0-2908 GCA_964650935.1 uncultured Anaerolineales bacterium
CGTCAACGGTCAGCCGCGCCGGTCACGCCCACAGCTTGAACGACGTGAAGCGGATCGCGGTGCCCTCCGGGTAGGCGCCGTGGTAGATCGTCCGGTCGATGTCGCCCATGGCAAACAGGCCGACCTGCACTGTGTCGTGCATTGGGAACGTCACTTGCCCGACGCCGAACCATTGCTGACCATCGGAGCTGCACAGGGCTTTGACACTCTTTCCATCCAACTCAAGACGCAGGAGGATGGGCCACGGCTGCAGTGACTCCCCCTGTCCTCCATCCGGCAGCCTTCCACCTCCGGCGGGGTTGAACTGGCTATCGACCCAAGTCGCCAGCACAACTTCGTGCAGACCAAGTCTGCCCAGCTCCAGGCAGACGTAATTCCGCCTGTCCGCCCAGATGAGTAGTCCGCCGATGCAGGGACGATCGCCCAATGCCGGCTCTACCTCGACCTGCACGATGATATCGCTTGCCGGGTGGGGCAAGTTCCGCATCAGCCGGGGAGCGCTAAGGTTTGTACTATACAGAGCGCGACCGTTTGCAGCGCGGATGACCAGGCCTGAGCTACCATCATAGGCGCAATCGCCGTAAGGATCCATCCATACCCAGCTCGATGACAGAGGATCGACGCCCTCGACAACTTGCTGGTGCCCACCTACGCTCCGAGCCTGTGCGGGCTTGAGGCTCCATTGGTCGAGGCCACAGTCCAGGTACGGATAGGCTTGGTGGAGGTCCTTGACCCAAGCCTGGAAGGCGTCGGGGCTGCCACAGGTCTTCTCCAGCCCGCTGAGCCGGCAGGTGGCTAACCACTTCCTGGTCGTAGCATCAGATTCGTCTCCTGTCGTGCCCAGGTCCACAAGCGCCTCAGTGAGGTACTGACGCGCCCGCTCGCGGTCACCCGCAGCAAGATAGGCCATGCCTACGCTGTAGTGCATCCTGTTGGGGCCGAAGGGATCATGGGTCAACACCCAGAATGGCTTGGCCTGCAGAAACGCTCTGATTGCCGCGGTCCAATTGCCCCGGCACATTGCGATGACACCCTCAAACTCGCGACTGTAGGCAACACCTTCACGGTATCCAAGCGCCTCCGACAGCGGCAGCGATTCATCTACACACAACGTGGCCCTCTCGAGATCACCCGAGTACAGAGAGAGTTCTGCGAGGTTCACCAGCGACCAGCCCCTATCCGTGACGTTCCCTGCCCGTGTGACGGCATCCAGAAACGACTGGCGCTTTGCTATCGCCGTGCGAAGATCGCCGGTGCCCTGAGCTAGAAACGCCGCATCGCTGGTAACACTGACCAGCCCAAGTAGATCACCGTGCTTTCTGGCGCGCTCTGCGCGTGCCTCCAACCACGAGTGAGCCCCCTCGATGTCGTTCTCATGCTGGCATAGCTGCATGCATTGGTAGTAGGCGTACCCTAACTCCTCCACGTAAGGCAAGTCCCGGAGGAAGCTCGCTGTCCGACGTGTTAGCGCCCTCGTGCGCTCGGTGCTGCAGGCTCCCCCCAGCCCCATAGCGATCGTGTAGTGCATCAGGGCCATCCCGACCGACTCCCCATCCTCCCCGATGAGCTCAAGCCCCTCCTCGCCGGCCCGCCGCATCTCGCCCCACTTGTTCTGCCAACAGAGCGCCTCTCCCAGCCAGAAAAAGAGGAACGCGAGCTCCTGCGGATCCTGCCCCAGGCCGCGACCAAGCGCAATGGCCTCGCGCAGGTAGGCCTCCGACTCCGGGTACCTCCCGTCTTGCTTGCACAGCCTTCCCAGACCCTTAAGTGCCCGCACTCTCAAAGACGTGCCGAGATCGCCCAGGTCGACCTCCCCAAGCTGCTGCAGGACCCGTTGGTAGTATCGGGTCGCCTCATTACCCGCCCCCGCGAGCAGAGCCTGGTCGCCTGCCTGCGACCCATACTCAACGGCTTGCCGGATGTGGCCCGCCTGGTCGAAGTGGTAGGCCAACTGCACCGCGATGCGCCCCCGCCCCTCGCCATATAGGTGCTCAAGGGCGTTGCCCACCTCACCGTGCAGCAGCCGCCGCTCACCCACGCTGAGCTCCCGGTACAGATGCTCTTGGAAGAGGGTGTGCGAAAAGGCGTGCCGGGTCAAGAAGCCGCCGCCAACGGATACTTCACCCGCTTCACGCACCAGGCGGTGCCTGCGTGTTAGGTCTCTTGATAGCGCCGAGAGCACCCAGTGCTCGCTCGAGCCCAGCACTTGCGCGACCACCTGGGCCGTGAAGGTCTCTCCCTCCACTGCGGCAACCGTCAACAGCTCTCGTTGCTCCTCGTCCAGCCGCTCCAGTCGCGCCGAGATCACCGCCTCCACCCGCGCCGGCAGTCCGGTCCAGTCAATCTTAGCGCTCGCTTCCCACAACCCATCCGCGCCGCGGATCAGGTCTCCATGTGCCTGCAGCGTTCGCAGCAACTCCACCGTGAAGAGCGCGTGCCCTCGGGTGCGCCCCAGCAGCGCCTCCCGGAAGGCCTCGCCCAGGCGGTTGGGCTCGCTATCGAGGAAGGCATCGACGAACCGTCGACCGCCCACAGCATCGGCTTCGCGCAGGTCGAGCCACACGTCGCCATAGTCCCGTTTTAGCTCCGCTAACACCTTCTCGAGCGACGGCGCGTCCGCCACGGAGGTGGAGGAGACCTCGTCCGGTCGGTAGGCTGCCACCACCAGAATCCGGCACCCCGTCAGCCGCCGCGCCAGGTGGAACAGCAGCCCCACCGACCCCTGGTCCATCCACTGCAGATCATCGATTATGAGCAGCAGCGGGTGCTTTGCCGCCACCGCCTGCAGCACGTTGGTCGCCTGCTGAAACAGCGCCTGCTGCGCCAGACCGCTGCCCCCCGTCCGTCCCGTCAGCGACCTCAGCTCGGCGAGCCAGACGTCATCCCTCAGGCCCGCCTGCTCGGCACG
>CAZYYC010000464.1:0-2905 GCA_964650935.1 uncultured Anaerolineales bacterium
CCCAGTGATCCGAGCACAGGCATAGGTACCCCCTTCCGTGCCATCGAATACCCTCTCCTCGACCTACTCGCCAAACGCGCGGGAAAGCCTGTCTACGCCCTGGTCGGATCCACAACGTCTGAGTTGCCGCTGCGCGTGCCGTGCTACGACACCTCGCTCTACATCGATGAGCTAAACCTCAGCGACGAGGCTGAAGCGATTGACCTGATGGTTAACGAGGCCTACGAAGGCGTCGCACGCGGTCACCGGGCCTTTAAGATCAAGGTCGGGCGTGGCGCAATGCATATGCCCCTCGAGGACGGCACACGACGCGACATCGCCGTGATCCATGCGGTGCGTCACGCTGTTGGGCAAGACGCGCAGCTTATGGTCGACGCCAACAACGGTTACAATCTCAATCTAACCAAGCGTGTGCTGGTGGAGACTGCGGAGGCGCGGCTTCACTGGCTCGAGGAACCTTTCCACGAGGACGCCACACTGTACCGCCATCTCAAGGCGTGGCTCGCTGCCGAAGGGCTCTCCGTCCTGATCGCCGACGGAGAAGGAGATGCGTCACCGCGGCTTCTCGATTGGGCACGGCAGGGCCTGGTCGACGTCATCCAGTACGATGTCCGGCATCCCGGCTTCTCACGATGGCTCGAGCTCGGACCGACGCTCGACGCGTGGGATGTACGCTCCGCCCCTCATAACTACGGTGAGCCTTACGGCAACTACGCCAGTTGCCACCTCGCCCCGGTTATCGAGCGCTTCGAGATGGTGGAATGGGACGAGGCCATCCTCGAGGGCGTGGACGCCACGGGCTACAGGCTTCGCAATGGCTTCGTGACCGTGCCGATGGAGCCCGGCTTCGGCCTCGACCTCGACGATGCCGCCTTCACACGCGCCGTTCAGCGCGATGGTTTCACCGTCACCCTCGCGTGAGCGAGGCAGCGATCTTGACCGCCAACCCACTGATCGAGGAGCAGAGGATGAACGCACACCCCATTTACGTACAGCCCTCCGGCTCGGGCCCCCGCTGCAGCACCCCACGATCGGCCCGCCTGCGCGAACGCCGCTCTGCAATGGGCTACGAGGAACGCACGGTCCCGCCCGAGATCAAGGCTCTGTCCGAGGAGGCCACGCGCGTCTTCCTGGCACGCGAGGCGGAGCATCCGGCACTCGCGCGGGCTGAAGCCCTGCTTGATGTCGCCCGCTACAGCCCCATCACCTTGGAGCGCGACACGGGCCTGCTCGGAGGCGAGGACCCATTCGTCTTCAACCTGATGTACTCGGCGCTCCGCGCCGACCGCTATGGCAGCATCGCATCTCACGCACCCGACGACGTCACCGAGGCCCTCTGGCGCGCGAGTGTCTTCTATGGGCCCTGCTTCGAAGGCCACATCACGCCGGGTCTTGAGCAGGTGCTGGGGCAGGGCATCGAGGGTATCCGCGCCCGTGTCCTCGAGGCTCGGAGCAACCTCGAGGCTGCCGGTACCCCGAACCGCGAGCGCTTTCAATGGTACGACGCGGCGCTCCTAGCGTGCGACGCCGTACTGGTCTATGCCGAGCGCTACCGTGACGCCGCCCGTCGCCGGGCCGAAACCACCGAGGATGCCGACTGGGCCGACGAGCTCCGCCAGGCAGCGGATCGACTGAGTCGCGTGCCCCGGCAGCCCGCGGGGACCTTCGTCGAGGCGCTCCAGGCCTACTGGACCGTCTACATACTCGTCACGCTGGAGATGGGGGGCTGCATGCCGGGCGGCGGCCTAGGCTTGGGCCGCCCCGACCAGTATCTCTATCCCTACTATCGCCGGGATCTCGAGGTTGGGAGCCTTACCCGCGCTCAGGCGCTGGAGTGGATGGAGCGCTTCCTGCTCTGCTTTCGACACGTCGACTACTACACAGATCATCAGACGTACACACCGGGCAGTCAGGGAAGCCTGGGCGGGGTCACCCCTACAGGCTTGGACGCCTCCAACGAACTGACGGAACTCATCATGGAAGCCTCCCTTCGTATCGCGATGCCCACTCCCTACATCTCCCTGCGACTGCACAGGCAGGCGCCGGAACGCTATTGGCAGGCAGCCGCGGCTTATGTTTCGGGTGGGCTGGGCTTTCCGGTCGTCAACGACGAGGTGCTCATCCCCGCCTTCCTGCGCCACGGTCGCTCCCTGGGGGACGCACGCGACTACATCTGCTCCTGCTGCTATGAGAACACACTGCCGGGACGCGAGGCATTTCATCCCAACGGCACTTATCTCAATCTGCCGTTTGTGCTGGAGCTCACTCTGAACGAAGGTCGCTCCCTCCTCTCAGGTCGTGTCTTGGGCCTAGTCACACCGCCCGCGCCTTCACACAGCACATTCGAGGACCTCCTCGACGCCTTTCGGCGCCAACTCAACTTCGTCATCGATCGATTGGTGGCGATGGTCAATCGCGCCGACGCCGCCCACTGCGCCTATCGCCGCTATCCGCTCATGTCGCTGTTCATCGATGACTGTGTCGCCGCGGGCGAGGATGTCTGCGCCGGTGGGGCACGCTACAACCTCACGGGCGCGATCTGTGCCGGGCTGCCCAACGTCGTCAACAGCCTTGCTGCGATCCGCCACTGTGTCTTCGACGAGGGCGCGATCACGATGCACGAGTTGATCACGGCTCTAGAGGTGGACTTCGAGGGTCACGAGGCCCTGCGCCGCAGACTGCTCGCTGCCCCCAAGTGGGGCAACGGCGATGCGCGCGTCGATGCTCTCGCCCGCCGGCTGACCGACCTGCTGTACAGCGCTTTCGCCCACCACACCAACGCGCGCGGCGGGCGATGGCAAACGGCGCTCTACTCCTTCATCGCCAACCATGGCCTGGGAGCCGTCGTCAGTGCTTCAGCGGACGGCAGGTTGGCCGAGACCTCGCTCACGCGCAATCTCAATCC
>CAZYYC010000465.1:0-2904 GCA_964650935.1 uncultured Anaerolineales bacterium
GATCGGTGAAGACGTGCCGCTTGAGAACATCGCGGCGATCTTCACCGCCCTCGAGACCTATCGCACGTTCTTCTAGCGCAAAGGAATGCCATGAAATACGGCTACGTACCCGGTATCGACAAACCGATCTCACGGCTGGTCCAGGGGTCGATGATGCTCAGTTCGCGGAACCTTGAGGGGAGCTTCGCGCTGCTGGACGGCGTCTACGCGCTTGGTTGCACCGCCTTCGATCTGGCCCACGTCTATGGTGGCGGTGATGTCGAGCGCACCTTCGGGCGCTGGGTTCGCGACCGCGGCCTCCGCGACGACATCGTGATCATCACCAAGGGAGCGCATCACAATCAGGATCGTCGCCGGGTGACGCCCTATGACATCACGACCGATCTCCACGACTCGCTGGCGCGTCTGGGGGTGCAGAGCATCGACCTCTATCTGCTGCATCGCGATGATCCCGATGTCCCGGTAGGGCCGATCGTGGAGGCTCTCAATGAGCACAAGGCGGCCGGCTTGATCGACGCCTTTGGTGGCTCGAACTGGACGCACGAACGCATCCGGGAGGCCAATCAGTATGCTGATGCCCATAGCCTGACGCCCTTCGTCGCCAGCAGCCCGCAATTCAGCCTGGCGGAGATGGTGGAGCCCCCGTGGAATGGCTGTGTGAGCATCGGTGGACCCTCTGAGGCGGCGGCGCGCGCCTTCTATGCGCAGACGCAGCTTGCGCTCTTCACGTGGTCCAGTCTGGCAGGGGGCTTCTTCACCGGAAGGTACCGGCGAGACAACCTCGAGATGCTCTCGGAACCTCAGGATGAGCTGGTGAAACGAAGTTACGGGAGCGACCTCAACCTGGAGCGACTGGAGCGTGCGAGGGAGCTAGCGGAACGCAAAGGGCGCACCCTGGCGCAGATCGCGTTGGCGTACAGCCAGCATCACCCTCTGAACCTCTTCTCTCTCGTCGGATGTCGGACGGTGGGGGAGTTCGAGGACAATCTCAAGGCGCTCGATACGCCAATGTCAGAGGATGAGTTGGCCTGGCTGGAGTGCGTTGATCCTTCTTCAATGTAGCCGGAGGAACGATGACGACCCATCTGGGGCGATTGTGGTACGAGCAACCAGCGGAGCAGTGGGTGGAGGCGTTGCCCTTGGGCAACGGTCGGCTCGGGGCGATGGTCTTCGATGGCGTGCAGCAGGCACGCTATCAGCTCAATGAGGACACGCTCTGGGCCGGAGCGCCGGCAGACCGGCGGGTGCCGGTGGACCGGCGAGTGCGTGACTGGAACAATCCCGAGGCTCGGGCGGCGCTGTTGGAGGTGCGTGAGGCGCTCTTCAGGGGCGACCTGGCCTGCGCCAACCAGCTCTGCAAGCGAATGCAGGGGCCCTTCACGCAACCGTACCTGACATTGGGCGACCTCGTGCTGGACTTTGACGTCCAGGGCGAGCTGCAGGACTACGTGCGAGAACTCGATCTCGAGCGGGCTGTGGCTTCGGCGAGCTATCAGCTGGAGGGGGCAACCTACGCCCGCGAGGCCTTCTGCAGCTATCCCGACCGCGTGTTGGTGGTGCGTCTAGCCGGCGATAGCCCTGGCGGCTTGACCTTCACCGCACGGATGACGTGCCCACTGCGATCTGCCATGCAGGCGGCGGGTGACACGACGCTCGTGCTCACGGGCCAGGCGCCGTCGCATGTGGATCCGAAAGGCCATGAGGGTGAGGCGCCGGTACGTTACGATGCCCCCGCGGGCCTGACCTTTGAGGCACGACTCCACGTGGTTGCCCAAAGCGGTCGCATCACGAGCCATGACGATGCGCTCCGGATCGAGGGTGCGGACGAGGTCATTCTGTTACTGGCTGCCGCGACCAGCTTTGGCGGACAGGACCCCACCGCAGTGACCGAGGCCGAGATCGCTTCTGCGCTCGACGTAGGGTACGCAGCCCTGGTGCAGCGGCACGTGGACGATCACCGGGCGCTCTTCGGACGCGTGAGCCTCGATCTGGGGGTCACGGAGGCGGCAGACGCCCCAACCGACCGGCGCCTGGCACGCTATGCAGAGCGTGATGACCCGCAGCTGGCAGCCCTGATCTTCCAGTACGGACGCTACCTGCTGATCGCGAGCTCGCGACCCGGCACGCAGCCGGCGAATCTGCAGGGGATTTGGAACGACATGGTGCAGCCGCCGTGGAACAGCAACTACACCCTCAACATCAACGCCGAGATGAACTACTGGCCCGCTGAGGTGTGTAACCTCAGCGAGTGTCACGCGCCCTTGCTGCAGATGATCGCTGAACTGGCGATCACCGGGGCAGAGACGGCGGAGGTGAACTACGGCTGCCACGGATGGGTTGCCCATCACAACAGCGACCTTTGGCGCCAGTCGGCGCCCGTGGGCAACTACGGTGACGGTGACCCGGTTTGGGCCATGTGGGCGATGGGGGGGGCCTGGCTGTGCCAGCACCTGTGGGAGCACTATCTCTTCACCGGTGATCGCACCTATCTGCGCGAGCGCGCCTATCCGCTGATGAAGGGAGCCGCGCACTTCTGCCTGGATTGGCTGGTCGAGGATGGTCACGGGCACCTGGTGACTGCCCCGGCGACGTCGCCGGAGAACAAGTACAGCCTTCCTGCCGGCGAGCGCCTCGCGGTCAGCGTGGCGTCGACGATGGACCTGGCGATCATCTGGGATCTGTTCACGCACTGCATCGAGGCGTCAGAGACTTTGGGCGCGGATGAGGCGTTCCGAGAGGCCCTGACGGTGGCCCGCGCGCGCTTGCTTCCCTATCAGATAGGACAGCATGGTCAGCTGCAGGAGTGGTCCCAGGACTGGGACGATCCTGATGATCACCATCGTCACGTGTCACATCTCTTCGGCGTCTATCCCGGGCACCAACTTACCCCTGAAGGGACGCCGG
>CAZYYC010000466.1:0-2880 GCA_964650935.1 uncultured Anaerolineales bacterium
TCGCCAAGGAACACCGCTATATGTGCTCCGATCCCGGTCAATCGCTCGTTCAGGCCGATATCCAAGAGCATCGGCTGAACCGCATCGTGGTTGCCGCGTGCAGCGTCGCTATGCATGAGCCGACGTTCCGCGCATGTATCTCCGAGGTGGGGCTCAACCCCTTCATGTTTGAGATGGCCAACATCCGCGAGCACGCCTCGTGGGTGCACTCGCACGAAAAAGCCGAGGCACTGGAGAAGGCCAAGGAGATCGTCGCGTCGGCGGTGGCTAAGGTCAGCTACAGCCAGCCGCTTGATATGTTCAAGGTCCCTGTGACACGGCGCGCCCTCGTCATCGGCGGGGGCATCGCCGGCATCAGCGCCGCGCTCGACCTCGCCGATATGCAGATCGAGACCTATCTCGTGGAAAAGTCCCCCACGATCGGCGGGCGGATGGCTCAGCTCGACAAGACATTCCCGACGATGGACTGCTCGATATGCATCGAGGCACCGAAGATGGTGGATGTGGGAAAAAACTCCTTCATCAACCTGCTGACCTATTCCGAGGTCAGAGAGGTCAACGGCTACATCGGCAACTTCGAGGTCAAGGTGGAGCGCAAGCCCCGCTATGTGTTGTTGGATCGCTGCACCGGCTGTGGCCTATGCGTTGATGTCTGTCCCATCGATATTCCCAACGAGTTTGAGGAGGGGTTGGGGCCACGCAAGGCCATCTATGTACCGATGGCTCAAGCGGTCCCCTCCATCTACACTATCGATCGCGACGCGTGCATCGAGTGCTACAAGTGCGTAGATGCGTGTGGCGCGCTGGAGGCGATCAACTTTGCGGAGGAACCTGAGATGATCGACCTGGAGGTGGGGACAATCATCGTCGCTACAGGGTATGACACCTGGGATCCCACCGAGATCGAGGAATACGGCTTCGGGGTCTACGATAACGTGACGACGATGATGGAGATCGAGCGCCTCCACTGTGCCGGAGGACCGACCGTGGGCGAGTTCGTGCGGCCCTCTGACGGGACGACGCCGAAGCGCCTAGGCCTGATCCAGTGCGTCGGCTCGCGCGACAAGCGTTATAACGAGTATTGCAGCGGGTTCTGCTGCATGTACACCATCAAGAACGCACTGCTCCTCAAGTGGCTCTATCCCGAGATGGAGATCACGATCTTCAGAATCGATATCCGCACGCCCGGCAAGAGCTATGAGGAGTTCTATGAGCGTGCTCGGGAGGCGGGGATTCACTTTGTCCAGGGCCGTCCCGCCGAAATTCGCGAGGTGCCCGGCAGCAAGAATCTCATCGTGCGTGCCGACAACGCAAGTCTGGGCCGTCCGGCCGAGTACGAGTTTGATATGGTGGGCTTGTCGACGGCGGCGATCTCGTCCGACGGCTCGGAGGAGCTCGCGCGCGTGCTCACGGTGCCGATCGACACCCATGGCTTCTTCATGGAGTCGCATCCCAAGCTGAAGCCTATCGATAGCCCCACGGAGGGCATCTACCTCGCCGGTGCCGCCCAGGGCCCCAAGGACATCCCCCTGAGCGTGAGCCAGGGCAGCGGGGCTGCAGGACGTGCGTCGCGGGTTCTGTCCCACGACGAGTGGGAGATCGATCCGATCGTGGCCTACGTCTATCCCGACCGCTGTATCAATGCGCGCGGCGGGAAGTGCACGATCTGCTACGATGCCTGCCCCTATGGCGCAATCGACAACCGGCCCGGCTCCGGCGAGCCGACGCGTATCATCCCGGCGAAGTGCCACGCCTGTGGTACCTGTGTCGCAGAGTGTCCGCACAATGCGATCACCCAGCACCACTTCACCGACGGCCAAGTTTTGGCTCAGATCCACGCGCTGCTCGCGGATCGTCCCGAGGAGAAGGTCCTCGCCTTTACCTGCCGTTGGTGCAGCGGGATGGGGGCCGACAATGCCGGCGTCAGTCACTTCGAGTACCCGGCGAACACGCGCAACATTATGGTCATGTGTGCCGGACGGGTCGATCGCGATTTCGTGATGGAGGCTTTCCGACTGGGCGCCGGGGCGGTTCTGGTCTCCGGCTGCCACCCGCAGGACTGCCACTATATCGATGGACGTCAACATGCCCAGGTGCGCATGGACAAGCTCGCGGTCCAGCTGGAGAAACTCGGCATTTCCCCCGGCAGATTCCGGATCGAATCGGTCTCCGCCACCGAAGGGGCGAAGTGGTCGCGCATTATGCGAGAGATGAGCGGCACGGTGCGCGAGCTGGGCGTTGAACAGGTCCGTACCGAGAACGAGGCGGCCCGTCCCCACCTGGCCCGCTTCTTGCGGCGGATGCAGGAGGTTCCTGGCGTCGCCGAGGTTCTCAAGCTCAGCGATGAGGCCAGGCTCCAGGGTATCGCGACCCCGATTCAGCAAGCTGCGGCGCGCCGGCCGTCGGCCGTCCACGTCGCGGGAGGTGAATGATATGTCGACAGATGCTGCCGTTTCATCTACCTTCCTCGCCGAAGTGCTTGAGACAGAGGGCGGTCGCCTGGTCCTGCAGTGCTATCAGTGCGGTACCTGCTCGGGCTCATGCCCCGTGATCGATGAAATGGAGTATGGCCCTCGGCGAATGCTTCATATGATTCAGGCGGGCATGGAGACCGAGGTCCTCACCAGCCGCGATATGTGGCGTTGCGTGTCCTGCTATTCCTGCGCCAATCGATGCCCACGCGGCATCGAGATCACCGACTTGATGGCGGACTTGCGTCGGATGGCTGGGGAGAAGGGGTACGCCCACGACAAGGAAGCAGAGTTCGGCCAGGCCTTCATGCAGACGGTCCAGACGCATGGTCGGCTCTTCGAGCCGGAGCTCATGGTGCGCTACTACCTACGGGTGCTGGACGTGGCCGGCCTGCTCAAGATGGTGCCG
>CAZYYC010000467.1:0-2874 GCA_964650935.1 uncultured Anaerolineales bacterium
CGGCGTAGTCCACGGGCAGCCGGCCCGTTAGCCGCTCGTAGACACTCGCCAGGCTGCTGATCTGCAGGCCCAACTCGCGGCAGTCGAGCAGCACCTCCCGCGACTCCGGCGACAGGTGGTGCATATCATCGTGGGCGAGGATGATCTCGTTGACGCCATGTTGACGAGCCAGCCGCACGAGCCTACGCAGGTCCCCCAGGAGCGGGATGCCGCTCTTCAACCCCACATCCTCGCCGTCGGAGACGCGGCCCACGATCTCATACCCGCTGCCTCGGAAGGGGTTGGCGTTCTCGTGCCGGCTGGCGGCCTGAATGGCGCGTGTCAGGTCCAACCTCGTTGCCGGGTTCCCCACGATCAGCCCATACTGTCTGAAGGCGGGATGTACCAGCGTCCGCGCGTAGAAGACGCGCCAGGTGAGGATAGAGCCCGTCATCAGGGTGACGAAGCCGAGGGCATAGCTGCGGCGCAGGATCGGTGGCGTGAGCCAGGGGATCGCCAGATAGAGGATCGCGCCGATGAAGGCGGCGCTGCCGGCGCCGGCGATGATCGCGGAGGTGCTGGCCGCGCGCGCTAGGTTGTAGACGTCGAGCACGGTGCCGATAACGAACCAGACGATGGAGAGGGTGATGAACCACTTCGCATACGCGACCAGCGCCGCGCTGCTGAAGGTGAAGCCATTCCATAGCACCGCTGCCACGAGCAGCGAGGCGTTGACCATCACTAAGTCCCACCCCAGCAGCAGCCACTTGCGATCCGGCGCGCTGAGACGCAGGCTGGCCCGCGGCTTCGCCGGTACAGCGACCCTATCTGAGCCCCAAGGGGCACGTTGGCTCTCACTAATCATATCCCTCTCCCTTCAAACCAAGCGGGACGTGAGCGGTCGCGCGGCGGCGGGCCTCGGCGAGGTGGGTGTAGGCCTCGAGGAGCGCTTGTTCCTCGTCTGTCCGGCGGCTTTCATACCACGCGCGCCCCGCGCTCCCCATCCGCTGCAGCTCCTCCGGGTCACTCAGAAGCTCCTCAAGGGTCCGCGCCAGTGCTGCGGGATGGTCGGGTTCGACGATGCATCCGGTGCGATCCTCATCCACGTACTCGGGCAGCGCCCCCGTCCGGGTCACCACCACCGGCTTGCGGAAGTAGTAGGCCGCCGCGATCAGCGCCGATTGCGTCGCATCCACATAGGGCAGCACCAGCAACCCGCAGCGGCTGAAGAGGTCCATCGCCTCCTCGTCGCTGATCAGGTAGTTGTGCACCTCCAGGCGTGGCGGCAGCGGGCCTGCCCACAACGATGCCAGGTCGCCCGAGCCCGCCACGACGACGCGAGCCGGGGAGGTGCGGACATCGCTCATCATCGCGCACGCCGACATCAGGTACTCGAGCCCTTTGTAGGGCTTGAGCCGACCGAAGAAGAGGGCCCACGGCTGGTACTCGACGGCTCGAGCCAGGTCGGACCAGGCGCCGATCCACGCCCCGCCGATGAAGAGGTGCAGCAGCGGCGTCGAGGTCAAGCGATCGGTGGGCACACCCATCGCGCGCAGTCTCTCGTGGTAGGTCGCGCCGTGGACCATAATATGGTCCGCCGTCCGGATCACCTGCCGGTTCCACACCCGCAGCAGGGCGCCGTATCCGCTGCCGCTGTGCGGGTCCAGGTCGTGCAACGTGTGCATCGTGGGGATCCTCTCGCGCTTCAGGCGCCACAGCAGGGGCACGTTCCACAGATGCGGCCCGCTGAAGTGCACCAGGTCGGGATCGAGGTCCAGGATCGCCGCCTCCAGCCGGCGCAGCTGCCGCGTGCGCAAGCTGTCGGTCGAGAAGCCGCTGTCCTTGGTCGTGACCGGTGTATGGGCCTGCACCCGCGCGACATAGCGATCGCGTGGCGCCCGGGTCGTGGTCACGACATGCACCTCGTGTCCGGTGATCGCGAGCCGGTTCGCGAGGTCGGCTGTGTATTGATGCATACCGAAGGTCGGCGAAGGAAGAACGTAACAGATCCGCACTAGGTGCCCTCCCGTGTTTGCTGCTCGAGGGACTGGGACCGGGATAGGGAACAGCAGCGGCCCATGTCTGACCCTATGCCCCCATTGTACGGGGCGCCCGTCTTGGACGGGTCAAGAAAGGTCTAGAGTTTCACTAAGGCGGGCGAGGGGAGGTGGGGATAACTAGGTCTCAAACCTTGCGAAGGCTGCGTCGTGCCTAGGCTTGCGGGTCCGAACGGTCGCGTGACCGTCGACGAGGGCAGGCTTGCTGCTAGCCTTCGCAAGGTTGGCGACGACTCTACGCCGCTACGCCGCAGCGACTCAGCGTGCGCGGAGGATCAGCGGTAGCGCCAGGCGATGGGGGTTGGCGATGACGGTGGCCGATGCCTCTTGCATGCTGCCGACTGTGCTCTCCAGGAGCGCCGTGTTGACTAGCGTTGTGGGCGTACCCACAGCGAGGCGCGCGCTGTAGGTGAGCGTCACGGCTTGGCCGGCGGGTGGGCTGGCGCTCCAGCTCAGCGCCCGGTTCTCGGCGTCATACACGGGCCAAGTGCCGGTGCCGACGGGCGCCGCCACGCTCACGGCGTCCAGCCCCAGGGGTAGCGTATCGGTCAGCGTGAGGGGGCCCCCGTCGCCGCGGATGCCGAGCGTGTAGGTGATGGTGTCCCCTGAGCTCCCCGAGCCTGTTGAGGCGCGCTTGGTGAGGTCCGGAACAGGGTCGCCCCACAGGACGGTGAGGGTGGGGCAGGCCGACCCGTCGCCGCCGATGTCGGAGCTGTAGAAGTATCTGCCGCTGTGGAAGGCCCCGTCGGCTGAGGTGAGTCCCAGCCTCAGCGGCGCCCCGGCGGTATAGGCCTCCGCTACGGCTCTGCTGACGTCCCAGTGCTTCGGAAGGCCGGGC
>CAZYYC010000468.1:0-2870 GCA_964650935.1 uncultured Anaerolineales bacterium
ATCGTGACGATGGCTATCAGCAACGTGGTCACGCGGATGCAGTATGTCCTCACGCAGGGGTATCCCAGCGGGTACGCCTCTCCCAACTTCATCAACTCTGTGATCAGCCGCATCGGCGGATTTCTGCCCTCGCTCTCGCTGTACGCTGTAGTGCTCTTCCCGTTGGTCTTCTTCCTGCTCAATCGCTCACGGTACGGCAAACAGCTTTACCTGACGGGTAACAACCCCACCGCCGCACAGCTCACCGGCATCAAGACGAACCGTGTGCGTATCCTGATGTATGTCTTCTCCGCGATGCTCTCCGCCTTTGCCGGTATGCTCGGCGCGGCCTATATGTCCACGGCCCGCTGTCAGATCTTCGATGAGTACGCCTTCAACTCGCTGGTCGCCGTGATCGTGGGCGGCACCGCCTTTGAGGGCGGCATCGGTAGCTACACCGGCAGTATCGCCGGGGCGTTGCTGATGACCGTGCTGAGCAATGGGCTCACGGTGCTGGCGCTGTCTCAGCCGCTGCGGAATATCGTTCAGGGCGTGGTGATGGTGCTGCTGCTCATCATGTACAACCGCGCGCGCGCCGTCCGTCAGTAGACCGTCGGTTGACTTTCGTCCGCTTGGGATCATAATAGGCGGCGAGGGGTTAGCATCGCAGCACCAAGGAATGTGGCACTCGGCCACGAGTATGACCCAGGAGGGGGGAGAGTATGAAAACACGTCAATTTGCCTATCTGGCGATCTCATTGCTTGCCTTGATCGCCATGGTGGCCTCGTGTCAGGCCTCGTCCGACACTGTTGTGGTGGCGACGGACGCAACCTGGCCGCCGATGGAGTACGTCAACGAGGATCGTGAGATCGTCGGCTACGATATCGACCTGATGACCGCGATTGCCGAGAAGGCCGGGTTTGAGGTCGAGTTCAGGAACGTGGCCTGGGACGGCATCTTTGCCGGCCTGGCTGCCGGTGAGTACGATGCCGTGATCTCATCGGTCACGATCACCGATGAGCGTCGTGAGAACTACGATTTCTCGGAGCCCTATATCAACGCCGGACAGATCGTGGTCGTTCGCGTCGAGAGCGGCATCACCGGACCGGATGACTTGCAGGGGTCCGTCGTCGGAGCGCAGATCAGCACGACCGGTGCCTTCGCGATTCAGGATATGGAAGACGTCGAACTCCGGGAGTACGACGAGGTAGGACTGGCGTTTGAGGATCTGGTCGCCGGTCGCATCGACGCCGTGGTCTGTGACACCCCGGTCGCCGCCGACTTCGCGCTGCAGCGCGATGAGTATAAGGCAGCATTGAAGATCGTGGGAGAGGCGTTCACGGATGAGTACTACGGGATCCTCGTCCAAAAAGGAAATACCGAGCTGCTGGATAAGATCAACGAGGGGTTGGCGGCAGTCCAGGCCGAGGGCATCGACCAGGCACTCGAGGCTGAGTGGCTACGCTAGCCGAGAGCTAAGTCACAGCGGAGCCCTGTCACTTATCACGCTGACCCCTTAGGGTTACCGCTGTCACTGAGAACATATCAGAGAACACGGATCGCGATCCGTGTTCTCTGGCTTTTGAGGAGCGAACCTATGACCGAACCTGAGCATACGATGCTTCCTGCGGCGTCGGGGCCGTGGCAGGATGACAGCGCGGCGATTCCGCGCGAGAGAAGTCTGATGATCGCCTGGTGGATCGCTCTGACGATCGCGATCCTCTTCGTGGTCGGCAGCGTGCTGCTCAAGCCGGATCCTTACGGTGAGATCATCGGCTTCATCGGCGACGGGTTGGTCGTGACCTTCCAGATGACGATCGTCTCGATGTTGTTTGCTCTGATTCTGGGGCTCTTCGCGGGCTTGGGGCGCACCGCGCGGTCCCTTCCGGTGAACGTTGTCGCCTCGCTCTATGTCGAGATGATCCGCGGCATTCCGCTCCTCGTCCAGCTTTTCTGGATCTACTACGCACTATCGCGCTTTGTCCGGCTGGGGCCTAGTGTCTCCGCCGTCATCGGGCTGACGATCTGCTATGGGGCCTATATCGGGGAGACCTTCAGGGCGGGGATCCAGTCCATCCCCAAGGGACAGATGGAGGCCGCTCGGGCCTTAGGCCTCACGCGCACCCAGGCCATGCGCCACGTGATCATCCCTCAGGCCATTCGTGTTGTGCTGCCGCCGGTCGGTAACGAGTTCATCGCCATGCTCAAGGACTCGTCGCTGGTTTCGGTGCTTGCCATCTCCGACATGCTGCGGCGCGGGCGTGAGTACGCGTCGCGGACCTTCGCCTATTTCGAGACCTACACGATGGTGGCTTTGGTCTATCTGCTGGTCACGCTGGTCTTCTCGCGCGTCGTCTTCTACATAGAGCAAGGGATGGCGCGCCAAGGACGTGAGCAGCCGGTGAGTGTGATGCATCGCTTGAGCGCGGTGATGGTCGATTTCGTTATCCTCGATCTGATCGGCCTGCCGGTCTTTGCCCTAGTCGGGAGCCTGGTGGGCACCGGGTCCGCGGCCTCGTGGGCGCCGGTCGCCGTCATGGGTGTGCTGGCGGCGCTGTATATGCTCGGCTTCTGGGCCAAGGGCGGACAGACGCCGGGGATGATGTCGGTAGGGCTGCGGTTGACCACGAGCGAGGGCGACTCACTCTCCTGGGGACGCGCGGTACGGCGTCTGCTCGTGGCTGCTTTGCCGCTGCCGGGCCTGAGCCTGATCTGGGCCCATCCTGCGCTCGGCGGTCGACCGCTCCATGACCGGCTGGCACAGACCGCCGTGGAGCGGGCCTGAGGGAGGAATGATGAGCGAGCAACCCATTGTCGAGATCCAACATCTGAGCAAGCATTTCGGCACGCTCGAGGCCGTGCGCGATGTCAGTCTCGAGGTACACCGTGG
>CAZYYC010000469.1:0-2868 GCA_964650935.1 uncultured Anaerolineales bacterium
GCGAGGAGGGCCTCGGCAAGGTGAGAGCCGATGAAACCGGCGCCGCCGGTGATCAGGACGCGGGAAGGTGTCAAGTCAGCAAGTCCTCGAATCGTACATCTGAGAGATCGGCACATCGACGATCAACGCACGGGCGACGCTATGCATCATATGCTGTTCAGGGCCGAGTATCCGGCATTCGGGGTGTATGTCAAGCGACTCTGGGAGGGGCTATCGTGGTCTGCATGACTGCAGGCTGTGCCGGTATCACTCCTGCGATCGGCAGAGTCGCATACGATACCTCACAGACCGGGGTGCGGGAAGCCTTGATGAGCAAGCTGGCATCCCTGCCCCGCGGCGTCGGACGCCGTGGATGGCGAAAGTGGAGATTGTGTTGCTGCGGGGAAGATATTATAATGATGATGATCTGTTCTTCCTTCATGTGCACGATTTGTGGAGGTGTGTCATGGGTAGGTCCCCGCGGGTTCTTCTGGTGTTGTGTTGGTTGGCCCTCGCTTTGGCGTTTCCTCTGACTGTATTGTGTGGTGATATAGGCGTCGTGAATGGCGATTTTGAGACGTTGGGTGACCCGATTCCGGGGTGGATCCGTACCGTAGGTCAGAAAGCTGAGCTATGCATAGATCCAGTGGACAACTCCAGCCGGGTGCTGCACTTCACCCCGGATAAGGGCTTCACGGAGTATTGCCAAGCGGTGGCAATCACGAATCCTGCCTGGAATCAGCTTGAGGTCAACTTGCGGGTGTTGGCGCAGGCGGCAGTGCCGGGCAAAGCCGAAGTTGCGCTAATGAGCACCGATGACTGCGTAGGAGCCGGTGGGCGTGTTACTGTGGTCGACATTGAAGCGGATGTTCCAGTGGACAGCTGGACCTCTGCGAGGTACGTCGTAGATCTCGAGGGGAACCCTACGCATATCGGCATCTTTCTCTCGGGTGAAGATGACGTTCTCTACTTCGATGATGTGAGTATTCAAGCTGAGGATCCGACGGCGGTGAGGATTGCAGAGCTGCGCGGAGCCAGTGCCGTCTGGGCGTTGGTTGCGTTGGGGCTTGCTGCTGTGGCAGCGGGGCGACCGCTGCGGCGCGTACGGCGCTGATCGTACGACGGTTGTGAGGTTGTAGCGCCGTCGAGTCGATGGCGCGGGTGTGCAAGCCTGCCCGGGCTGAGGCACCGGGTGGGGTAGTGTCTGCTGCCTAACTACGGGCGCCGGCGGCATCCTCGCCGGACGCCTCGGCCGCCATCCCGCCCAAGGGCCTGGCTGCGGGCCTTGGGCGGTTGCCCGCTGCGACGGGGTTCAGGGATGGCGGGTGTAGGGCAATCGTCTCGATTGCCTCCCGCGGATGCGCAAGCCGGAGGCATGCGCTACAGCAGACGCAAGCCGGCGGCATGCGCTACAGTGGAGGCGATCGAGACGGCTGGTGCTGGGTGTGAGCAGAATGCGAGTAGAATGGAGGTGTATGCAGGGGAGGCAGGATGACGACGATTAAGGATGTGGCCCGGCTGGCAGGGGTGGCGCCGATCACGGCGTCGCGGGTGATCAACGACTCGGGGTATGTGAGCGAGGCCACGCGGGCACGTGTGGAGGCAGCGATCGAGCAGCTAGGGTATGTGCCTAACCGGATCGCGCGCAGCCTGCGCTCGAAGCAGACCCATACGCTGGCGCTGGTGTTGACCGATATCACGAACCCGTTCTGGACGACGATCGCGCGTGGGGTGGAGGATGCGGCGAGCGCAGAGGGGTTCAGCGTGATCCTGTGTAACACCGATGAGTCGGAGGTCAAGGAGTTCAGTTATGTGGGGGTGCTCCTGCAGAAGCAGGTAGACGGCTTCCTGCTGGTGCCGGCGCACAGCGAGGGACGGTCGGTGGCACTGATCCGCAGGCAGGGGGTGCCTGTGGTGGTGCTGGACCGGACGGTACCGGCGCCGGTGGATACGGTGCGTTCGGATTCGGTGGGGGGATCACGGGTGCTGACGGAGCACTTGTTGTCGCAGGGGCATCGGCGGATCGCGATGTTGAGCGGTCCGCGGCAGGTGTCGACGGCGGCGGACCGGGTGCAGGGATTCCGCGAGGCGATGCGCGCGGCAGGGGTGGCGCCGGATGAGCGGATGGTGATCTTCGGAGAGTTCACGCGCAAGGGGGGGCAAGCGATGGCGGAGGAGGTGCTGGGGCTGACGCCGCGGCCCACGGCGTTGGTAGCGGCGAACAACTTCATCGCCGTCGGGGCGTTTCGGGCGCTGCAGGGATTGGGGCTGCGGGTACCGGAGGACGTGGCGTTGGTGGCCTTCGATGATCTGCCCCCGTCGTTCAGGATGGAGCCGTTTCTGACGGTGGCGGCGCAGCGGGTGTACGAGGTAGGGCAGACGGCGACGCAGTTGCTGCTGCGTCGGCTGCGGGCGGAACTGCCGGATGTGCCACAGGAAATCGTGTTGCCGGTGGATCTGGTGGTACGTGGGTCGAGTAGCGGGAGTGTAGGGGCGTGATATGGGGATAACGGAGCGGGTGCGGCGGTTGCGGGAGGAGAGTCTGGGGGCGGTGCCGACGCTGTCGACGGAGCGGGCGGAGCTGTTGACGGCGTTTGCGGCGCAGGAGCGGTGGGCGCTGTCGGCCCCCGTGTGGCGCGCCGAAGCGTTCCGCTATCTGATGGAGCACCGGACGATTTACATCGGGCCGGGGGAGTTGATCGTGGGCGAGAAGGGACCGGCGCCGAAGGCTGCCCCGACCTTTCCCGAGCTCTGTTGCCACTCGCTGGAGGATCTGGAGATCCTGGACGCACGGGAGAAAATCCCGTTTCGGGTCAGCGAGACGGCGCGGGAGGTCTACGCCGAGCGCATCATTCCCTTCTGGCAGGGGCGGACGATGCGCGAGCGGAT
>CAZYYC010000470.1:0-2826 GCA_964650935.1 uncultured Anaerolineales bacterium
AACCTTTGGGGTTTTCCGAACCCCAAAGGTTTTCTGCCCTCGCGACCAAATCCGAGGTCGGCGCGCGCGCCATCCTTGAGCTCCTCACCTGGTACGATGCCCGCTGGGACGAGGCCGAGGACTTCAAGCCCGCCCTGATCGACCTGCTCAACGAGTCCAAGTTCGGCGGTCACGAGTACACCCCCTACGAGATCTACCTCAAGGCGCTCTACACCTACTTCCGGGAGGAGCTCACCGGCGACGGGCTGCCGCTGCCCGGTACGCGTTCCGCCGTCGAGCTCACCCGCTTCCAGGAGGATGCCGTCCGGCGCGCCCGTCGCATCCTCGACCGCTACGACGGCGTGATGATCGCCGACTCCGTCGGCCTGGGCAAGACCTGGATCGGCAAGAAGCTGCTGGAGGACACCGCCTACCACCGTCGCCAGAAGGCGCTCGTCATCTGCCCCGCCTCGCTGCGCGAGATGTGGCACGGCGAGCTGCGCGAGGCCGCCATCTCCGCCGAGATCCTCACCCAGGAGCTGCTCGGCCGCGACGGGGTGGAGCTGCGCCCCTACCGGGACGCCGACGTGATCCTGATCGACGAGTCGCACAACTTCCGCAACCACCGCACCAACCGCTACGATAACCTGGAGCGCCTGATCGGCGCCAACGGCGGGCGCGGTCGCGACGGGGAGCGCAAGAAGGTCATCCTGCTCACCGCCACGCCGATCAACAACACCATCTTCGACCTCTACAACCAGCTCATGCTCTTCGCCCAGGGCGATCGTGCCTACTTCGCCGGGGTCGGTATCGGCGACCTGCGTCGCTTCTTCCTCGATGCACGCCGGCGCGCTGCCGGCGAGGGCGACGGCGTCTCGCGTGGCGAGACCGCCGCCCTCTACAACCTGCTGGAGGAGGTCGTCATCCGCCGCACGCGCCCCTTCATCCGCCAGGTCTATCCCGACGCCACGATCCGCGGGCAGCGCATCCATTGGCCCACGCGCCGCCTGCGCAGCATCAGCTATGATCTGGAGTCCACCTACGCCGGGATCTACAGCGAGGTCGTGGCGGGCATCGAGCGCCTCATGCTCACACCCTATAACCTGGAGGCCTACAAGCGCACCGGCGTGGCGCGCGACGAGATGGAGCTGGGGCGCCAGGCGGCCCTGGTCGGCATTTTCAAGAGCCGCTATCTCAAGCGCTTTGAGTCGAGTGTCGCCGCCTTCCGCATCAGCATCCGCCGTGCCCTGGCCTTCCTCGAGACCTTCCGCGGACTCCTCACCGCGGGCCGCTTGCTCGATAGCGCTACCTTCCATCATGCCCTCCGCGTCCTGGAGGCCCAAGCCGAGGAGGAGGACGTGTCGCTGGACGCGCCGGTCGATCAGATGCAGGGGATCAACGATCTCACTGAGCTCGAGGGGCTGCTGGCGGCGCTGCCCGCGCTCGACCCGGAGCGCTACGATCTCGCGCAGATCGAGCACGATCTCGCGGCGGACATCGCCATCCTGACGCGGATCTGGGAGCGCATCGTGACCATCACGCCGGAGCGTGACGCGAAGCTGGCGCGCGTCAAGGAACTGCTCGCGAACGATCTTCGCGGGCAGAAGGTCCTGCTCTTCACCTACTACAAGGACACCGCGCGCTACCTCTACAGCGAGCTGACCGCCGACGCGGGTTGGCTGGCGGCGGCGGGCGCGCCGCGCATCGCCCGCATCGACGGCGACGTGGCGCCCCACGAGCGCGTGCCGCGGGTGGCGCGCTTTGCACCGCGGGCGAACGATCGCCCCGAGCTCGCCGGGTCCGAGGCCGAGATCGATATCCTGGTCTCCACCGACGTCCTCAGCGAGGGCCAGAACCTGCAGGACTGCGGCGTCCTGGTCAATTACGACCTCCACTGGAATCCCACCCGCATGGTCCAGCGGGCCGGGCGCATCGACCGCATCGGCTCGGCCTTCGACACGCTATGGATCGTCAACGTCTTCCCCGAGGAGGGGCTGGAGCGCCTGCTGGGACTGGTCCGGAGCCTTAGTCAGAAGCTGGAGCAGATCGATCGGGCGGGCCTGCTCGATGCCAGCGTCCTCGGTGAGGTCGTCCATCCGCGCAACTTCAACACACTGCAGCGTATCGCCGCCGAGGACGATAGCGTGCTCACCGAGCTGGAGGCCGAGACCGACCTGGTCAGCCACGAGTTCCTCTTGCTGGCCCTCCAGGAGGCGCTGGCCCAGGGCGAGATCCGTCCCGATCAGCTCCCCGACGGCATCCATTCAGGTCGGGCCCTCGAGGGCTATCGGGGCCTCTTCTTCTACTTCACGCTGCCCGATCCCGCCGGTGGGGAGGAGCGCGACCACGTCTGGCGCTTCTACGACCTGGCGACCGGCAGGATCCTCGACAACCGCTATGAGATCGCTACCCTGATCCGCTGCTCACCCGATGAGGCGCGTGTGATGGGCGCCGTGGACGTCTTCGCGATCCAGGCCCGTGTGATCGAGGACATCCTGCGCAGTGTCCGCCATCGCCAGGCCGTCAGCGCGGCGCCGAAGATCCTGGATCCGCTGCAGCAGACCGCTATCACGCTCCTGCAACAGCAGCGCAACCATCCGGCGGTGCCCTGGCGCGAGATCAAGGCGGCGCTCAAGGTGCTCCGTGAGCCGCTGCCCAACGCCTACCTCCGCGACCTGCGCGACGCCCTTGACCTCTACCAGCGTGACGGCGACCTGACGGCCCTCCTTGAGGCTGTGCACGCCTTCGAGGGCCGCAGCGTCCCGGCGTCCCCCTCGCCCGCCGCCCCCCGCCCCCTGACCGAGGACGACCTGCACCTCGTCTGCTGGGAGGCCATCGGCGCCTAGC
>CAZYYC010000471.1:0-2819 GCA_964650935.1 uncultured Anaerolineales bacterium
ATAGGAGGCCTCATCGGTCCACGCACGAATCTCTTCTAGGGTGATCGTCGGCAGGTCCTGGTGCTCGCTCATGTGTACCTCCAGTACTGCCTCTTGGTGGGTGGGCTCGATGGTATTGTAGCATGGTGTGCGGACTCTGTGCCGATGAGAGCCCGCGGCGTGGTCGGCCGTCGGACCCGATCGTGATCCACCTGGACCTTGGCACCGGTGAGGTGACTCGGGCGATGCGCTGCTTGGTCCTTCAGACCACCGTCGAAAGGCCTTTCGCAGACTTCGGGCAGGCATCAGAAGGAAATCGTCCTCCTGCGGGGCGGGGGGTATGGCACGCGTCGGCCTCCGCGCGCCTTTGCTCGGTGCTGAGGGGATCACAGGATCGTCCGGACGATTTCGGCGAAGCCTGCGCCCCCTTCCTTGGTCGCGATGTAGGCGGGGAGGTGCGTCATGCGGTCGGCGAAGTTGAGGAGGTTCCTCACGCCGGCGGCATAGGGGAAGTACTCGAACATGGGTTCGTCGTTGGGGGAGTCGCCGCAGAAGACGAAACGGTCCCTGCAGTCATCCAACGTGAGGCCCCACAGCTCTTGGGCTAAGCGTTGGGTCATGCCCAGCTTGGTGTAGTCGCCGAACCAGCCGTTCACGTGAATTGAGGATACCTTGCAGGTGGCGCCGTGCCGGGTGAAGATGTCGCAGATTCTCTCGACCTCGTGCCACGGTAGCGGCGCTACGTCCTCGCAGAAATCGATCGCCAGGTCCGCTTCTCTGTAAAGCTGGTCGCCGGCAACAGCCGCGCCCGGAACCGTATCCAGGATCTCCTCCTTGACCAAGGTGAGGCGACGGCGCTTTTCCTCGCGTACAGGCGCCGGATCGATGTACCGCCGCTTGATCCTCTTCTTACGCTCGTCGTACCAGAAGTAGAACGCGCCGTTCTCGCCCACCACGCCGTCGACCGGCCACATGCGGGCGATGTGGTCGCACCATCCGGCGGGCCGCCCCGTGATCGGGACGACGTGCAATCCCGCCTCTCTGAGCGACCAGATCGCCCGGTACGCCTCAGGCCCGATCCTCCCGTGCGTCGTGATGGTGTCGTCGATGTCGAAGAAAACGCCGCGAAGGGTCTCGGCGATCGCCCGGGGAAAGTCTCGTATCGGTGCCGGCTGTGAACCTGCCCCCTGAGGATGCGTTTGCTGTGCGATGATGGACCTCCTTGGTTGCCGTTAGCGTCAGAAGTAAAGCTCGTATTCCTGCGGCGTGGGAGCGTTGTAGACGTAGTCGGCCTCCGCGCGCTTGCGCTCGATCCAGCGGGTCAGGAGCGGGTCCGGAAAGGCGGGCTTGAGCCAGGCGTTGTCGCGGGCGAGGCCGTCGAGGACGGCGTGCAGGTCGAGCGGGAAGACCCTGTCACCTGCCTCGTCCACGCGCGTGAAGCCCAGCGCCACGGGATCGGCGTTCCGCAGGATGCCGTCAACCCCGGCAAGCACCATGGCCGATAGGGCGTAGTGGGGGTTCGCGGAGGCGTCGCCGGTCCGGTACTCCACGCGCATCTCATCGGCTCTGAGGTACCCGGGAACGCGCACGGCAGCGCTGCGCGAGCCCTCGGCGAAGGTGGCGCTGATCGGGGCCTCGTAGCCGGGCACGAGACGGCGGAAGCTGTTGGTGCTGGGGTTGGTGAAGGCCAGGAGGCTCCCTGAGAGGCTGTGCTCCAGCAGCCCCGCGGTGTAGGCTAGAGCCTCACGGCTGAGTCCGTAGAGCCCCTCGCCGGGGAAGAGGCTCCTGCCGTCCTTCTCCAGGAACTGGTGGACGTGCATGCCGCTGCCGGGCATCTTGTAGAGCGGCTTGGCCATAAACGTGATATTGAACCCCATCTCTTCGGCGATCGAGCGGATGATCCACTTGGCGATACAGACGCTGTCCGCCGCCTTGAGGAGGTCCATGAAGTCCAGCTCGATCTCCAGCTGCGCGGCGCCCACCTCGTGATGGTGGTACTTCACGGGGATACCGGCTTGGCCCAGACTCCGCACGATCCGGTTGCGGAGGTCGAAGAAGTGGTCCTCGGGCGGCAGCCGGTGGTAGCCGCCTGCCGGGGCGAGGCGCGGCTGCGTGGCGGACTCCCCGCCCAGTCCCTCGCCGGACCGGATGGCGTACGAGGCGTGATCCAGCCCGGTGCTGTACTCGACCGCGTCGAAGACGTAGAACTCGAGCTCGACGAGCAGCTGGGCGCTGTCGGCGATGCCCTGGTCGACGAGGTGGCGGGCGGTTCGCTTGGCGACCGAGCGCGGGTATTGGTCGAAGTCGCTGCGTTGGGTGGAGATGACGTCGCAGAGCACGTGGGCGATCGGCAGCCCGTCGCGCTCCTCGGTCCACGCGGAGCCACAGTCGGGGATGGCGATCATATCGGAGCGCTCGACCTTGGCGAAACCGTAGTTGGAGGCGTCGAAGCCGATGCCGTCGCGTACGATGGCCTGGGAGACGTAGTCTCGCGGCAGGGTCACGGAGCGCAGGCCGCCGTCGATGTCGAACATCAGCAGGTTGAGATAATCGGCCTGCAGCGCATTGAGATCGAGGTCGTCGCATGCCAGTAGGTTCATCGCTATACCTCCATGATGCTGTTCTGTGCTGTGGGTCCTAGAACTCGACAAAGTGACGAAAGTCGCGGGTGTCCTCGCCCCCCGCCGTGCGCAGCACCGTCCACCCGTGCTCGTCTCCGGCGGGTGCGGTTGCCTCGACGGTCCAGCCGAGGTTTTTGATGTAGAAGCTTGCCGCACGCGCGACGCCGGGCAGATCGGTGTCGTCGAGGATGATGATACCGCCCCGGCGCACCAGGCGAC
>CAZYYC010000472.1:0-2802 GCA_964650935.1 uncultured Anaerolineales bacterium
CCCCCAGCTTGTCAAACAGCATCGTGTCCGGCGCGTGCTCATCGCCATCCCCACCGCCACGGGCAACCAGATCCGCCGTATCGTGAATCTCTGCCAGAAGGCCAAGGTGGAGGTCCAGACGCTGCCCGGCATCTTCGAACTGATCAGCGGCAACGTCGAGGTACAGCGCTTCCGCCCCGTCCAGGTCGAGGACCTCCTGGCGCGCGAGCCGGTCCATACCGATATCGCTCGTGTGCGCGAGCTGCTCGTGGACCGGGTCGTCCTGGTCACAGGCGCGGGCGGCTCCATCGGCTCTGAGCTCTGTCGCCAGATCGCGCGCTGCTCCCCCGCGCGTCTCATCCTTGTGGGCCACGGTGAGAACTCCATTTACCACATACACCGTGAGTTGAAGCAAGCGTACCCGGATCTCGACCTTGTTCCTGCGATCGCCGATACGCGCGACGCCGAACGGCTCGACATCCTCTTCGCCCGCCTCCGGCCCGACGTCGTCGTCCACGCCGCTGCCCACAAGCACGTTCCCCTGATGGAGTGCAACCCCGAGGAGGCCGTGACCAACAACGTCGGCGGCACGCGCAACCTCGTCGAGGTGAGCGAGCGCCACGGCACCTCGACCTTTGTCCTCATCTCCACCGATAAGGCCGTCAATCCCACGTCGATGATGGGCGCCACCAAGCGCATCGCCGAGCACATCGTCCAGGATGCTGCACAGCGCACAGGTCGCCGCTTCGTCGCCGTCCGCTTCGGCAACGTCCTCGGCAGCCGGGGCAGCGTCGTCCCCCTCTTCCAGGCTCAGATCGAGGCGGGCGGTCCCGTCACCGTCACCCACCCGGAGGTCACCCGCTACTTCATGACCATCCCCGAGGCCGTCCAGCTGGTCCTGCAGGCCGCGGCGCTGGGCCAGGGCGGCGAGGTCTTTGTGCTCGATATGGGCAATCCCATCAGGATCGTCGACCTTGCGCGGGATATGATCCGCCTGGCGGGCCTCAGGGAGGGCGAGGATATCGAGATAGCCTACACCGGCCTGCGCCCCGGCGAGAAGCTGTTCGAGGAGATCTTTCTGGATGAGGAACACCATGCTCGGACCATTCACGAGAAGATCTTCGCCTCGCGCAACGGTCATGAGCTCCACGATCCCGCCTGGTGCGCCGGCCTGTCGAGCTGCATCGACGACTTGCTCGATGCTGCCAGAGCGGGCGACATCGCCCACCTCACCATGCTCGTCCGTACACTCGTGCCCGAGTACTTAGGCGCCCCCGACACAGCCCATAGCCTGCAGCCCACAGAGCTTCAGGATCGTGGGGATTGACGGGTCTCAACAACGCCCCAATCGCAGCCCTCAACTGATGAAGCCTGACCCTATACCCACACATAGCTCGCCGGATCTTACCGCCGCCCACCTTCGCGCGCGTTACGGTAGGTTCCTGGCAGAGGTTCTGATCGTCGGCCTTTGCGCACCGTTTCTCGTCCTGCCCACCGTCTCTCCGCCTGCCACGGTTGGCGCCCTGGGCCTGCTGGGAACGTGGTGGCTGGTGAGCCTGATCCTTCGGCGACGCTGCCTACCGGTGACCCCAGCGAATGGCCCCCTCCTCCTCTGGGAGATCATGTTAGCCGTCGGCATCCTGGTCTCGGCCTACCCGGCGGAGACGTTGCCCAAGGCGACGAACCTCATTCTCGGCTTGGCGGTGTGGCACCTGCTGGCAAATCTCCCTGAGGATGACGGGCGCTCAATGCGCTGGGCCATCGTGGCTCTGGTCGCTATGAGCGCCGGGATCGTGGGGGTGGGGCTGCTCAGCACCCGCTGGGGGAACAAGATCCCGTGGCTCGCGCCCGCGCTGGCGAGGCTGCCCTCGCGACTGACCGCCCTGCCCGAGGCCCCCGACGCTGGGGTGAGCGCTAACCAGCTGGGAGGTACCCTAGCGCTGCTCCTTCCGTGGGCGATGAGCGCCTGGGCGGAGATGATCATCGCCTTCGCCAAGGCACGCCGCTCCTCACGCTTCGCTTGGGTCGCTCGCTTCGCCCTGCTCACCCTGGGTGCATTGGGGCTAGGAGGCGTGCTCGTGCTGACCCAGTCACGTAGCGCCTGGATCGGCGCCCTGGTCGGCGCGTTGGCGCTCGGCGCGCTCTGGGGCATCTCCGCGAGGCAGCGCCGGTGGCGCCGGCTGACGTGGACCCTGGTCCTGGTGGCGCTCCTGGCCCTCGTCGCCGCTGGGTGGGTCGTCGGCGGTGACCGTCTCACCGCCTGGTGGGATGTGGCCGCAGTGAGCGGGGTTGAAACCTCGGTCACCGGCACCGTCAGCCTCAGCGGGCGGATCGAGATCTGGAGCAGGGCATTCTACGCCATCCAGGACTTCAGCTTCACCGGCTGCGGGCTGGGGTCCTTCCGCGAGGTGGTATGGCTGCTCTATCCCCTCTTCACCATCCCGCCCACAAACGACATCGCCCACGCCCACAACATCTTCCTCCAGGTGGCGCTCGACACCGGGATCCCGGGCCTGATCGCCTACCTGGCCCTGCTCGGCACTGCCGCCGCAATGGCCTGGCGCGTCGCGCGCAGCAATCCCGCCCACCGCCCGCTCGCCCTGGGCCTGCTGGGTGGGTTGATCGCTCTGCACACCTACGGCCTCACCGACGCCCTCGCTCCCGGCTCCAAGCCCGCCTTGATCTTCTGGGCCATGCTCGGCCTGATCACCGCCCTATGGCGATACAGCCAGGATCCGACCCCAACGACCGCCGCGGCCCCCCCCCCCCCCCCCCCCCCCCCCCCCCCCCCCCCAAAACCCCCCCCCCCCGGCGGCGAAAAAA
>CAZYYC010000473.1:0-2780 GCA_964650935.1 uncultured Anaerolineales bacterium
ACGATGTCGTGCCTTATCTTGATCATCCGGCTACCTATGTGTCGCTCCGGGAGTTCCTCGCGGGGCAGGGCGTGGAGGACTTCGACAGCGTGACCCTGGCTTCGGACGATGGTGGGTTCGTGACGATCACGCGGGAGAACCTGACCGATACAGCGTGGCTCCTGCCCTTTGAGGATGGGATTCGTTTTGCGTCGGAGGATCTCCACGTCTCAGCCTGGCTGAAGGGGATTCGCCGCATTGTGGTGGTGGGTCGTGAGTCGCCGTTGACCATCGACGGTGAGCCCACCTCGATCGGCAGGTTGCTGTTGGGGCCGATCCAGGTCCTGACGGTGGAGCAGACGCAGGTGATGCTGAAGAGCGAGGAGGATGGAGAGGTGCGTTCGGCGCAGGTGGGTTCCCGCCTGCGCGGCGTCCCACTGATCTGGCTGCTGGATCGGCAGGCGAACTCCTCCTTCGTGGTCCGTACCGCGTCAGGTGATGAGCAGGTGTTCGGTGTCGATGAGGTGCAGGACGCAGTCCTGGTTCAGGTGCGCGGTCAGGTGACGCTGGCCTTTCCCGACCGGGCACGCTCGCAGTGGGTGACCGATGTGGTCGCACTGGAGAGCGAATAGCGATGAGCCGGCGTGGATCTTGGTTTGCTCGCGCCGGCCTGCTCCTCATCCTGCTAACGCTGACTGCATGCTTGCCAGGATGGGAGGTCGGCCTCGTTGGTCCGGAGGGTGCGTCGTGGTCTGTGAACCGGGATGTGCTCAGAGAGCTGACGCTCAGCGACGATGAGCAGGAGGTGGCCCTGGAGTACGTGCTCTATGCCGCGGGCTATGACCTGGTCGAGTCGGTGCATCTGGTGAGTGAAACCGGGGATACCTGGAGCGTGATCTGGGAGGAGGGAGCCGACAGCGTCTGGTGGACCATGAAGGGCGAGCTGCGGATCGGCGAGCAGTCGATCCGCCCGGAGCGCATCGAGGTCGTGCCGCTGGTGCCCCCGGCGCCCGTGACGGCGCACATCACGGACATCGCGCCCACATTGGCGGCGGCGCTCGGGCGCCCGGCACCGTCGGAGGCCACCGGTCGTGCGCTGGACGCAGCGCCGGCTGAGCACGTGGTGCTGCTGTTTCTGGATGGCTTCGGCTATGTGCGGTACCTCGAGGCACGTGAAGCAGGTCTCATCCCCGTGCTGGGAGCGTTGGCGCCTCCCCATCCGGCCCTGACCACGTATCCCCCCGTGACCTCGGTCTCATCCGCTTCGATGGTCACCGGCGCCCCGCCGAGCGTCCACGGTGCAACGCATCGGGGTATCCGCCGCACCGAGGTCGAGACCATCTTCGATGTCATCGCTGAGGCAGGTCTCACCAGTGCCGCGGTGGAAGGGAACGCCCTGGCGTTTAACCTGCCACGGACCGAGATCATCCTGTCGGGTGATCGCGACGGAGACGGCAGCACGGATGACAACGTGCTCGCTAATGCTCTGGAGGTGATCCGGCAGGGGATGCCTGAGTTCTTGTGGATTCACTTTCACGGCATCGACGACGCCGGGCATACCTATGGGCCCGGCGCACCGGAGGAAGCCGCTACGATCCGGGCGGTCGACGGCTACGTAGGGGAGATCCTGGCCGAGTTGCCGGAGAGCACGCTGGTCATGATCGTTGCCGATCATGGGATGCACAGTGTGGAGGAGGATGGGCGCTCAGGAAACCACGGACACTTGATCGCCCGGGATATGTTGATCCCCATCTTTGTCGTACAACCTTGATGAGGAGGTGGTTACCGGACATCTAGCGAGCGCTTTGCGACGTCGTGGGATCTATCTCTGTGTATACCAACCATCATAGAAGAGGAGAAGCAAGATGATGAGGAAACTTAGTGTCTGGGTCGCGATATCGATCCTGGTAGTCTCGATTCTGTCTGCGTGTGGCGGTGGGAGTGGTGGCGATGCAGCCGGAGTGCCGACGGATGCTGCGCTGAAGATAACCGGCGCCGTCTCAAACGAGGTCGGCTGGAGCGAGGACGCTCTCAAGGCGATGAATACCGTGAATGCGGAGTATACCAACAAGGACGGTGAAACCAGCACCTTTGCAGGGATTCCGGTGAACACCCTCTTGGAGCAGGCCGGTGTCGATTCAGGCGCCATGTCCCTGGTCTTCGTAGCCGATGACGGTTTCGAGAGCGAGGTTGATCTGGCCGAAGTTGGGGCTTGCGCCGACTGTATCGTGGCCCCTCGAGATGAGGGCGGCTTCAGTATGGTGATGCCGGGGTTCTCCAGCAAGGCGCAGGTGAAGGGCGTCATCGAGATCAAGGTGCAGTGAACCGAACTTCTGACGACGCGAAAGGAGCAACGATGAAGATGCGTAAGCTGTTGTCGTGGTCCAGTCTACTGCTTGGCGTGATCCTGATCCTGACGGCTTGTGGCGGGATCCCTAAGGTCGATTGGACGCTGACGATCGATGGGGCAGTGAGCACACCGCTTGAACTTGGGTATGGCGAGCTGGCCGCTCTACCGCAGAGGGACCTTGAGGACATCCTGATGGAGAAGTCTCTTGGCGAGAATGAGACGGGGTCATGGAGTGGTCCGGAGGTAAGTGGGATTCTCGATAAAGCAGGGGCCGGATCTTTCAGTTCCATTACGGCAACCGCTGCCGATGGGTACGCGATCGAGATCTCGCGCGACGAGCTTGATAACGCGATCATCGCGCTCCAGAAGGACGGCGAGTGGATCACGAAAGCCGAGCCGGACAAGGGGCCGATCCGCCTGGTCTGTCCCGAAACGCCGGCGAATCGCTGGG
>CAZYYC010000474.1:0-2771 GCA_964650935.1 uncultured Anaerolineales bacterium
GATGCGCACCCGCCTGGTCGTCCCGCCCCTCCGCCCGGAGTGGGTGGGACGACCAGGCTTGCTCTCCCGGCTGGATGAGATCCGCCGACCGGGTAAGCGACTGGCGCTGCTCTCGGCGCCCGCCGGGTACGGTAAGACGGCCCTGGTCACTGCGTGGGCCCGTGTCCTCGACGCACGATGCTGGGGCACGGCCTGGATCTCCCTGACGGAGCGTGAGCGTGACGTTGCACGCTTCCTGCAGGTGTTGGGCGCTGCACTTGCCCCGTGGGGCGCCGAGCCCGACCTGCTCGCGCTCTCGCCGCTCGGGGTCCTGCGCCCGCCGGCCCTACCGCAGCTCCTGACCCCGCTCCTCAACCGTGTGCACGCAGCGCTCGAAGGCGAGCTGAGCGGTGGGATGCCGGTCGAGGGGCTGGTATTGGTTCTCGACGATCTCCATCTGGCGGAAGGCGCGCGTGTCCAGGAGGCCATCGCGTTGATGCTGGAGGCGTTGCCGCCAAGATTGCGCGTGGTCGCGACGACGCGCGTCGACCCGCCGTGGGCACTGGCGCGACTGCGGGCGCGCGGCGAGCTGGTGGAACTGCGCGCCGGTGACCTACGCTTCACGACGGAGGAAATCGCCGACGTGTTGGGGAACGCGGGGCTCGGGGACCTGCCCCCCGAGGCGCGCGCGACGCTCGAGACGCGGACCGAGGGATGGCCTGCGGGGCTGCAGTTGGCGGTGCTCAGCCTGCAGGGACGTGAGGATGCAGCGATGCTGGTTGGAGAGCTGGGGGCAACGCAGCGGCACCTGCTCGACTTCCTGATCGAGGAGGTCGTGGAGCGTCAGCCCGCCCGCATCCAGCAGTTTCTCCTGGTGACCTCCATCCTCGATCAGCTCACCGCGCCGCTGTGTGACGAGCTGCTCGATCTGTTGGACGCCGTGCCGGTCCCAACGGTAACCGGCGAGCCGGTTGCGCCTGACGCCGGGACCTCGGCTGGGGCCTACCTGTCCCATCTGGAGACGGCGAACCTTTTCCTGGTGCCGCTGGATGACCGCCGTTCGTGGTACCGGTACCACCGGCTCTTTCGTGACCTGTTGGCGAATCGTCTGACCCGTGTCGCGCCGGAGCTCGGGCCCGAGCTCCACCGTCGCGCGAGCGCATGGTATGAGGGTGAGGGCCTGATTGCCGAGGCGGTCGATCACGCCTATGCTGCGGCGGAGCTCGACCGGGTCGCCGGGCTTCTGCTGGCGCACGGTGAGTCGCTGTTGATGCACGGCGAGACCGAGACCCTGCTCCATCGGCTGGGGGCACTGCCGGCGTCGACGTTCGCGGAGCATCCGTTGCTCGATGTCTGGACCGCTGCAGCCTTGCTCTTCAGCGGTCGCCCGGCGGAGGAGGTGCGCCGCCATCTGACACGGGCGCGCGCCGGGGATCCGGCACCTGACGTGGTCGGTGCTGCGGACGCGGTCGCCGCTATCCTTGCGCTGCTCCAGGGTGATCCGACCGGGGCCGTAGCCGCCTCGCGGCAGGCCCTGGCCCTACTGCCGGCGGATATGGGGCGTCTGATGCGGTTGCTCACCCACAGCAATCTGGGTATGGCCCAGATGGTCACCGGGGATCTCACGGGGGCGGTGAGGACCTATGAGGAGCTATTGGCGGCGGCTTCGCTGGGCTTCCCGGTTGCGATGGCGATCGGTCCCCTGGCCAATCTCGGTGGCCTGGCGATGATCCGTGGGGAGTTGACGCGGGCCGCCGCGCTCTACGAGCGTGTGCTGGAGCTGGGGCGCGATCGTCAGGGTCGGCGCCTGCCGATCACGGGCAAGGCGTTGATGGGGCTGGGTGAGGTGGAGCGTGAGCAGGATCGGCTCGAGGTGGCGATCGCGCAGTTGGAGGAGGGGATCGCGTTGACGCGGCGCCTGATCGAGATGGGCGCCGTGGTCGGCTACGTCTCCCTCACCATGGCCCGGCAGGCGTTGGGCGATGCAGAGGGCGCCCGGCGCGCCATCAGCGACGCCCGGGAGCTGGCGCTGCGCTCGCGTGTGACCGATCTCGATGACCGCTTTGTCGACTGCTTCGAGGTGTGGCTCTGGGTACTGCAGGGCCGGCTCGGGGCCGTGCGCCGTTGGGTTGAGCAGGACGCGGGATGGGTGGGTGCCCGTGGTAGTAGCGGGCCGGCGGCGGAGTTTCAGGAGCTGGCGCAGCTGGTCCTGGCCCGGGCTCGGCTGGCCCTCGGAGAGCCTGAGGCAGCGCTCGCGTTGTTGACCCCGTTGGAGGCCGCGGTCGTGCGGCGCACACGCATGCGCCGCGCGATGGAGATCTGGGTGCTGCAGGCGTTGGCGCTCCGCCAGCTGAAGCGCGAGGAGGCGGCGCTGGTCCCGCTGTCGAAGGCGTTAGCCTTCGGCGAGACCGAGGGTTTCGTGCGGGTCTTTGTCGATGAGGGCGCTGCGATGGCACGCCCGCTCTATGATGCCGTCGAGCGAGAGATCTCACCGCATTATGCCGGTCGGCTGCTCGCGCGCCTGATCGAGCCGGAGCCGGCTCCACGCGGCGGCGCGACGGCGCTCATTGAGCCGCTGAGCGAGCGAGAACTCGAGGTGCTCGGCTTGATCGCCCGGGGCCTCAGCAACGCGGAGATCGCGCGGGATCTCGTCATCGCGCTGAGCACGGTCAAGGGGCACACAAGCAACATCTACGGTAAGCTCGGCGTGCGCACCCGCACGCAGGCGGTCGCGCGCGCCCGCGCGCTGGGACTGCTGCCGATGTAGGCTGGAAAGCTGTTCCGACCTCTGG
>CAZYYC010000475.1:0-2735 GCA_964650935.1 uncultured Anaerolineales bacterium
GCGGTGTTGTCGGGGTATGCCCCGGCGACCGGCACCGCGCTCCGCGCCGAGGCCGGCGGCGGTATCGGCCTACAGGGCAGCAGCGCTGACAGCTACGGGGTCTACGGCGCAAGCGACACGAGCTGGGGCGGCTACTTCACCAGCAGCCAGGGCTACGGCATCCGCGTGGCGACCTCCGGCACAGATCACTACGATCACGGTGCCTACGTCACCTCGCAAGGTGGTTACGGCGTCTATGCTCAGAGCGCCCAGAACCAGGCGGTACGCGGCGAGGCCGGCAACATCACCGGTATTCCGCAGCCTCTCGGCGCCGTGGGCGTCGTCGGGATCGGCGCCAACCGCGGCACCTACGGCTCGAGCAGCAGCGGCGTCGGCGTCTACGGAGTCAGCAGCAACAACTACGGGGTGTGGGGCCAGAGCACGGACTTTCGCGGCGTCACCGGGCGCACCAGCCGCACCGACAACAACTACGGCTTCTACACGCCGGACAACCTCTTCTCGCTGAACGTGCAGATGGCGGGCGCTCTGATGCAGGTGATGCAGAACGGCGGCACTGACCCGCTCGCGCCGGGCGACGTTGTGGTCTTCAGCGGCATCAACCGCTCGGTCACAGGTGTGGACGGCCCCGTGGTCCGCGTCAGCCGGGCCGACGTGGCCAACAGCACCGCGGTCGCCGGCGTCGTCTTCAGCCGCTTCAATCTCGAGGCCCTCGATCCCGAGTTGCAGTCGACCGACGTTGCCCAGGGCGCAGGTGCCGAGATCGAGGTGACCCCCGCCGGTGACGCGGCACCGGGCGAGTACCTGCTGGTCGTCGTTCAGGGCCCGGCCCTGGTGAGGACCTCGGCCCTCGGCACGACTGACATCCGCCCTGGCGATCTCCTTTCGACCGCCGGAGGCGGCGGCGCCACGCGCGCCGCACGACTCACGATGGACGGCGTCGAGGCCGCCCAGCCGGGCACCGTCTTCGCCAAGGCGCTGGAGCCCGCCGGCGACCCCGACGACCTGATCTACGTCTACGTCACACTGCAGTAGGAGGGTGAGATGAACCACCACAGACCCCGGCATCGCCCCAAGACCTTGGCCTTGTCCCTGGCCCTCGCCCTGCTGCTGGTGACCGCGACGATCGTTGGGGCGCAGTCATCGACCCAGTTCAACCTGAGCCGGCACGTGCTGGCCGGCGGCGGCCGGCCCTCGGCCTCGGCGAGCTATCGCGTGAACGGCACCGTGGGTCAGGGCCTCGCCGGCCCTCCGGCGGCGACGAGCGCCGGTTTCCGGCTGAGCAGCGGCTACTGGGTCGCCCGTACGCTGTCGGTCGTCTACCTGCCGCTGGTGATCCGTCAGTAGCCTGCGGCGCAACCCGCCCCACCACGTGGCGCCCGGGGACGCGGCAACGAGCCTGCGACAGCAGACTTGCCCCGTCGCGCAGCATGCTTGCAGCCCCCTCGTCCGCGAGGACCCCGTCCCGGGGCGTCGGGCGCGGCGACCCCTCCGCTTCGCACCACTCGCCGCCAGACCAGCCCGCCCCGAGACGGGGCGGGGAGCCTTCACAACCAAGCTACTAGCCCCGTCCCGGGGCGTCGCCCACACCAACCTTTGTTGCACCCCCGCGCCCGCGCGTCGCCGGTCTCCCCGCAGGGTTAGGGGTCGCTGCCCTCCGTTACCACCAGATCTACGCCATAACGATGATCTCAGCCCCTAGGGCTTGTGGCTTCTCTAACTTTCGTGTACAATGGAGGCAATCGCCATTGAGTAGAACCACATCGCCGAAAAGGGCTGTGGATGCCAGCTGCCAGACTCATCTACAGGTCATGGTCCGATCTCCTCGGAGCAGCCGGGTCGTCCTTCTTTGAGGGCGAGAAGGCCGACGCCGCCTTCGATCGCTCACGACGTGGTGGCAACCACGTCGACATCCCCGCCCCCAACGTCGAGGCCCTCTTCACCCAGTCCAATGCCCGGGTCCTTCTCGGTCACGGCGTCTGTGGCACGCTGCGCTTCGTCGCGCTGCCCACCCGCCTCTATCCCGCGCCGACAGGGACGCCCGAGTTCGGGCTCGGCGCCGGGATGTATCACCACTTCGACGTGCTGATGTACCTCGGCGACCTGGCCTTTTCCCTGCGGGTCGAAGACGGCGACGACGAGGACCACATCATCATCCCCATCACCTCGGCGCAGGAACCGACCGGCGGGCTGTGCAGCGAGACCTCCTATGCCGACGATGTCCTGCCGCTCTCCAGAGCCCGCACCGCCGATTTGGAAGCTGCCGTCGTCAGTTTCGCGCCCGTGGCGCGCGATGCCCGAACCGCCCCTCTCGCACCGGCTCCCCTACCCGGACCTGCGGGCGCGTTCCACGTCCTGGTCCTGCGCAACCTCGGCAGCACCACGCTACGCGGCAAGGTGGTGCTCAAGGCGACCGACCTGCTGATCGGCGACTACGAGGACACACGACCTGAACGCCGCGCGCTCGCCCGCCCCACCGTGAGTCTGCGTCACAATACGCTGCTGCTCTCCCAGCCCTGGGGCACGGCGGGCGTCCACCTCCACGACGGCACGTGGACACGAACCGAGGCGCCCTTCGAGGCCGAAGCCCCCTTTGAGCTGGCTCCCGGCGCCGAGTGTGCGGTGGAGGCGTGCGTGGCCTTGGGGGCGACCTATGCTGACGTTCTTCCCACCATCTGTGAGTTGCACATGCACAGCGCGCTCGAGTGGCTCGACATGACCGGCGCCTTCTGGCGGGA
>CAZYYC010000476.1:0-2734 GCA_964650935.1 uncultured Anaerolineales bacterium
GGAGGCCGACGGGCTGGTCACCAGCGGGTTACACCACCATAAGGGGCACTACTGCTCGTCCGGGCTCAGCACGCGAAGGATCAGTCGGGCGATGCGGAGCAACCAGCCGGTCCCGCAGTCGAAAGTTCACGCCAGAACCATTTGGGGTGCCTGAGTAGTACGTTCGGCAACTCCGCCCCCCAAGACAAAAACCCTGGTCAACCGCCTAGACCGTTGGGTCTACGAGGTCTCTCGACGTCCCCAGGATACCGCTCCGAAGGATGATCGTGGCCCTGTTGAGAGGACTGTCGAGACGGCTCATACTTTTCTCACCGCCTCCGAGGTGGACGCCCTCGTCGGCGACTACCTGGCCGGGATGAGCGTCAAGGCGCTCGCTGAGAGGTACGGCATCCACCGCGCAACGGTGTTCTCCCACCTGCGCCGCCGCAACGTGCCGAGCCGCCGCCCGGGGCTGGGAATCAACGAGAAGGCGGAGGCCGTGCGGCTCACCCGAGCGAGCATCTCGATGCGAGCGATCGGTCGACGGATGGGTGTGGACCGCAAGGCCGTGCGCGCAGCTCTGGTCGAGGCTGGACTCATTGCGGATGAGTCCGCCAGCAGTTCATAGCGCCGCTCTGGGCCGCTGATGGTGCAGAGGGTTTCGGCGGACATCGTCGCTCCCGACGTGTCTCAGCCCGGAGGGCGAGGCGTGCAGCTACCGTTAGAGACGAACGGCTGCTCTCGCCAGTTCGGCACCGAGGGCGTGGATCGCCGGACGGAGCACGAGAGCAGGGCTGGATATGGCTTACGAGCAGCTACCGATAGTCGAGGTCGACCTCGACCAGCTCCTTCTCGACCTGGAGAACTACCGCATACCGACGCGCCGCGACGACGAAGCAGGTGCGCTGAAGTACCTGTTTGCGTCCGAGGACGTCCTCGGAGCGGCGCGCCTGATCCTCCGTGACGGCTACTTCGACAACGAAGTCCCGATCGTGACGTCGGCATCGGCGTCCGGCGGTAGCTCCCCATACACGGTGCTGGAAGGCAACCGTCGAGTCAGCGCGCTCAAGGCGCTCCAGGACCCGACGATCGTGCCCGGCCATGAGGCAGAGATTCGCGCGCTGCTGAAGCGGTACGCAGTGGAGGCGGAGAATCTCCCCGAACGAATCCGTGTCATCGTCGCTCCCGACCGGGCGACGGCTGCACCTCACGTCGCGAGGTTGCACACCGGCATCTCGAAGAGGCGCTGGAGTCGCGATCAGCAGGCAACCTTCTACTATTCGCTCGTCGACGAGCAGACCACGGTCGACGATGTGAAGGCACAGTACCCGGATGTCGAGGTTGCCAGGTTCATGCGGATGGCCGTGATGCGGCGCTTCCTCAGCGCAGCGCCATTCTCCGATCACACCCTCCGGCAGTACGCCGCGAGTGACGACCTGGCGATGTCAGCCTTCGAGTATGCCTACCGAAGCAAGGAGATTGCTTCCGCGATCGGTGTCGAGTTCGACAAGGATGGCATGCTTCTGCCGCGGGCTTCGACGCCTGAGAAGATCGCTGTGAAGTTGACGAAGAAGAAGCTCAACGCTTTGGAGTACCTCGTCAGCGAGTTCCGTGCAGGGCGTCTCAACACTCGCTCACCAGAGTTCAAGAAGCGCAGCCGGGAGTATCAGTCCCTGGTGGATCGCCTCAACGGCGTATCGACTGCGGCTCCGCCCCAACCAGCGCCGCCCACTCCTCCCGCGCAACCGACGCCATCCGGGCCATCCCAAGGTGGCGCGTCCGGCGCGCCCGGTGGCCCCAACACTGGCGGGAGTGGTGCTGCTCCGAACCCACCCGGCCCTCCTGGCGGCACGGGCAGCCGTGGACCCAACCATCCAGACACGAAGGACACGCTTGATCTGTCGGGGCTGGACTACGAGAACGCGCCGCTGAATCTCAAGCTGCGATACTTCGAGTTGCGCAAGATCAGCCTCTCGAATCTCCCTATCGCGGCCGCGATCCTCGTGCGCTCAGTATTGGAGGCCACCATCAAGGTCCATTTCGAGGGCTCTCCAACCCCCGCCACTGGACAGTTGAGCGATGTATTCAAGCGCGTGGTGCAGGCCTATGGACAAGAGAAGTCGCTCAAGTCAGGCATTAGTGCTATCCAGTCGGGTAACGCGCACAAGCACGGATCGATCCAGTGGTTCAACCTCATCGCGCACAGTGCCGATGCTTCCGTGAGTGCGGATGACGTCCGGCAGGCATGGAAGGTCGTGAACCCGCTGCTTAGGCGCTTGTTGCGCCCGCCATCGCAGGCGTCGTCTGCAACGACTTGATCGCCCGCGCGACCGACGGGGATGCCACGAGCAGTTCTTCCGCCTGTCCCGGATACCTGGCGGAGTAGGTGAGTTCCAGGCGGCACTGGAACTGATCTCGGTACAGTTTCTCGATCAGCGGGGCTGTGTCATAGGTCATCAACCAGTGCGCACTTTCAACGGAGTTGACGATCGTCGAGAGTGCCTTGTGGTCTCGTCCGTCGAAGGCATTGAGATAGAGCTGCGAGCCTGCTTGCACGTAGGGCGGGTCGATGTACATGAATGACCGGTCATCGTGAGAGTACTGCTGGATCACAGTCCGGCCATCCAGATCAGAGACCGTGATTCGATCCGCTAGAGCACCGATCGCAGTCAACCGCTCGACGAGTGTGAGCCGGTTGAATCGTGCATCAATCTTGTACTTTCCCTCCTGACGCTGGCCGCCGATAACGCCGGCG
>CAZYYC010000477.1:0-2726 GCA_964650935.1 uncultured Anaerolineales bacterium
CAGCGGGGTTGATGGGGCTAGAAGCGGCGACAAGGAGTGCAACAACGAAGCAGGTAGATGGGTTGCGCAGGACCAGGGCGCGCGCGGGGTTGTGCGGGGTGGGCGAAGTATGTGTCTTGTCTAGTGATGGGCTTTCGGGTGCTTCAGCTGGGCGATAGCTGGATACCATGCTCCTTGCTCTCAGTGAATCGGCGCTACCCGCAGTGAACTGGACAGGGCATTGACGAGCTCCTCGGGCTCGTGCAACTTGCGCATCGAGGCTTGGCTGAAGTAGCGCCGTCCGGCTTGCAGCAGTTCGGCGAAGGGCGCACTGCCGCTCACCTGACGCCGTACGGCGCCCTGGACTAGGCCGTCGTGTGCCCGCATCAGTGCGTTCAGGCTCTCCTGACAGCCGCTCTGCGCACGGGCCAACCGCGGGTCCACGTCCGGCTTGACGTGGACCCGCTCCTCCTCTGTCGTGTTCACCATGGGTCACCTCCTATCCTAGAGATGACACCACCTTCCTCCTATCCGCGCTACTGTCTCATCACCCTACCGCCTCTGGGGGTTCATTTCGCCGCTGTACCTACTTCGAAATCACGTTGTGTGGCAGGCCATTCTGATCTATACTGAGAGTGGATATCCCACCGCCGTCGCATCCCCAAGGCTCCCCGTCGATGGGATGCCCTCCGTGGCCCTCTGCACGTGGATAGGGGGTGATCATGACACGTTGGAAGCTCTTCCTACTTGGCTCCCCGCATCTCGAGCGCGACGGCGAGACGGTGCCCATCGGCCGCCGCAGAACGATGGCGCTGCTGGCCTACCTGACGATGACCGGGCGCACCCACCAGCGAGACGCGCTGGCGGCCCTGCTCTGGCCCGAATGGGACGCATCGCACGCTCGCGCCGATCTCCGCCGCACCCTCTCCCTGCTGAATCATGCGCTGGGCGGATCGGCGGTGGTCGCCGACCGGGAGGCGGCAGGGCTCGACCCCGCGCTCGATCTATGGGTGGATGTGGCGGCGTTCCGGGCCGCACTCTCGGCGTGCGAAGCACACAAGCACCCCACCGGCGAGGCGTGCGAGGCTTGTGTGCCGGGGTTGGAGGAGGCGGCGGCCCTGTACCGGGACGACTTCCTCGCCGGCTTCACGCTGGAGGCCGGCGCCGCCTTCGATGAGTGGCAGTTCTTCGAGACCCAGGCCCTGCGCGATGCGGCAGCGGGCGCACTGGCGCGGCTGGTGACGTGGCACGCGGCCCAGGGCGAGCGCAGCACCGAGCGGGCGATCGCCTACGCCCGGCGGTGGCTGGCGCTTGACCCGCTCCACGAGCCGGCCCACCAGCAGTTGATGGCCCTTTACTTCAGGGCCGGGCAGCGCAGCGCTGCGCTGCGCCAGTACCGCCTTTGCCTCAGCATCCTCGAGGAGGAGCTGGGCGCCACACCCTCTGAGGCGACCAAGGAGCTCTACGAGCAGGTGCGCTCCAAGGCCCCGCCGGTGCGCGCCGCTGCCGCCTCTGCTTCCGCGCCATCACAGACGCTGCCGCCGCCGGCCTTCCTCGACCCAACCGCGCCTGAGTCGGCGGCCGAGCGTTCGGTCTTCGTCGCCCGCGAGGCGGAACTCGCGCGCCTGCAAGGCTATCTCGAGGCGGCGAGCGCCGGGCGAGGCCAGGTGGCCTTCGTCATCGGCGGCGCCGGTCGGGGAAAGACGGCCCTGTTGCGCGAATTCGCGCAGCAGGCCATGCAGGCACATCCCCAGTTGCTTGCCGTGAGCGGCGCCTGTAACGCCGCTGCCGCGATCGGCGATCCTTTCCTGCCCTTCCGCGAGGCGCTCGGCATGCTGACCGGCGATCTCGAGAGGCCGTGGCGTTCGGGCACAATCGCCCCCGAGCACGCACGCCGGCTCTGGTCCGCCCTGCCCACAGCCCTGCCTGCCGTGGTAACCCACGGTCCCCACGTCATCGACACCCTTGTGCCGGGAGCGGCGCTGATCGCGCGTGCGCGACAGGCAGCCCTCGATCAGGAGGGGTGGTTCGGCGAGCTGCAGGCACTGACCTCGCGGGTCGGTACCGGTGGCCTCGCCCAGCAGGCATTGTTTCAGCAGGTGACGAATCTGCTCCGGGCGCTCTCGGAGACCCATCCCCTGCTGCTCACGCTCGACGACCTGCAGTGGGCTGATCAGGGGTCGGTGGGGTTGCTCTTCCACCTGGGGCGCCGGCTGGCGGGCAGTCGCATCCTGCTGCTGGGGGCCTATCGTCCGGAGGAGGTAGCCGCCTCAGCGCCGACCGATGGATCTGCTGCAGAGGAGATCTCGCTGGCGAAGGTGCTGGCGGAGCTCAAGCGGGACTTCGGCGACGTATGGATCGACCTGCGCGAGGCCGACGCCGCAGGCGGTCGGCAGTTCGTGGATGCCTTCCTGGATAGCGAGCCCAACCGCCTGGGCGAGAGCTTCCGGCAGATGCTGCTGGCGCGCACCGGCGGACACGCGCTCCTCACGGTGGAGCTGCTGCGCACGCTGCAGGCGCGTGGGGACCTGGTCCAAGATGCGGACGGCGCCTGGCAGGAGGGGGCAGCGCTCGATTGGGGCGCGCTGCCGGCACGGGTGGAGGCGGTCATTGCCGGACGACTGGACCGGCTCGGTGCTGAGGAGCGTGAGCTGCTGATCGTGGCGGCTGTCGAGGGCGAGACCTTCACCGCCCAGGTGGCGGCGCAGGTGCTGGACTGGAGCGATCGCGCGGCGCTGACAACGCTC
>CAZYYC010000478.1:0-2720 GCA_964650935.1 uncultured Anaerolineales bacterium
TCGAACATCGAACCGGAGGCCAACCTAGCTGCGGCGGTGAGACGGCTCCGTGAGCATCCTGAGGTCGAGGTGGTCGCCGTCTCGCCGGTCTACCAGACGGCGCCCGTCGGCACGCGCGATCAGGCGGACTTCCTGAACGCGGCGGTGCTGTTACGCACGGGGTTGAGTGCTGAGGCGCTCAAAGCGCAGGTGCTTGCGCCGATCGAGGCCGCACTGGGCCGCGTGCGAACGGCGGACAAGAACGCCGCGCGAACGATCGACCTGGATATCGCCCTCTTCAACTATGAGGTGTCGGAGGCGGGGCGGCGGATTCCCGATCCTGATGTGCTCATCTATCCGCATGTCGCCCTGCCGCTGGCGGATATCGCTCCCTACTACGTACACCCCGAGTCGGGGGAGACGCTGGCGGAGATCGCCGAGCGGATGACGCGGACGCCCGCCTACCGCCGCGAGGACGTCGACCTGTAAGGTGCGACAGGATTCACGGACCCGTGTAACGCGTCCTGTGAATCCTGTCCCTGTGACCTTAAGCCTGGCCTGCCACCTCGTAGCCGGCCTCGGCGACTGCGCTCTCAAAGGCGGGTAGCCCGGCCGTCGCCGGATCGAAAGTGACCACGGCGGTGCCGGGCTCGAGGTCGACCTTGACCTCGGTGACACCTGCGACGCCTTCCAGGGCGCGTGTGACGTGCTTGACGCACATCTGGCACGACATACCGTTGATCTTCAGCGTTTGAGTCTCCACGTTATCTTCCTCTCTTTCACTTCCACTCAGCGGCTGGCAGATGGGACAGTAGTAGCTGCTGCGCTGCCCCTGGACCAACCGCTCGATCGCGTAACCGCAGCGTGGACACGCCTCGGCGGCGCGATCATAGACGCTCAGATGGAGCCGATATCCTCCCAGCTCCCCGTTCGGATAGACGTACTGCCGGTCCTCCAGGCTGGTACCGCCCGCCGCGATGCTCTCGCCAAGTACCGCGACGATGGCAGCGTACAGCCGCCGGCACTCCTCTGCCGAGAGTGATCCTGCAGCTCGCGCAGGGTGGATACCCGCCCGCCAGAGGCTCTCGCTGACGTAGATGTTGCCGATGCCGGCGACGAAGCGCTGATCCAGCAGCAGGCGTTTGATCTCACCACGGCGCCCCGCTAACGCCGTCTCCAGCCACCGCGGGTTGAAGGCCGGCGACATCGCATCGGGTCCCAGATGGTGCAGGACGCTCCTAACGTCTTCGACGAGGTAGAAGCGCCCAAACTTACGTGGATCGATGAAGACGAGCCACGTACCGTCGTCGAGCGCCATACGAACACGCGCGTGCTTATCATCCCCGGGGCCCTCGATGCGGCTCCGGAGCGCGAACCTGCCGCTCATCCGCAGGTGGACCAACAGCGTATACGGACGGTCGAACTCGAAGTGCAGAACCTTGCCGCGGCGGCCCACATCCGTGAAACGAACACCCGTCACGAGATCCGCGAAGATGGTGGGCGCGGGGCGGTCGATCGTGCGCGCCCAGAGTACGTCCACGTGCTCGACGGTACGCCCTACCAGGGCAGGGCGCAGTCCGCGGGCGATGGTCTCGACTTCGGGGAGTTCGGGCATGGAGGTTCTATCCGGAGCCCCGCTCCCGCCGCCATGTGATCGGCGAGAGCGGAGCGCCAACGATCACGATCACTTCTTCCAGGTGGTCCAGACCTTGCCGATGAGGGCTTCACCCCGCTTCAACGTCTGATCGCCGGGGTGCCAGCAGGCGGGTAGGGCCTCGTCCTTGCGAGCGTAGACGTACTGCGCTCCCTGGAGGAGCCGTAGCATCTCGTCGACATCGCGACCCATCGAAGCGTTGAGGACCTCGGCAACCTGGAGCACGCCGTCGGGGTCGATGATGAAGAAGCCGCGGTTGTCCACGCCCGCCTCGTCATCATAGACCAGGTACTGCTCGCCCATACGTCCCGCGCGGTCGGTGAGCATCGGGTAGGGGAGCCCGCCCTCGACCATCTTGGAGAGCTCGTGCTCCTGCCACGCCTTGTGCACGTGGGGCGAATCAACGCTGATCGCCAGAATCTCGACGCCCAGTGCGCGGAACTCGTCGTAACGCTGGGCGACCATCACCAGCTCGGTCGGGCAGACATAGGTGAAGTCTCCGGGGTAGAAGAAGAGGACCACCCACTTCCCCCGGTGGTCGGATAGGGCGACACGCGTGATCTTGTCACTCACCAGGGCTTCGACATCGAAGCCAGGCGCGAGACGTCCGACCTGAGCAATCTCGAAAATCTCGTCCATCATCAGTCTCCTGGGTCCCACACTATGGTCGGTTGTCGATCAGGCTGAGTCTACGTTTATGTCTATCGAGGGTAGGGGAAGCGGGACTCGTAACGCTGCATCAGGATCTCGAAGTGTCGTCGCTCCGCTCCGGCGAGCTGCATAAAGAGCTTCTTCGCTTCGGGGTCGTCGGCGCGCTCCGCGCTGCCGTGATAGAGCTTGAAGCTCTTGTCCTCAATGCCGAGCCCGAAGAGCAGGGCGTCCTCTTCCGTGGGCTCCGCAGGGAGCTCCTCAAGCGCCTTCTGCTCGGGAGGGAAGACCAGCGAGACCGCATCGATCGAGGCCACCAGGTCCATCTCCGGGATGGGGGCCCAGCCCTTGCCGGCTTGCAGGGCCTTGTACTGCCGGTTGATGTAGGCGTAGTGATCGACCTCATCGTCGGCGAGCTGCTTGAACATCGCCTTCCCGT
>CAZYYC010000479.1:0-2719 GCA_964650935.1 uncultured Anaerolineales bacterium
CGAGAAGCAAGTTCTCTACCTAAGGAGGATTCCCTTATGAAGCGCTGGTCCCTGATGTTGCTTTCGTTGATGATGGTTGTCGCCGTTGTAGGCGTCACGGGCTGTCAGTCCAAGGACGACAAGCTGATCGTCGGTACGTCGGCTGACTATGAGCCCTTTGAGTATATTGCCGAGGATGGTAGCTATACCGGCTTTGACATCGAGTTGATGGAAGAGATCGCTAAGCGGCTGGATATGGAGATCGAGTGGCAGGACATCGCCTTCGATGGGTTGATCGGCTCTCTGCAGAGTGACAAGATCGATGCCATTATCGCCGCGATGAGCGCCACCCCCGAGCGTGCGGAGCAGGTCGATTTTACGGAACCCTACTTCATCGGCGCGGATGCCATCATCGTGGCTGAGGGATCCGGCATTCCGATCAGCCGCAACGAGGATATGTCGGGCTATCGGGTGGGTGTCCAGACCGGCACCATTCAGGAAGAGTGGGTGGACGGCAACATCGATGCTGAAGTTCTCCGCTATGAGCGTGCTGAGCAGGCCATCATGGACCTCAGGAGCGGGCGCATCGACATCGTCGCCATGGATTACTATGCTGCTGATGCCTTCGTCAAGCAGGGCGGCGTCGAGGTCGTACTCAAGACCGAGTTCGCGGGCGAGCACATGTCGATCGCGGTCAAGAAGGGGAACACTGAGCTGCGCGACAGCTTCGACCAGGTGATCGATGAGCTGGAGGCCGAGGGCTTCATCGAGGCCCTGGCACTCAAGTATCTGTCTGGCGGGGAGTAAGTACGGAGCGATGTCTGCGGCAGTCTGGCGTCTGCTCCCCTATATGCTGGGTGGGGTCGGGTACACGGTGTTGATTACCCTCGTCGCGCTGGCGGTGGGGTTCCTCATCGGCACGCCGATCGCGCTGGCACGCGTCTACGGCAACAAAGCGCTCCAGGTCTTCGCCTGGGGCTACATCATCGTGATGCGAGGGTTCCCGTCGCTGGTGCTGCTCTTCATTGCGTACTATGTGTTGGCGGCTGCGGTGAACCTGCCGCCTTTCCTCGCCGGATGCGCTGCGCTGGGCATTTGCAGTAGTGCCTACCAAGCGGAGATCTTCCGAGGCGCGATCACGGGGATCAGTGGCGGACAGATGACGGCAGCGCGGGCCCTGGGGATGACACGGAGCCAAGCGATCTTCAGTATCGTGTTACCTCAGGCCCTGCGTGATGCAATTCCCGGTTGGTCTAACGAAGCCGCCGTCGTCGTGAAGGATTCCTCGCTCGTCTACGCCGTGGGACTGGCGGAGTTGATGCGCCGTGCTCAGCAGGTCAATGGTACCCTTCATATGCCGCTGCTGATCTTCTTCGTGACGGGCATGATCTACTTCTTGCTGACGTTTGCCACGAATCGGCTGCTGGGTTGGGTGGAGCGCAAGACACACATCCCGGATATCGCGGAGGCACGCTAGGTCGGCGTGGGCTCTACAACCGGTCGACGGGGCACATTCAGTCGCGTGTGCCCCGTTCGGCTTTCCCATAGAAGCACAACATCACGCTGCCGTAGGTGCGCTGATCGAAGAGCACCAAGTGGTTCAGGTCGACCTCCTCGTATTCCGAAGGGTTGATCTGCACGATCGCCCACCCATCCTCGTGGAGCCATTCGGGCTGCTGATCGATGAGCTGCAAGACTTGGATCCACCATCCCCGATACTGAGGCGGCGCCACGAAGATGTAGTCCTGGGGGCGCGGGGTGCCCCCCAGGTACTTGAAGACATCCGCCCGCACGATGGTGGCGCGGTCTTCGAGTTCGGTCGTTTTCAGGTTGGCCTGAATCGCTCTCAGCGCCGCCGGGCCCAGCTCGACGAACTCCACGTGGCCTGCACCTCTGCTCAGCGCCTCGATGCCCACCTGCCCGGTGCCGGCAAAGAGATCGAGGAAGTCTGACTGGCTGACGTGGGCCTCCAAGATACTGAAAAGGGCTGCCTTGGCCCGGTTGGTCATGGGGCGCGTGCCCGGACCACGAACGGAGTAGAGCTGTCTTCCTTTGGCCTTGCCGGCGATGACACGCATAGATTAGTCGTCCTCCGTGGTCTCTGATACTGCCTTGTGATGCCCTACTCGCCCCAGCACACGTGGGCTCATGATCACGCCCAGGATGACACCCCATACCAGTCCCCATACGCCAACGGCGGTCAGTCCGACTACTTGTGCCGAGAGCTGACCTATGGTGCCGCTGACGAAGATGCCGGCGACGCCTGAGCCTGTTACCACGCCCTCTGCCGTGACACCGTGTCGATTCCACCCCTGTCCCCACCGCCCGTCTGCGAGAAGCGTGATGGCGATAAAACCGATCGGGCCGCTGGTCAGCGCCAGCGCCACTGAGGCGGCAGCGTCGCGGATGCGCAGACGCGAGTCCACCAGGTAGCGGATCAGGGGGTAGGCCAGCCCCGCCAACAGACCGCAGAGGAGTGCGCCCCAGGAAGGAAGGAAGGGCGCGCATCCCAGAATCGCGCCCCAGCCGGCTCCCAGGCCCTGTGAGGCCAACAGCGTCTCGGGTTGCCCCGTCACCAGCCATGCATAAAGCTGGGAGGTTACCACTGCCCCCCCCATCGCGAGTAGCATATTGAGAGCCGATCGCGGCCAGTCCAGTACGGCGCCGCCGATGTGGAACGGTTGAGAAAGGGCCCATCCTGCCCATCCCAGACCCATCAACAACGCACCGACGTTAGCCA
>CAZYYC010000480.1:0-2717 GCA_964650935.1 uncultured Anaerolineales bacterium
AGCGGGCCAAACGAAATTTGTCCAACCTACCGATATTTGCGGAAGAGCATCCGGACGGTATCGGCTTGGATGGCGCTCATATCGAGGGCAACTTCAACTTCGATACGGACTACGTGGTTTCTCGGCATCCCCCCTTCTCCACGCGGCTGGCCAAGATCACCGGTCAGGTGAGATCGGTGCGGCAGGGGAGCACCCACGTTGGTTTCGCGGACGGGCACGTGGAGCCCGTGCGCGTGAATTACGGATTTCAATCAAATGACGCGATGCCGACATCGTCGGGTGGGCAGGGGTTGAAAGTGATTCCGCACACCGCGGCAGGGTTGCTGTACCATTACGGCATCAAGTACGAAGAGGCCCCCATCATCCCGTAGTGGGAAGACACGCGGGCCGACGGTTGTTTCCGGCGTCGAGCCGGTCGCGGAATGGGAAGGAAGATCACAGCTTTTCTTTGACTGGTCAGGAGGACGGCGCCTGCGCCGTCGAGAGGCGGGGGTGCGCGCGGCGTGTGCACTCCAACGAACACAGGAGGAAACGAAAGTGGTATCGAGCAACCGACTACTGATGGTGGCGGTCTGCGGGATGACATTGCTTCCCGTGACCGCGCTCGCGCAGTTCTCCGAAACGATTACCGGGTTCGAGACGAACCGGGAGGGGGGGCCGCTGGCCTACCAGCCGGCGTCCTTCGGCGATTTGTTCGTGGTCATGTTCCAGGATCCGCGGGAGGCGAACGTAACGGCTGCAAACATCGTTGCCGACGTCGCCTATGAACCGCCCGATCTGCCGTCCAGCGAGGAGTCCTTCGTCGCGAATTTCACGGGCGACGGGTTCTTCGGGGCCGGCGGCTCGGCGCAGAGTCTGGACATCCGCTTCCAGTGGACCAACCCCGATGATTCCAGCCGCTGGGTGCTGGTGGAGACGTACCAGTCACCCCTTCTGGGCGACCCATCCCTGCACCTCAACGGCGTGGTCTCGCTCAAGCTGAATTTCCCGTATTACACAAGCGAGTTTCCAGACCTGGTTTACACGCAGCGAATCGGCGTGGCCCTGCTCATCCGGGAGACCGGAAGGAACATCCCGCAGGGCTTCCGTGACGGCGATTCCGGGGCATTGGAGTTCGTCGGCGTGACCTCCGTGGCGGACGCCGACACGACCTACCCCCTTCCCGTGCCGGCCACCTACTTCGACGGCCCGACGACCAGCGGGGACGGCGGCTGGGTGACGCTGACCTTCGACCTGGACGCCCTCCAGACGGCCGGGCAGGTCATTGGCTGGACGGACGAAGGCGGCGATGGCGTGCTGAACGCCACCGGTGTGGGTGACGGCGTGAACCGGGGTGTGCTCGCCGGACTGGTGATCACGGTAGATCCCAGCGATACGACCACGGAATACGTCGAGGTCCTCCTGGACAACATCGTCTTCGACGCCCCCGTAGTCGACCCGACCTACCCGCCCAGCATCAGCACGCCTGTGATCGCGCTGGACACCTCGGTGCGGGTGAAGAACGTGCTCTCCTCGGCCACCCAGGTGAGCCTGGAGATCGACCGGTCTGACGAGGACAACGAAGACCCGTTCGTGGCGGACGAGACCTACAACGTGAACCCGGCGGGCGCCCTGTACGTGGACGTGGCCGTGCCGGCCCTGGGCGTCGGCGACCGCGTGCGGGCCCGCCAGACGAACCCCTCGGGCACGAGCGGGTATTCCATCGAGGTGAAGGTCAACCCGCCCGCGGCGTTCTCCTTTACGCTGTCCCTGGATGAGGACGGAAACTTCGGGGCTGCCCCGGCGGACTTCGAGTTCGTCGGCGCGACTTCCGTCATCGGGGCCACCGCTACGCAGGGCAAGCCGATCTTCCGGCAGAACGGGGTCTGGCAGAACGTGGAGTTCTCGCTGATCCCCGGCGCGGAGCCGGTGATCGGCTTTGCCGGCGGCGACGGCCAGCTCACACCGGACGGCGGGCTGTACAACATCGACGCCGTGTTCATGAGCATCGACGTGGCGGACCCGCAGGCTGGTCCGTATGACGTGTTCATCGATCATATCTACGTGATCGATGCCGCCGACAACAAGCTCCTGATCAGCGACGCGGAAGTGACGAACCCGTTTCCCAGCTTCCGCGGGCAGAGTACGGCTACGGTGTCGCAAAGCAGTATCCTGTCCGCGCTCGCCAGCTACGACGGCTTGATATCCAACCGCATCCAGTGGGAGTGGGAGACGAATGCCACCGACAACGTCGTGGCTCCCTACCGGCCCCGAGTGGCCTTCGCGGACTCCGCCAAGGCAGTCGGCTTCTGGCTGCTCGTCGAGGACCCCAGGACCAGCACCCTTCCCCTGCCGGCCGTCGAAAAACCGATCATTGGCGATGCGCCGGCGATCCAGGTCAGCAACATCGATTTGACCGCCACCCAAGTGACGCTGCTGGTCAACGGCAGCGCCGCCGGCAGCGCCGCAGGCGGCTCGGCAACGGTCACCATCACCCCGAGCGTAACCCTGCAGGTCGGAGATTCCGTCTCCGCAAGCTACACGACGCCGGCTCGCGAAACCAGCGACCTGGCCTACCCCGTGGTGGTCAGCGCCCCGGCCGGCCCTCCGGTGCAAGGACCGCTGGTGCAGGGCATGACCTCGGTCACGGTGACGGGCGTCCTGAATTCGGCCAACGCCATGGCCACCGCGGTCACCCTCTATGAAGGGGACAATATCATCGGAACGAAGGATCCCGA
>CAZYYC010000481.1:0-2715 GCA_964650935.1 uncultured Anaerolineales bacterium
AGGCCCGGCGGGATCTGGCCCGGACGCCAGAGACGTAGGGCTGCGCCGAGGAGCAACAGCACGATGACGGCCAGGCGCCCGCACCAGGCTCCAGATCGGGTGGTCACTACCGCTCGACCGGCGGCTCCACCCTGCGGTGCGGCATCGGGCAGGTGCTTCATGGCACAGGGAGAGGCGATGCGCCGTCCGTGGTCGAGCAGATGAGGGTGCCGCGGTTGAAGCCTGCGGGGTCGCGCAAAGCGTCGCGCAGGGCGCCTGAGGTCATCCCTGAGAAGATGCGCACCCGCAACTCGGATTGGCGCATGACGAGGCTCATCATCTGGGCGACTTTGTCAGCCATACCGCCTGTGACGTCGGTGTAGCCCGAGCGACGCAGATGGGCCCGTACCTCGGGATAGGAGTCAGGCGTGATCTGCGAGATCACCCGTCCATCTCCATCCAGGACGCCCGGCGCGTTGCCCAGCAAGAAAATCCAGGCGGGCCGTAGGTCGCCGGCCAGGTGGAGAAAGAGATCTTCGGTGGAGAGGATGGTGCCGCCGCGGACGATGTCGAAGGCTACGTCACCGAAGACCAGCGGCACGAGCCCGTGGGCTAGAGCCGCACGAATCGGGGCAAGCTCGAGTGCCGTGATCACGCCATCCCGTGCCTCTGCCGAGGCCGATGGCTGCAGGCTGATCATCGGTACGCCCGCGGAGACGAAGCTGTCGACGACGATGCGGTTGAGGCGTAGCGCCGACGCGCTGACCCGGGTGAAGCCGTACCACGCCTCGGGCGTCTCCACACCGGCGCGGGTGCCGTATTGACTGGCCTCCCAATGGCCAAAGGAGCCCGAACCGTGGCCGAAGAGGACCCTGAGATCGGGGTCGGCTCGGAGCGCCTCGGATAGTTCCGATGCCAGCCTCTGGAGCACGCGCTGTCGCGCCGTCGCTTCACGGCGTTTGTCCGTGATCAGCGAGCCGCCCAGCTTCACGAAGCACAGGGGGGGCATCTTCGGGTTACTCCGTACCTGTACCATGGGGCATCCGGCCCACCACCGTGTGCCAGATGGCAGAGGCGCCGGCGGACTGGAGGGCGGTGCGTACGTTGGCGATGCGTTCCTCCTCGACCAGGGCGATGAGATTGCCGCCGAGTCCGGCCCCCGTTAGCTTGGCGCCCAATGCACCGGCCTCGCGAGCGATCCGAGTGAGGCGATCGATCTGCAGGAGCGAGACACCCATCTTGATGAGCAACTCGTGGTTCTCGTTGAGGAGGACGCCGAGGGCCTCCAGCGCGCCTTGCTCAACGGCGGCACGTGCGGCCCGTGCGATGGCCCCGATGCAGTCGAAGATGACGTTGTAGTAGCTGGGCGCGGCCTCCCAACGGTGATGAAGTTCCTCGACCGCCTCCCGCGTGGAACTGGCGATGCCGCTGTTGAACGTTTCGGGAGGAGCACCGCGGACGAAGTAAACGGGCTGCTCCCAGGCGATGACGGTATTGTCGATGCCGCTCGGGGTGCCGTGGTGGATTTTCTCCACCTCGTAGGCCATCCCACTGATCACCTCCGGCGGCAGTTCGGCGCCGAGACTGCCCGCCAGGGCACGAGCTGCCGCCACGGTGATCGCCGTGCCGCTGCCCATGCCCGAGGCGATGGGGAGATCGGACCTCAGCGTGAGGACGGCATCGGGCTCGGGAGCCTCGATATACGCCAGGACCAGCCGCGCGATCTGCGCCAGCGGCTGCTGTGGCCCGGCGTCGTGGAAGACCAACTCCTTGTGGAGATCGATCGCTCTGATCCGCAGCCCTGAACCTTTCGGAGCGGGTTCGACGCGGGCGTGTGCGCGGATCGCGGGCACGGGCACCGCGATCGCGGGTCGACCGTAGACGACACTGTGCTCTCCGCAGAGGATCACCTTACCGGGAGCGGTGGATTCCGTGACCGTGGGGTCCTCGGGGGGCGAGGGTTCTGGTGGTGAGGTTACAGGCATAGCGCGTCACCCAATATAGAGGATGATGATCGCCGTCAAGCCCCAGAGGCCGACGTTGACCAGCGAAGGGCGATCGGTCAGCAGGACCTCATCGGGCGGGCGCGTCCACTGCTCGACGTGGATGAGGTACATATACCGAAAGAGCCCGTAGATGACGAAGGGAATCGTCAGCATCATGCCGTGGCCTGAAGGCAGGTTGGGCGCGGAGAAGGTGTAGAGGGCGTAGGCCAGGATTGTGGACGAGGTGACCATCGCGATCAACTGATCCAGAAAGTAGAGGTTGTAGGATCCGAGGATCGGGCGATGGTTCTCGGCATCATCCTCGAGCGTGATCAACTCCCCCCGGCGCTTGCTCAGGCCCAGGAAGAGCGAGAGCAGGATGGTGCAGATGTAGAGCCAGGGCGAGATGGTTGCCTCTGCGAGCGGCGCGCCTGCCGCCACGCGCAGCACGAACCCCGCTGCGATGGCCATCACGTCCACAAGCACGATGTGCTTGAGCTTGAAGGAGTAGGCCAGCTGCAGGATCAGATAGCCAGCCAGGGCCCAACCGAAGCGCAGATCCAAGAGAAAGGCGATGACGAGCGAACCGAGCGCCATGGCTAGGGCGGCAGTGCGGGCGAAGGTCGGCGACAGCTCTCCGGCGGCGAGCGGGCGAAGGCGCTTCTTAGGGTGCCGGCGGTCGTTGTCCAGATCGACCAGGTCATTGATCGTGTAGACCGTGCCTGAAACGAGGCAGAAGAGCACAAAGCCG
>CAZYYC010000482.1:0-2704 GCA_964650935.1 uncultured Anaerolineales bacterium
GGTGGTCTGCGATGAAGCGCTCCAGCCTGCGACTGCGGATGTTCTCGCGGATGTAGATCGTTTCCTCGTCCGGTGACACCGGCAGGCCCTGCATCAGCTTCCAGTTCACGGCGTCGAAGGCGCTCTCGTCGCGGCGGTTGACTCGAAAGCGCCGCACCGGAACCCCGTTCTCAGTGCTCAGTCCGGGCCGGTGGGTGTTGTGCGACCAGTTGGCGCGGAACTCACGGACGCACGTGGTCAGGACCTCCACCGGGAACCCAGCGCGATGCAGGTGCTCTGCGGTATCGCGCGTCTCGGCCTCAGCTCCACCGGGAATGTTGGCGCCGTACCAGGGGGCGACAAAGGCCACCTTCCTCAAGGTCTGAGCTCCTGCACGTGTTGCTGCAACTCGGCTATGTCGCGGCGTATCTCAGCGAGCTCGTCATGCCCTTGGCGATGCTGATCTAGGTGGTCAGCCAGCGTCGCTAGCGCCTCGCTGATGCCGTGGATGGCCTCCGACTGCTGTCGGGCGCTCATGTTGACGTAGAAGACGACCAGCTGATGGGCGGCGCGACGCGCCCTGTCCACCAGTGGTCCCACGACGGGCATCGATGACGTCCGCACGTCGACGGCGACGCACGCGCCATTGCTCCGCGCTTCGACGAGCGCCAGTTGAGCCCTCAGTCGTTCGCTGAGGAGGGGCTCGGGCTCCGTGGCGCCGTCGCTCCTATCGCTGCCGCCCTCCGCGGCGATGTGCGCTCTGATTTGGCGCATGATATCTTCGACGTTGACCTCGTCATCGGGGTCGATCTCCAGCCAGTGGGTCATATCTTCCTCTCAACCGATCGCTTCCTGAACTGCACGCAGGTAGCCTAACACCACCTGGTGGGGATCGCAAGTCTCGGCGACGTAAGCCCTCGCAGCCGCGCCGGCAGCTGCACAGAGGGCGCGATCCTCCAGCCACGGCACGATCACGCCATAGAGCTGATTGACCTCATCTCCGTCGTGTACGATCCTGGGTGCGCAGGCTTCAGGTAGCTCGCGGTACCAGCCCGAGTCGGAGACAACGACAGGCGTGCCCGATGCCATAGCGCGCAGCGCCGTTGCCGAGGTCTCGCCCGCGCTGGGATCGCGAAGGTTGATGCAGACATCGGCAGCGGCCAGGTAGGCGTAGAGATCATCAAGGCGAGCAACATAGCCTAGGCGACGAATCGTGTGACCATGGTCGCTCGTGGCCAGAGCCTCCAACCACATCGCCGTGCTGTCATCAGATTCCCCAGCCAGCAGCCACGTTGTGCAGGGGTGATCCCGGTACAGGCGTGCATAGAACTCCGCCACGATATCCAGACGTTTCTCTGGCGTGATCTTGCCGCAAGTGATGATGACAAAGTCATCGTCAGATAGCCCGAGCTTCCTTCGTAGCTCGTTCTTCGGCACGCTCTGTGGCAATGGAACCGGTTGTCCTATCTTGGTCACCGGGGTGGTCGGGTGGTCTCTATACAGTCTCATACGTAGATCGTCGCTGTGAACTAGGACGCCGAGACTTGATGCCACGGCTCGCTTATTCAGCGACCAGTCGAAGAGTGGGGTGTCAGCTCCTCTTGAGATGGCCCAAGCTCGATCCGCTCCCTCTCGACCACGCGCAAAGGTCAGCTCGCGCCAGTAAGCTGAGAAGTCGCCTGCCCCTGCCGTTACCGAGGCCAAGAGGTGGTGGAGTGTCCGATCATGCAGGACGAGAACCCCAGGAAACCGCAACGCCGTGGCTAGTGTACTGTAGTGATGCAGGCTGTTGCCCATCTGGTAGATGGCCATATCGTAGTCCCATAGACGCTCCGCGTAGCTCTCGATCGGATGGACCGTTAACAGCTCCCGCAGATCTTCACGTACCTGCTCCGGGTGATCGACGAACGCGTCCACGTCCGCGTGTTGTGTCAGGTAGGGCAGCAGATCCGCGCTGTAGTCGGCGATGCCCGTGTGCTGGGGCGGCAGTGGGCTAAAGCAAGCGAGTCGCAGGGTCATACCGCCTCAGCGTTGTCCTTGTTGGTCGTCGATGGGCCGAGTTGCAGGGCTTCGAGCTCCTTGCGTGTGCGGATGATCTGGTAGCGCGCCTCAGCAAGGTCCCGTGTCAGGGTGACGAGGTCCCGGTCAAGACTGATCGCGTTTTCCTCAAGAACCTCGATCCGCTCGCTGAGGACCTCGACGAGGTTCTCAAGCGTGATGACCAGTTCCGCGTTGAAGGTGTTCTGTTGCTCGATGAGTGGCTGGACATACCAGCGCGTGGCGACGTTGTTCCAGCGGGTGCGGAACCACGCGATGACCGGTCCAAGAACCGGGACGGACGACGCGAAGGGCTGTTCGCGCAGGGACTGTCGGGTTCTCAGGTTTTCCAGTAGCTCCACCAAATCCGGCATCGATGACCTCACAGTTGCGATGGTTGGGTGACGGCCGCCTCTTGACACCTTGAGCTGCGATCTCGACTATCTTGCACCGGTGTCTCATCGGCGCGTGTCAGGCCGATGGGGGCTCCTGGCCTCAGTTCATCATAGAGCGTGACGAGCGTGTCCGCCACTTGATCCAGTAAGCTGAGTGCCTGTGGGCCGGCCTCGACCCGTTGCGCGACGATCTCCGGCAGTGTCCGCAGCACTTCCCGATAGGCGCGGACGAGCGCCAATCTCTCACGTGGTACGGCCAGATCGCTGAAGCGGGCAGCCTCGGCCTGGGCGAA
>CAZYYC010000483.1:0-2694 GCA_964650935.1 uncultured Anaerolineales bacterium
CTCTCACGCCTTATCCTTTCCGTCCATGATCCGCTCCACCGTCGCCGTGATCTGTTGCTCCAGCTCCGTGGGGTAGGAGAGGTCCAACTCCGCTGCGACCTCCCGAGCGAGGCGGCTATAGAGCGCCATCCGCACGCGCATCGCGCGCCGACCGTCCTCGACCTCCAGCCGCGAAAAGACCCCCTGCAGGTCGGCGTAGACCCCCTCGCGAGCCCATTCGGCGACGAACTTCCCGCCGTGCCAGGTGTCGCAGTCCCCGCCGGAGAGGGCGCACGCGTGCCAGCCCACCATCTGCAGGAGGTTGCCCGTCATCCCACTGCTCGCGTTCTGGAAGGGCCATAGCTCGCCGCGCCGGAGCTGCTTGGCGGCGTAGACGGCGGCGAACCAGAAGCCCTCAAGGGCCTGCCGGAAGGTCGCAGAATCCGGCGGCTGGGGTGCCGAGGGTCGACCCGGCGGCGGCAGCTGGGCAAGCACGCCCTCCTTATCGACCAGGACGCGCGTCCCGCGCACGATGTCGTCGGGTAACGGGCCGGTAGCCAGGAACTGCGGCAGCCCAGCCAGGTGGGTATCGGGATGAAAGACGAAGTCGACCTGCAGGCCGCCCGCGAAGAGCACGAGGCGCTCGGGATCGCCCCCGGCGGTGCGACCGGCCAGCGCGATCCAGAGCGGTGCGAAGGCCCGGATCCAGTCGATCGTCTCGTGGTAGCGGTCGGCGTCGCGGGCGAACATGATGATGTCGAGGTCGGCCCAGGCGTCAGCCGGGTGGTCGACGCGTGCTCGCGAGCCGACCACGAAGGCGGCGCGGACATCGTCATTGGCCTGTGCCCAGGCCGTGTAAGCGGATTCGATCTCCTCAGCTGTGACCATGGTCTCTCCTAGATCCTCATCCTACTCAGACATCCGAGGTGTACGGACCTGGGGCCGGCAACGGGTGCTCTCGGCCCCAACTACAGCCAACCTAAGCTCTCCTCTTCCAGCCACGCCAGGCACTGCTCGAGGCGCGCCAGCCGCTCCACCGCGATCTCACGCGCGCGGGGCAGCGTGAAGCGGTCGCGCAGTGCATCACGGCGGGCCACCAGGCGGCGGAGGCAGCCGGCGAGGTCATTAGGTCCCCAAGCGAACTCGCGCGCCAGGCCGATCACGCCCAGGAAGTCCAGGAAGTCCGCCTCGCGCAACAACAGCGCCTCAGGCCCCGCGGGTGGGCGAGGATCGCGATAGTCGTGCAGCTCGATCGCCGCCAAGATACGCCGTACCTGCAGCGGCGTCAACGCCATGCGCGGCAGGATCTCCGCCTCCGCGATCTGGGCCGAGCGCAGACCGTGGTCGACCCCGGTCTGCCGGTAGCGGGCGAAGGCGCCCCAGTCGTGCAGCGTCGCCGCCACGGCGAGGGCGTGGGCGTCGTAGTCGAGCCCGGTGCCGATGATCGCGGCGAGGTGGCGGACACGGCGCACGTGGGGCAGGGCCCACGCCTCACCGGAGCTCTCGGTCATCGCCTCGAGATCGACCAGGGTCAGGGGCGACTCTTCGGTCTCGGCGTCACGCTTGGCCATGCTCACTCCCCAGGAAGGCCCGGAGTGCGTCGAGGTCGGCGAAGGCGTTCAGGTCGACCTCGTGCCCGGTCAGGAAGGCACGCAGACGGGCGTCGTAGGCATCGCACTGGGTGCGGATTTTCGCATAGTCCTGTTCCAGCATAAGATCCAGCAGAGGCGGGAAGCCGAGCGCCGTCAGATCTGCCCCGTAATCGGCCAGGACGGAGAGCTCCGAGGGTGCCACCCCGGTGGTCACGCGCGCGATCGCGTGGGAGAGCTCGTGATAGAGCGAAAGCAAGCTGCCCTTGAGCGCCGGCATGTCCTCCTGCTCACTGGCCTGCAGCACCCCCTGCAGGTCGCGCTTCAGCTCGGGGTAGGCGGCGTGGAAGGCCTCGGGGTAGGTCGTGGGCTCGCGCAGGACGTCGCGCTCCTCCGTCAGCAGCAGGGCGCGCGTGGCCTCGAGCAGGGCCTCGGTCACCGCCAGCGCCTCGACGGCGTCGGTGGTCGCCATCGCGCGCGTCGCGAGCTCGGCGAAGCCCACCGGCAGCTTGGGAAGCGCGAGCACCTGCTCGATCTTGCGGGTGTCGATCAGGGCCTGATTGAGCACCGCCAGGGCGTGGAGCACCGTCCTGAAGATGCCGAGCGCCTGCCTCAGGGCCCCGGGCCGGTGACCGGCTTCGGCCTGCAGGCGCAGCAGGGCGAGGTCCCAGCCGACACTCCGCACGATCTCCGAGGCCCGCCGGACCATCTCGGGGCGCGCCTCCGGCGCCAGGAGGGCGCGCAGACGGTCGCCCAGCGCCGCAAAGCGCGCCGCTGCCGCGTCGTCGCGCGCGTAGAGAATGCGGCTGTGCAGGAGCACCGAGGAGCTCACGTTGCGGAATGCCGCCATCGATTCCAGCTGCGACCAGTGCATCGCGTAGAGGTCGTAGAGCCGATCCTCGACCATCACCGTGATCGCGTCCCAGGTCTCGTCGTGGACCGGTGTCCACGAAAGATCCACGTCGGAGTAGGCGTGGGTCGTGCCCCGGATCTGCGAGCCGTAGGCAAAGATCAGCTCGATCTCGTCGCCCTGCCTTGCCAGCAGCGCGTCCACGAGTGCAGCGACGATGGGCTGTCGGGCCCCGAAGAGATTCCGCGTGTCCTGCATGGTGACCTCGCTCTTTCG
>CAZYYC010000484.1:0-2684 GCA_964650935.1 uncultured Anaerolineales bacterium
GGCTTCGACGCCCCGGACTTCAGCTCCGGCTTCATCTCACCACAGTCCCTCCCGCTGGGTGCGGCCTCACCCTCCGTCGAGGGCCTGGGCACGTCGACGCTCGGCGGGCAGACGATGGGGATCATGGCGCTGAGCGCCGAGCTGCTCTCCACCGGCGCCGACACTCGATACGTCGACGACGACCTCGTCTGCGACGGCAATACGCCGTGCGACGCGACCATTCAGACGGCGGTCGATGCCTCCGACGGCGGCGGCGACACGATCATCGTCTATCCCGGTGTCTACGCTGCCTTCCAGGTGCCGGCCGGCACGGCCTATGACAACCTGACGGTACAGGGCGTGAGCGCCGACGCCGTCTTCGTCGAGGCCCCGGGAGCTACCGCCATCCGCATCGGGGCCGAAGGCGTGCGACTGGCGAACCTCACGATACGCAACGCGACCACAGGCCTGCGTCTGGACGATGGCGCGGGCGATCGTGCGTGGCTCGACGGCGACCGAGTCGTCCTCGAGCGCGTCGTGATCCACTCGGTGCAGGTGCCCATCAGCACCAGCCAGGCGGCGGCGATGACCGTGCGCGACAGCACCCTGGTCGGGAACGGCGCGCAGGCTATCTTCCAGGTGGATGCGGTGGAGGCCCCGGGGATCTACAGCTGGGCCAACGACCGCGGACTGACGCCGGCTCTCTCGACGAACGGCGCGCTCGCCGGCACGGCAACCACGCTCTACGCGATGCCGGGCGGTGCGGACCGGACCGTCTACGCCGCGACGCCGGGCGCGAACGGGGCGCTGGGCGCCTGGTCGGCGGCCTTCCTCGTGCCCCACGATATGCCGGCGAGCGCCGGTCACAGCGTCATCGCGGCGGGCGGCAACTACTTCTACCAGTTGCACAGCCGGATCAAGGGCGTCGACCTTACCACGAGCAACGGCGAGATCAGAACCGTGACAACGGCGCCCAACGGCGACCTCTATGTCGGCGGCTCCTTCTCCTCGATCGGTGGTGTCGTAGCACGCAACATCGCCCGCTGGGACGGAAGCGCCTGGCGCCCGCTGGGGACAGCGACACAGAACGGGGTCAACGGACCGGTTTACGCCATCGCCTTCACCTCCAACGGCGACGCCTATGTGGGCGGCAGCTTCAGCCGCGCCGCCGACAGCAGCGGAGAGGGGTACTTCTACAACGTCGTCCGCTGGAATGGCAGCAGCTGGCAGCCGCTGGGCGCCGCCGGGGAGCTGGCAAACGGCTCGGACGGGCCCGTCTACGGCGTGGTCGCCGCGGACTGCGGTACCGTGCTCATCGGTGGGCGCTTCGACCTGGTGCGACTCGATGCCGCACGCACTAACGCGTCTGTCCATAACTTCGTCGCCTATCACCTCACCCGCTTCCCTGACAGCAACGGCTGGGTTCACTTCACCAACATGCCGATCGGATTGGGGGGCTCAACCGGAGAGATCCGCAGCATGGTGTGGAGCGGGGGTCGGTTCAGCGATTATGCCCCCTTTGGGAAACTCTATGCCGGCGGCACCTTCGACTATGCCGGCCGCTATTCCGCTCGCAATGTCGCAGTCTACGGTTGGAAAGCAGATGGAATGACGGATGGGCTGACCTGGGGCCCGCTTGGCTCTGCGGTCACGAAGCCGGTGTCCAGTGTGGCGTTTGATCCCGCGGGTGGGGGGCCCTACGGCACCGTCTACGCCGTCAGCCATGACGTCGACGCTCCCGGGGTCTACCAGTATACCTGTACGCCTTTCTGCAACTGGGCCATACTGCCCGCCGGAGAGACGGGGCGAGGTACCGCGGTAGCGGTCGATGCCGCTCGCAACGTCTACGCCGCGATGGACGCGGGCAGCCTCTACGTGATGCCCGCCGGCAAATCTGCCTTTGAGGAGATGGGCAGCGAGAGCTCGACGATCTGGACGCTGCGCTCGGAGGGCAGCGGGCAGGTGTTGGCGGGCCGCGGCACCGCGGGCAGCGGCGGGATGCGCCGCTGGATGGTGGAGAGCCTCTTCCGGCGTGACCTTACCGCCGGCACCTGGACGTACGTGCCCTACCCGTCGGACGTGAGCGGGCTGGAGTCCCTGGGGGGGATCGCGGCTGACCCGTCCGGCAACCTCTACGCACTCTGGCAACCCGACACGGAGGGCACCCTCGTGCCCTACCGCCTGAACGCCGGCGCCTCCACCTGGACAGCGCTGACGCCATTGGAGGGAAGGACAGCCACCCGACTCAAGTTCGGCAAGGTGGCCTTCAGCGGCAACTTCCTGTGGACTTTTGCAGATGAGCAGCAGTCCGTCTACCGCCCGTGGGTGTGGTATGCATACGACGTCGCCACCAACCGCTGGTACGGAAACCTGCTCTCCTACTTCGCAGTCGACAACGTCATCCCCGCCGATAACCAGCTCTCGGTCGCTGCGCAAGTGGTCGATGGTGTCTCGCGGTTGACCTACCTCAGACCCCATACGCCCTATCCGAATTACGCGGATGAGAAGGCGTTCTTCATGCTGACCGATCCCGTGCTGGGCAGAGGCGGGTCCGACGTTCTTGAGACACCGACCACAGTGAACACAACGCAGCCCACCGCGATGGCAGTGGTCGGCAACTACCTCTACGTCTACGGTCGCGGGAATACGGGCGTCACGACCAACCTGTTCCGGTACGGCCCGGCCCCCGATCCCAGCCTGGGCGT
>CAZYYC010000485.1:0-992 GCA_964650935.1 uncultured Anaerolineales bacterium
CCGGCGGACGAAGCGAACTGGGCTGATCGGCGGACAATGGTCTGGTCAACCGGCGCGGCAAGGAGGCCCAGTTCGTGCTCACCGTGGTGGAACGCTTCATGATCAAGCAGATGCATCAAGGGGGCGTGTCGATCAGTGAGATCGCGCGAGAGAGCGGACACGACCGCAAGACGATTCGCAGGCGATGCCTGCTCGAGCGCGCCGGCTTGGACGCAGTACAGACGCTGCGCCTGCGCCGGAGGGAGACCTTTACCGGCGGCGATGATGCCTACGACTTCTTCGCGGCGACATCGGCCTCCTGGTGGCTCACATGTGAAGCCCGCCTGAAACCTCCCACGCAAAGCCGGAAGCGGCATCCCGCCCAAGGGCGCCAGAACGCCCTTGGGCGGTGGTCTGGCGGCAGCACCTTCGCAGCGCGAACCGTTGATGCCCATAGCCTCCGCCATGATCCGTGGTATCCTACGGATGAAACGAACCTGGACGGAGTGATCATCGCATGGATAGACAACGCGTTGGACTCCTCATCTTCGATGATGTGGAGGTGCTCGACTTCTGCGGGCCCTTCGAGGTCTTCTCCTGCGTCCGCCTGCCCGACCAGGACCGGCGCGCGGAGATGTCGCCCTTCGAACCCTTGCTGATCGCCGAAGGTAGCGATCCCATCATCACCACCGGCGGCATGCACGTCATCCCGCACCACACCCTCGCGACCTGCCCCGCCCTGGATGTGCTGGTCGTGCCCGGCGGATGGGGCGTGCGCCGGGAGCTGCACAACCCGGTGATGCTGGCGTGGCTGCGCGAGCGCGCCGCACAGGTCGCGACCCTCGCCTCGGTCTGTACCGGCTCGATGCTCCTGGGCCACGCCGGACTGCTCGATGGGCGCCGCGCGACGACCCACTGGCAGTCACTGGACTGGATGCGCGAGGCGCTGCCCACCGTCACGGTGGAGACCGACCAGCACGTCGTCGAGGACGGCGACGTCATCACCGCGGCGG
>CAZYYC010000485.1:1002-2675 GCA_964650935.1 uncultured Anaerolineales bacterium
CCACGGTGAGGCGGTCGCCCGCGCCACGGCCCGCTATATGGAGTACCCCTATCCCGAGACCAACGCGCGCAGGGTCACGCTCTAGAGGGACCCCATGAGCATCGGCCGACTGACCACGTCGCCCTCCACGTCCGAGCAGCCTCGGGCCATGCTCCGCGGCGAGCGCCGTATCGCCACCGTCCTGATGGCCGACGTCAAGGACTCGACCCAGCTCCTGGAGCGCCTCGGCAGTGAGCTGTGGGTCACCATGATGAACCGGGTCTTCCAGCTCGCCGGGGCCGAGATCTACCGTTTCGGCGGTGAGATCGACCAGTTCCGCGGCGATGGCCTTGTCGCCTTCTTCGGGGCCCATATGACCCGCGAGGACGACCCCGAACGCGCCGTGATGGCGGCGCTGAGCGTTCAAGAGGCGCTGCGGCGCTATGCCGGCGAGCTCAAGGAGAGCGACGGCATCACCTTCCAGACGCGGGTCGGCGTCAACACCGGTGAGATCATCGCCGCCGAGATCGGCGACCTGGGCCGCCACGTCGAGTCGACGGCGATGGGCGAGGCGGTGGCCCTCGCCGCCCGCATGGAGGCAGCGGCTGAGCCGGACACGGTGCTGGTCAGCGAGAACACCTACCGGCTCGTCAGAGCCCTCTTCGATTGGGAGCCGCTGGGCGAAGCGTCGGTCAAGGGAATCGCCGCGCCCGTCCCGGTCTACCGACCCCTGGGGCGTCGGGCGGTCCTGACGCGGCCCAGGGGACTGGAGGGGGTTCAAGCGCCCCTCGTGGGACGTCAGGCAGCCTTCAGCGCCCTGCAGGCGGCCATCTACCGCTTGCGCACGGGCCAGGGCGGCATCGTCACCGTCGTCGGCGAGGCGGGGATCGGCAAGTCCCGGCTGGTGACCGAGGTTCGGGTGCGCGAGGTTCGCGCCACCGACCAGCCGCTCCGCTGGGTGGAGGGGCGCTCGCTCTCCCAGAGCTCCGCCACGGCCTACCTGCCCTGGGCCCAGCTGCTGCGCGCACTGCTCCGCCTGCCCGAGGAGACGCCGCCCCTCGATCAACGCGCCACGCTGCGCAGCCGGCTCGCCGATCTGGGCCTGCCCGACCCGGAGGGTGCAGCCCATCACATCGGGCGGCTGCTCTCCCTGAGCGAGAACGGCAGTGCGACCGATATCGCCGACGCCGATGTGGCCGACCAGTTCCGCCGGAGCACCTACCGGGCCGTCCGGTCGCTCTTGGAGGCCATTGCGATCCGCCGCCCGCTCGTCGTGGCCTTCGACGACCTCCACTGGGCCGACCCGGCCTCGCTGGAGCTCCTCTCGGCTGTCTTGCCGCTGATCGAGAGCGTGCCGTTGCTCGTCGTCGGCCTCACGCGCCCACCGGCACCTTCCGGGATCGCAGGCGACCTGAGCGCCTTCCTTCACGATGTGGCGGCGACCTATCCGTCGCGGCACACGGCGCTGACGCTGGACGTGCTCTCGGCGCGCGAGAGCGAACGACTCGTGTCCTACCTGCTCTCATCGGCAACACCTGCCGGCGCGCCGGCAGGCCCCGCGCCCGCGGGCCAACAAGACCCGCGGATCCCGCTGATTCCACCCGGACTGGCGAGCACGATTTCCGACCGCAGCGGCGGCAACCCCTTCCACATCGAGGAGATCATCCGCTCCCTGCTGGATAGCGGCAACCTCG
>CAZYYC010000486.1:0-2662 GCA_964650935.1 uncultured Anaerolineales bacterium
TCACTCGAATTGGAAACTCCAGTCGCGGAAACAACCCGCTCTCTTCGAGCATCGTCATCTGGTTGAGGGTTTCGACCCGCGTTCCGATGTTCCCGAGCCGCCCTCTGTAATGTCCATACCGGATATAATCGCCAAGTATCCGCTCCTCGAAATACGCCGTGGCTCGTGGTGCCGTGTCAATGATGGGTGACCGCAGCCCCGCGGTCGCCTCCTCGGGGGTCAATCGTACACCACGCCGGGCCACATTCAACAGGTTCAGCTCGCCGGTCTTGCTGATAGCCGGAAACTTCGCAACCAGGGTGGCGGCACCCTGTTCTGACCGCGTCACGCCCTGCGGCGCCTCCCAGACCCTCGCTGCCTTCGGTGCGTCATCCCACAGCGAGTACGTGGCGCGGGACAGACGCGAGGAGCCGGCGAACCCGGCCGGGGCGGAGCGGAGACCGCGGGCGCCCACCCAGCGGGATACGACAAATTGACCACCCTGGAGCCCCAACGCGGCGGCCCCCGTCACGTCGGAAGTCGTTCTCGTCGCGTGGATGCCGAAGTCGAGCCAGATCTCGAAGCACAGCTCATCACCGGTGGCGGCCTGCGAGTTCAGGTACACGTCCGGAGCGTTCAACGGCGTCAGGAGGGACAGGTCTGCGTGCATCGCTTGGAACTGCTTCTCGCTCAGTATCCTTCTGACGGCCGCCCTCTGGTGCTCGCCCCACGGCGGCGGCGACTCCCCGATGAACCCAGGGGTTTTCCACGATTCCAGCATGTCCCGCATAGCGGCCTCCCGCAGGTCCTCGAGGTACTTCTGTCCTCTTCGATAGGCGTCCGCTGGGCCACGCCCGGCCGCGGAAGTTGGGTCCCGGAGAAACAGTACGCGGTGCGGGTTGTCGGAGGTGTACTCCCAGGGGTGACTCTCCGTCCCCATCGGGTCCACGAACCGCGCCGGGTTGCTGCCGAAGGCTTCGTAGAGGTTCCCGCCGTCCACGTACCCCTTCGGGTCGCGCTGGAGGAAGCGGCCGTTTTCGGGGTCGTAGGTGCGGGCGCGGTAGTCGTAGAACTGCTTGAGCCGGCCGTTGGGGTCGGTGTAGAGGTCCAGCCAGCGACCGGTGAAGAAGTACGGGTTGCCCACGGCCGACTGCTCGATCGGCTGGCCGTGCGAACCCGTCATCGTCACCTTGCCGTAGACGTCGTACCGGTAGCTCTCGACCACGTGCCCCGAAGCGTCCGCCAGGGCCGAAACGCTGTGCATGTCCTGCGGGACGTAGTAATACTCCCGCCCGGAGGTCGCGTCGCGTATCAGGATGCGCTCGTCGATGTACCGCGCGCCGTTGACGTAGTACCGCTGGGCCGTGCCGTCCCCGTCCGTTTCGACGATGACGTTGTGGCCATCGTAGTAGAAGTGCGTGACCAACTCGCCGTGGCCGGTCGGGTCCAACACCTTCCGCGCCACCCGCCGGCCCAGCGCGTCCACCACGTACTGCGCGTCGCCGTACGGCTCGACCGGCGTCCAGTCGCCGCTCCGCAGATCCGGCGGCTCGCCCCGATCCGCGCACCGGCCATACGCCTCAATGTCCGCCCATGCCGAGTTATCGTGCTCGAAAGCCTCCCGCTCCGCCTGCGTGTCCGGCCCCTGGCCGTAGTAGCGGACCGCGGCGTGATCCGCATCCACTAAGACCTGGCCCTCATAGCCCCTGATGGAGAGGTACGCGGTGAGTTCCTGAGCGACCGTCTCTTCCGACGGCCCCCCCGGGTCCGCCAGCCGCAGCGCCGCGGCGAAGAACGGATCGCCGATCTCGGCCACGATCTCGGCGATGGTCCGGCCGTTGTACGTGCCCGGATAGTGCGATGCGTCCACCATGACCGTCACGGAGAACGCGTGCGGGTCGCACTCCAGGAAGTCCCATGGCGCGTGGACCTCCGCGAGCATGGCGGCGCCGATGTTCGGGTTGAGATCCTCGCCCTCGTCGCAGTGGCCCACACGCTGTTTCTCGCGGCACGCGTTCACTCCCTCATGAACCGCGTCACACTGATCTGGGGCAATCCCGGCGTACGCCACGCCGACGTCCCACCCGTGCCCGTACGAACGCACGGTCACGTTCAGCTCGCCCTGGTAGCCGTGGCTGCTCAGGTACGCGAGCAGGTCCGCGTAGATGTCGGAATAGGTGCTGGGATGGGCGAAGGTCAGGGCGTACGCGGCGGCGCTGAGCGGCTCGTGGAACCGATCAAGTGCCGCTTCAAACGTCTGGAGCACTTGACAGTCGCCCGATTCATCCCGGTTTCCGAAGATCTCCACGGAGAACTCGCATTCATCCAGGACGCCATTGCCGTTTGCATCGGTTTCGGCGTCCAGTTCGTCCGTGTCCGGCGTACCGTTGTTGTTGCAGTCCGTGATGGGCGGGGTGGATTGCACCCCGACCTTGACCAGCGAGTTGGTCTCGTCATAGCTGAACCAGACGCCCCGCTCGTCCCGGACCAGGTTTCCGGCCGCGTCGTGCGCCATCATCGCGGGGCCGGTCGGTGTGGCCACCGGGCCGTACTCGTTGGCGGAGTTCGTCTGCCAGTAGCGGATGAAGTCGTTGTCCCGCGTGTCGAGGTATCCCGGGAACTCCCCGTCCATCTGGCGATTACCCTGGCGGTCATACCGGATCAACTCGTCGCCGTGGGCCGT
>CAZYYC010000487.1:0-2641 GCA_964650935.1 uncultured Anaerolineales bacterium
CAGGCTGTGGAGATCGCGGCCTCGGGAACGCTGGGTGACCTGCGCTTCGTGCACACGGTCGCTAGCTTTCTGATGGCGTCGCACAACCCGTCGGATGTGAGGCTGCAGGCGGACATCGGGGGCGGAGCGCTCTACGACATCGGCTGTTACGCTGTGGACGCGCAACGCCGGTTGGTGGGCAGGTTGCCGCGAACGGTGCGGGCGACGATGACGTGGTCGGAGCGCTTCGACGTCGATCTGGCGGGGACGGCGATGCTCGACTACGGCGATGGCTTGTTGGGTACGCTGCAGTGGGGCTTCAACGCCCCGTGGGGCGGCCCGTTCAGCCTGATCGGCGAGAAGGGGCACCTGACCGGGCCCTATGGCTGGGGCGCCCCGGAGGGCGAACCGGCGATGCTGCTTCAGGCAGGTGGCGCGGTGGAGAAGATCGTCGTGCCGCCGGGGATCAACGGCTATACGGCGGAGGTCCAGGACCTCAGCGAGGCGGTTCGGGGGCTGCACACGCCGGCCTTCGCGGCGGAGTCGCTGGTGGACAACATGCGGATCATCGACGCGTGTTACGCATCCCAGCGGAGCGGGCAGGCGGCCGCGGTGTAGACTATGCCTGAGGGGGCCGCACCGTGCGGCCCCCTTGGACATCCCTCTAGATTTCGTTCCCCGTGATCTCGGCGAGCCGGTAGAAGAAGTCGCGCTTGTGGCCGGTGTTGAGCGACCAGTTGACCGGCACGGTCTGGAAACCGCTGAGGTGCTCGAAGTTCCCCTCACGTCCATGCCGAGTCCACTCATAGCGCCCGTGATCCCACCCTCCACAGCCGAAGCCCTGGATGTAGAGGCCCCAGGAGGCGTATTCCTCGATCGCAGCCTCGAGATTGGTGACGTACATGGAGTCCTCGTTGATCATCACGGGCCGTGGGTTGGCCTGGTAGGCGGACGTCGCCTTGAGCTCCCGGAGCTCGCGGCGCAGCTTGGCGGACCATGAGTCGTTACCGTGGGGCAGGTAGAGGTCGACGATCTCCTGCCAGCGCCCGCCGGGCAGAGTCTTGCCGGGCATAATGCTCGCGCCGGCGAGCAGGCGCCGACCGTTGAGCGTCGTCTGCTGAACCGTCTCGACCAACTCGTGGATGCGCTCCGATTGGGTGAGGCCATCGCCCGCCGTGAACTCGTTGTAGACGTCGACGATGAGGTTACGATAGCCGGTCTTGAGCAGCCAGTCGGTCGCTGCCTCGGTGGCGTGGAGGATGGCGGGCTCGCCGGTCATCTTCTGTGTCTGTTTCCAGTAGAAGTAGTTGACGATGACGATCATACCGACGGCGTCCGCGGCGGCGATCACGCGCCGGAGCCGGTCGAGGTAGGCGGGCTTGAGCTCGCCTTTGGGTGTGAAGGCGGAGTTGACGTAGTGGTCGTAGACCTCGGGTACATAGATCGATCCACCTCCCTGAAGCCCGACGGTAACGCCTAGGAGCCCGTGGCGGCGGTACTCGGGGAGCATCGCGCAGAACTCGTCGGTGTTGCGGTCGGGATCCCAGACGCCGGTGTCGGGGTAGCGCCAGTTCGGCGCCGTGTCGGGGTTATCGTCGTCGAAGATCGCCTGGACCATGCGGCTGTTGAAGAGCAGGCCCTCGATCGGACGACCGCGGTCGGTCCGCCCCTGGTAGGTGAGTTTGCCGTTGATCAGGAACTGCGTGCCGTTGATTGAGACTTCGGTTGACATGTTAGCCTCCGCTGCGGTGGGTTGGTGATGAGTAACGAGTGACGAGAGACCTGAGACTACCCGGTTACCCGTTACGCGATCAACGTCAGACCTTCGTCATTCGAAGTAGACGTTACCGCGCTCCAGTGCTTCGCGTAGTACGCCGTAGGGTAGTTCACGGACGCCCTCGTCGCGCGAGGCGCAGAGCGCGGCGGCGGTGCCGGCGGCTTGCCCCTGGCCCATACAAGCGACCGTGTTGCGGGTCGACATGTGAGCTTCGTGGTCGGCGGTGATCATCATACCGACCGCCAGCAGGTTATCGAGCCCGGCGACGCGCAGTGCTCGGTAGGGGATCCCGTAGGTGCCGCCGTCTTTGATCTGCAGGCGCGGCGCCGAGTCGTGGAAGCCGTAGGCGAAGACATCGTCATCGAAGTGACGTGCCTGCAGCACGTCATCGCGGGTGATGTCGTAGTCGCAGGTGATCAAACGACCGCGGCGGATCGTGAGCGAAGGGCTGGTGCGGGCGATGAAGGCCCGCTCGCAGCCGGGCACGTACTGCCTGAAGAGCTCCACGGCGCGTGCCTGGCGGCGCCGGAGCTCGACCTCGGCCCGAGAGGCGGCGTCGCGGTCGGTGGGGCTGGTGTCCATCTTGTAGTTGATCTTCACAAACTGTCTGCAACTATAACTTGATTCCCATGATTCTGATGGCGGCTGAGTCGCGCAGTCCTCTGCGGCGGCTCTCTGTCAATGGGCGGCAGAGCAGGTAACGTAATGAAGCCTTTTGAACCGTCAGACTGTCATCGTCACACTGTCATCCTATCACGCCTGCTTGACTCGTCAACTGAGCATCGCCCTAGACCACAGAGCGTGCTAACGCGATGCCCTCGGAGAGCCTCACGGTATAAAGAGCATTCGGGCCCTGCGAGTCTACAGCAGCCCGCACATTCCCTG
>CAZYYC010000488.1:0-2631 GCA_964650935.1 uncultured Anaerolineales bacterium
CAAGCGCTCGATCCGCTGCCTCAGCCAGTAGATAGGCCTGCGCTCGCGTCGAGTAGAGCGCTTCTAGGTCGGACGACCTCTGTCGCGCGAGCGCAAAGTCCCGTTCGGCCTCCGCCGAGCGGCCCAGTAGATCGAGTACCACGCTGCGTAGCACCAGAAGCTTCTCGTCACCTGGCGCGTGCGTGAGGGCTAACTCCACCTCCGAGAGCGCAGCCTCCAAGTTGTCCTGTGTGAGTGCGGACTCGGCCCGTTGCTCGTGCCGGTAGCGGGCCCGTGTTGCTTCGTCGGGGGCCAGGAACTGCGTGTAGAGGACGGAGAGTAGGGCGGTGATGGCTACGACGACGCCGACGGTCCACACTGTGCGGCGGGTGCGCAGCTTTCGTTCTCGCTCCAGCTCCTCGTCGATCGTCCACCACCAGCCTTGAGGTGTAGTCTGCACCTCATCCCGCAGCGCGCGCAGTGTCATCGTGCCGCCGAGCTGCTTGAGTAAGGCTTGCCGCTTGCGGCGTAGCTGGTTGGTGATGGTGTCAAACCGCGCCCGCTCAGACGTCATGTTCCCACCGTGCCGCGACAGCACGTCCACTAACTCGGTGGCACGATCCATCAGGTGGAGGATCTCGGTCGGGTGTTCCTGGCCTGAGAAGCCAAGCTGCCCGACCGCTGCTTCGAGGCGGCTGAGGGTCGCCCGTAGTTCTTCTGCCGGCGTCTGTACGTTGCCGATGTGTGAGGCGGCGTGGCTGCGTATCGTGCTCATGGTGCACATTATAGGCTTAACCGTGTGAGTTGCCAGCTACCCACCCGCGACTAGAATGGTGGACCATATGAGCGAAGTGCGGTGATGGTAAACAGGAGGCGAGAGGATGAGATCGATCGCTGTGCTGACAAGCGGCGGGGATGGGCCCGGGCTGAACGCATCGATTCGTGCCGTCACGCGTCAGGCGATTCAGCGTGGCGCAGAGGTGTACGGAGTACGGTGGGGCTATCGCGGTCTGATCAATGGCGAGATTGGGGTGTTGAACAGCCGGGATGTGGGCGGCATCATGGGACGAGGCGGAACCGTGCTGGGCACGGCTCGGTGCCCTGAGTTCAAGGAGATCAAGGTACGTCGTACTGCCCTTCGGAATCTGAACCAGCGCGGCATCGAGGGTTTGGTCGTGATCGGTGGTAACGGGTCCCTTGCCGGCGCGCTCGCTGTGCATGAGATGGGCTTCCCGACATTTGGGATCCCGGCGTCGATTGACAACGATGTCTCAGGGACCGATATGTCCGTTGGTGTTGACACTGCCCTCAATACGATCCTCGACGCGGTTGATCGTATCAAGGACACAGCATCCTCGCATCAGCGCGCTTTCCTGATCGAGGTCATGGGGAGGGATTGCGGTTATCTCGCTCTGGCCAGTGGGCTGGCCGGAGGTGCCGAGATGATCATGGTGCCGGAACGGCCCGGCCCGCCCGTCGAGGAGATTGCTGATGCCGTCGTCGAGGCTTACGTGCGGGGTAAGCACCACTGCATCATGGTGATCGCGGAGGGTTGGAAGCCCGGCGCCCAAGCAGTGCAGGAGTACCTGCGCTCACACAAGGATGATCTTGGGTTTGACGTGCGCGTCACCGTCCTGGGTCACGTGCAGCGGGGTGGGCGTCCGTCGGCCTTTGATCGCCTGCTGGCGACGCGGATGGGGGCCTTCGCGGCCGATCGCCTGTTGGACGGCGAGAGTGGGACGATGGTGGCTCTGCGTGGAAGCAAGCTCGAGTCCTATTCTCTTGCCGACGCCGTCTCCACGTTGCGCCCGCTTGACCTCAGGCTGCTTCAGCTCTCGGGCGTGATGGACTCGGCGGCGACACCGATCGCCTAGCGATCGCGATTCAGGAGGCGCTGGGCCAGGGCGTGCAGCGCCTCCTGTGCCTCACCGCTGCCTCCTGAGCGCTCCAGCGCGTCCAGCGCGCGCGTGTGATACTCCGTCGCTCGTGCCTCGGCGTAGCGACGGCTGCCCAAGCCGGTCAGCTCGTCGAGTGCACGCGAGATGCTCTGCTCGTCCAGGTTGTGCGCCAGCAGCGCCCCACGCAGTGAAGCACTCAGCCGCATACCGTGGAGGATGGGTAGCGTCTTCTTGCGCTGGCGTAGGTCGGAGCCGGCAGGCTTACCGGTGAGCTCCGGGTCGCCCCACAGTCCCAGGACATCGTCGCGCATCTGGAAGGCCATACCCAGGGCCTCCCCAAACTCGCGCAGGGCGGCGAGTCGGGCCGAGGACGCACCTGCGATGAGGCCCCCGAGTTCGGTAGCCAACCCCAATAGCGCTGCCGTCTTGCCGCGTATCATTGCCAGATACGTTGCCTCATCTGTCTCCGGTCGCGATTCAAAGGCCAAGTCCAGGCACTGTCCCTCGGTGACGGCGACGATGGTCTCGGTGTACCGACCCAGGGCTGTCATGACGCGCTCCAGGGGAAGGCCCTTGGAGGCCAGATCTAGCATGCCCCGGTACGAGATGGCGAAGAGGGCGTCGCCGGCGTTGATGGCCTGCGGGACGCCCCATAGCTTCCATAGGGTAGCTCGACCGCGTCGCATCTCATCGCCGTCCTCGATATCATCGTGGATCAGGGTGAAGTTGTGGAGTAGCTCAATCGCCGCTGCCG
>CAZYYC010000489.1:0-2121 GCA_964650935.1 uncultured Anaerolineales bacterium
CGACAGCGCCTGCTTCTATCGCTACGCCCGGCTCGATTGGGAACAGCTCATCACTAACCTCCAGGGCGACGTCGGCCTTGCGCGCCGCACCGTCGAGGGCTTCCTGCGTGCTGCCGTCGTCGCCATCCCCACCGGTAAACAGAACAGTTTCGCGGCCCAGAACCCGCCGTCGTTCATGCTGGCCGTAGTCAAGCCCACCGGTATGGCCTGGTCGCTGGCCAACGCCTTTGAGCGCCCGGTGCGACCCCAGGACGGGTGGACCGTGCCCTCGATCGCCGCGCTCGATCGCTATTGGGAGCAGCTCACCACCGTCTACGGTCTCGAGCCGGGCTCGCGCGTCGCGGCCCTCGCGCTCGACGCCGATCTGCCCCTCTCTGCCCTCAAGGACAGCTGCCGGCCCACGCTCGAGGACTGGATCAGCGCGACGTTGGAGGCCCTGCCCGCCGGGGAGGCCTGAGATGGTGCACACACTTCTGCTCCGTCTCGCCGGCCCGCTGCAATCGTGGGGCGTACAGAGTCGCTTCAGCGTCCGCGACACCGGCCTCGAGCCCTCGAAGAGCGGCGTGGTCGGCCTGCTTTGCGCAGCCCTGGGCCGCCCGCGCGACAGCGACCTGACCGACCTTGCGGCGTTGCGGATGGGGGCGCGCATCGATCGCCAGGGCAGGCTCGCCTATGACTTCCACACCGCCCGGAACGTGCTCAAGGCCTCCGGAGGGACCAAGGATACCGAGCCCTCCAACCGCTACTACCTCGCCGATGCCGCCTTCCTCGTCGGGCTCGAAGGCGCCGACCTGGCGCTTCTGGAGCGGCTTCACGAAGCGCTCCGTCGGCCTGTCTGGCCCCTCTACCTGGGGCGCAAGGCCTTCGTGCCGGCTCCCCCGGTCTGGCTGGAGGATGGCCTCCGTCGCGACACGGCCCTCACCCAGGCCCTCTCCAACTACCGCCCGCTCCGGCCCGACGGCGGCGTCCCTGATGAGCCGCTCCGCGTCGTCCTGGAAGACGAGCAAGGCGCTGAGGTGCGTCCCGACCAACCGCTCTCCTTCAGTGAGCGCCGCTTCGCGCCGCGACGCGTCACCACGACCTTTGTCCGCCTGCCGCAACCACCCATCGAGGAGGCCCCATGTACCTCTCGAGACTGATCCTCAACCCGCGCACGCGGCGCGTGCAGCGCGAACTCGCCGACCCCTACCAGCTCCATCGCACGCTGATGTCCGCCTTTCCCGAAGAGCTGCCCGCCGGCGAGCGCGTGCTCTACCGCGTCGACGTCGGCACCCGCTCGGGCGTGCCGACCGTGCTGATGCAGTCCCAGACGCGGCCCGACTGGGCCTGGCTCGGCGATCCCCTGGCCCGCGACCTCCTGCAGCGCGCGCCTGAGACCAAACCCTTCGAACCGCTCTTCGCCGGCGGTCAGCTGCTCGCCTTCCGGCTGCGCGCCAATCCCACCGTCAAACGCCGTCTGCCCACCGACAGGGACGATCCCGCCAGCGATCTCAAACCGATGCGCATCCCCATCACCGCCGAGGATGAGCTCCTCGCATGGCTCGCGCGTAAGGGCCGCCGCGGGGGCTTTCGCCCCGTCAACGTCAACCTCGTCAGCGAGGGCGACCTGATCGGGCACCAGCCGCGCCGCGACGGCGCCGCCTCCTCCGCGGATGACCCATCCACCCGCCGCCGGCGCCGGCTCACCTTCCGTGCCGTCCGCTACGAAGGCCTCCTCGAGGTGACCGATCCCGACGGGCTCGTGCAGACGCTGGCGCAGGGGATCGGCCCGGCCAAGGCCTTCGGCTTTGGCCTGCTCTCCCTCGCCCCGGCAGGAGGCTAACCCTCATGCGCGATCTGCACTCGCTGCCCAAACTCGCCGATAGCCTCAGCTACGTCTACGCCGAGCACTGCATCGTCGAGAAGAAACAGCAGGCGATCGAACTCTATGACCAGGAGGGCGCGACCCTGGTCCCCGCAGCCGCGCTGACGGTACTGCTGCTGGGACCGGGGACGCGCATCACCCACGCCGCCGTCAAGACCCTCGCCGATAACGGCTGTACCATCGTCTGGGTCGGCGAGGACGGCACACGCTGCTATGCGCACGGCGGCGGCGAGACGCGCAAGGGCTACCATCTGCTG
>CAZYYC010000489.1:2131-2609 GCA_964650935.1 uncultured Anaerolineales bacterium
CCTGGCGTCCGACCCCGCCCTGCGCCTCGAGGTCTGTAAGCGTATGTACCGTCTGCGCTTCAACGAGGAGCTCGATCCCGACCTGACCATCGAGCAGTTGCGGGGGATGGAGGGCGCGCGCGTGCGCAGCGCCTACGCCCAGCTCAGCATCCGCCACGGCGTTGCATGGCACGGACGGAGCTACGACCGCGCCAAATGGGGCAACAGCGACACCATCAACCGCGCCATCTCCGCCGCCAACGCCCTCCTCAACGGCCTCTGCCACGCGGCCATCGTCTCCGGCGGCTACTCACCCGGCCTCGGCTTCGTCCACACCGGCCTGCAGACCTCCTTCGTCTACGACATCGCCGACCTCTACAAGGTCGAGATCACCTTGCCCGTTGCCTTTAGCATCGTGGGGGCCTCGCGCGAGCGCGCCGAACCGCGTGTCCGCGAGGCCTGTCGTCAGGCCTTCAAAGACGCCAAGCTACTGCAACGC
>CAZYYC010000490.1:0-2604 GCA_964650935.1 uncultured Anaerolineales bacterium
ACCGGTGGAAGAAGAACATCCCGATCAGGACGAACGCCACCGGCAGCAGTCCGGTGGCAATGCGGATGCCCCACTGAGCCCTCAGGTCCTGGACCTTGCTGGCGCCGTCATACCCGAACGCGGCGATGATCTGCGTATAGAAGAAGATCAATACAGAGCTACTGGGCGTCATCAGCACCCCCTTGACGCCGCTGATCGTGCCCGGTCGTCGCTGTCCCGTCTTGAGCTCCAGGTAGTCGATCAGTCGCTTGCCGATGGGGCCGTTGGCGGTATAGACAGCGGAGAAGCCGACGTAGACCACGAAGTAGGCGAGCGTCGCCGTCCAGTAGCTGGCCTCCGCCGGCACGTTCAGTCCCAGGATCCTCACGGTGTCCAGCACATCTCCCCGTGTCGCGGGCACGAAGGTCAGCACGGCATAGCCCACTAGGGACCAGACCATCATGCGGGAGAGCACCTGCTTGCTGCCCTGGCGTCTGATCCGTACGGCGATGATCGGGAACAGCACCAACCCCATAATCCCAATCAGAATGTCCGGCAGCCCCGTCCACAGTCCTGTGGACAGGATCACATTGTCGTAGAAGTAGGCCATGCCGAACAGGTAGTTGGAGGCCAGGCTCTGCCACATAAAGAAGGTCAGGAAGTAGGTGAGGAAGGCCTGGTTTTTCAGCAGCTCCAATGTTGCGGCAAGGAACTCACCAAAGGACAGCGTGTCGACGACATCGTTCGTATAGAACCCCTCACGTTCCCGGACCACCGGGATGGAGATGGCCATGATGAGCCCGGCGGCGACCGTCGCGATCGCGAAGAAGAGCAACATGACATGGTTGCTGACGTTCGCGCTGAGGATCATGATGGGAATCGAGCTGCCAAAGATGGTTAGCGCGCCCACATAGTTGTCGATCACCTCGACCTCAGCCCGCTCCGCCGTGGTCAGGAAAAGGTTGGTGGCGATGGCGCCGTAGGCGATGTTGAACACCGTCGCCGCAGTCTCCCACAGCGTCAGTGCGAGGAAGAGGTAGATCGAGATGGCCAGTTGGGACCAGCTTGGGTTGGCCCACGGAAAGGCCAGCGTGATGACGATCCACGCCGGCATTGCCCTCAGGAACGCGGGCCGGTACTTCCCGATACCCGTCCTGTAGGGGCGCTTGTCCAGCCAGATCCCCAGGATCGGGTCATTGATGGCAGCCCAGATGGAGTAGATGACGAAGACGATCCCCATCCATCTGGGATCCAGCCCGATGTAATCGGTGTAGTACTTGATGAACGCCGACTTGACCAGTCCCGAGATGATGGATCTGGCGCCGCTGGCGATGTAGAATTGGATCTTCTGTGCCCGGGTTAGGCCGCTCTCGTTCATCTTGCCCGTCATACGCGCTCCTTCAGGGTGACTTCGTGTTCATTCTGGTGCATGGCACAGGTCTACCGCAGGTTCTTGCTTGGGGACCGACAGCGTCTCCGCGTCACGCGAGGCGCCCTGGCGCATCACGCTCGTCGGGGCTATTATAGGACCAGTGCACGGTGTTGCACAATGCGAGGCCATGCGCGCCGGATGCCGCAAGCGCTGAGTCGGAAGCGCGCAGCTGACGATCATCGGTGAGTGAGACTGACCTAAGTCGAGGAGGTCGATATGGGTGAGGCAGGGGCAAACCTTGGTCGGGTGCGCATCAGATCCTATGCAGCGGGCGACACGACGGAGCTACTGCAGCTTTGGGCCCTGAGCATGCCCCAGGATGCCATCGACGAGGCGGGTTTTCTCCACAAGGTGCTCCTCGATCCGAACTTCGATGCACGGGGATGCTTGGTTGCCGAGCTGGAGGATCGGCTGGTCGGGTTCGTCCTGGCGATCGTGAATCGAGTCCCGCTGGACATCGAAGTTGTGGATCGGGAGACGGGGTATATCACGGTCTTCTTTGTCCATCCCGACTATCGACGACAGGGCATCGGGACGGCTTTGGTCCAACGGGCCATGGATTTCATCCGCTCCGAAGGAGCCGCCCGGGTGAGCGTCTGTGGGTATCCCCGAAACTACTTCTTCCCCGGGCCGGACGTGCATCTGTACGCCGGTGCGGTCGCCTTCTTGGAGAAGCTGGGCTTCGAAACGCTCTACACCGCTATCGCGATGCACGGTTTTCTGGGCGACTTTGACCGGTTGTCGGAGGTTGCGTTGCAGGACCTAGAGCGGAGCGTCCTGAAACAGCACGGCGTTCGGGTGCACTTCATCACGGTCGATTATGTCAATGATCTGCTGCTGATGATCCGGGCACACTTCAACCCGGACTGGGTCCGGGAAGCCCGGCACCTGCTGGAGACCTGCGGTCCCGATTGCCGGAAGCTTCTCATAGCCGTCACCGAAGACGAGCAGGTGGTGGGCTACTGCCAGTGGGGTGGTTTCGAGCCGGGGCGGTTTGGCCCGTATGGCGTCCGACCGGATATGCAGGGTAAGGGCATCGGCAAACTCCTCTTCCACACGTGCCTGAACCTCATGCACAAGGAGCGCGTCCACAGCATCTGGCTGATGTGGACGGGACCGGACGGCGCCGCTGCGAACGTGTACCGAAAGGGCGGGATGCGTGAGTACCGGCGCTGGGCCGTGATGCGAAGGTC
>CAZYYC010000491.1:0-2597 GCA_964650935.1 uncultured Anaerolineales bacterium
CTCGGTGTGGTCGGGGTTGTGATGATAGTCGCTCGACCAGCCGAGTGCATCGGGCAGGGCGTGCGTGATCTCGTCGACCAGGCGGTCGACCGACCAGCCTGAGCCGTTGAAGGCCGAGCCGGCGGTCACCGGTCGCTCCGCCGCGTGGTTGTCACGCTGCGTTGCCGGAGGAGCCGGCTCCTCGACCGGATCCGGTGACGAGGCGGGGGTCAGCGTGACGAGCATCACGCTGTGCGGCGGCAACACGTAGCGCTCGCCGAGATCGCCGGAGGCGACCCGTCGACCGTGGTCGATCGGCCTGAGTGCCTCCGACGGACCGACATCGTAGCCCCTCAGCCCCTGACTGTAGTCGTGGTAGTAGTTGGCGTGGGTGGCGTCGATCAGGTACCGAGTGACCCTCCAATCCTCTCCGCCGCTCAGGGCGGCGAGGTTCGTTACGGAGAGGTCGATCGTTCGCGCCTGCTCCCAATAGTTCCAGATGAGCACCGCCACCTGTCCCGAGGCGGCGTGCGTCGCCAACGCATAGCTGTGGTGAGCCTCGGTGTTCTCGCCTGCGACCGTGACGGCAAGGCGGCGATCGCCGAGGTGCGAGATCATCTCGAAGAGGTTGTAGGACGCCTTGCGATGGCCATTGACGGTCAACAGGCCCAGGTCACCGCTGAAGATCTCGCGGGGTACGTAGCCCTCTATGGGGGCGAAGAAGAAGGCGCGCCGGATGCCGGAATGGGCCTGCAAGTTATAGAGCTTGACAGCGAGGGCGGACGCGCCGACATGCGTGTCCGTCGCCGCGCCGGCCCCGACGGTCATGTTGGGGGTCAGGTTCCATTCGGTGACGAGAATGTCGCGCGGGGCGAGGCCCACCTCAGCCATCAGCGCCTCGACTTGGTCGACACTCCAGTTGAGCGTATAGGGCGCCAATCCATCGCCGTCGGGGTCGCTGTAGTCGTGGTAGGAGATGAAGTCCAGAGGGACCTCCGGATGGGCTTGGACGTAGGTCAACAGCGGGCGGAGCTTGCCGCCGGGCGAGGTGATGGAGCTGTCGGCGGCTCCGCCGATGCGGGCCGTGGGATCGATCTCCCTGACGGCTCGGGCGGTCACGGCGTAGAGCTCGACGTACTGCTCGGGGCTGCCCTGGAAGAAGAAGTCGATGTCCGGCTCGTTCCAGACCTCCCACGTCAGCCCGGTGTAGCCGAGATTTCGGTAGTGCTCGACGAAGGTGCGCACCACGTGGGCCCACTCATCGAGATCCGCCGGCGGCACCTTGGATTGATCTCGGGGCTCCAGGGCCTCCGGCTTGTAGGAGATGCACATGAGGGGCTCCATCCCGTGCTGCAGGATGGGGACGATGACCCGATCGAGGCGTGAGAAGTCGAAGTTCAGGTTGCCGCTCGCGTCGCGCCACACGACACTGTAAAAGGCCTCGTCGGTGAGATGATCGACGCGCACCATGTCGATGCCGATAGCGGTCAGCTGCTCATAGGTGCCGGGGAACCAGTTGACGTTAGCCATCGGCGCATAGCCGCCCGTCGCGACGTTGAGGATGCGTTGCTTCTCGAAGGTGCCCGCGTCAAGGGAGGCATCCACCGCGATGGTCAGAGACCTTGAGGACTCAGGCGTAGCGGTCGGCTTCAGTGTGGGGCGGGGTGTGGGCGAGGCCGTCGGCGCCGGCACTGGAGTTGCGGTGGCCGTTGGGGCCTGCGTCACGGTAGGCCGCGCCGGCGCGGTTGCTGTTGCGGTCGCCGTCGCAGTCGCAGTCGGCTGGGCGGTTGGGGGAGCCGCACAGGCTGCCAGGGTCAGGGCTAATGCGGCGATCAGGCTGTCGAGTCTTGGTCGCACGTTACCGTCCTCTCTCCACGTGTCTCAGGTGTAGCGCCGCATACTACCACACACTCGGGTCATGAGGGGGTTGATCGGGGCGCCGATCATCATTTCCGGGCGGTCTGCCGGCGGTTCCCCATGGTCTGCAGCACAGGTGGTGCCGCGTGCGACGCCCCGGGACGGGGCCCTCGTGGACGAGGGGGCTGCACGCCATCAACCGCAGATTGGTCGGACGTGCGGTCTGGTGGTATGGTAAGTGCGACGATCAACATCAGGGCGAAGAGGGCGGTGGTCGATCTGCCGACCTCAGCGCCGCAGCTCAGTGGAGGGTCCATGCCGAAGCCGCCCAACATCCTCTTTGTGATGACCGATCAGCAGCGTTTCGACACGATCGCGGCGCTGGGGAACGGAGATGTCTATACACCCAACCTGGACCGACTGGTGCGCCGGGGCGTGGCTTTTACGAACGCTTACTCGACCTGTCCCGTCTGCGTGCCGGCGCGCTACACGGTGCGCACGGGCTACGAGCCCCCGACGACGCGCATTTTCAGCAACGCACGCTCCGCGGCGGCGCAGGGCCAGGCTGAGACGTTGCAGGAGCGTTGCGGCCCCTACCTCGCACAGACGATGCGCGAGCGAGGTTACCGCACCTTCGGTATCGGCAAGTTCCACACCCAGCCCTGGGATGAGGAGCTCGGTTACGACGTGCACCTGCACAGCGAGGAGCTCTACGGCGCGCCGGATCAGCGGCGGCGCGATGCCTATGCGCGCTGGATCGC
>CAZYYC010000492.1:0-2590 GCA_964650935.1 uncultured Anaerolineales bacterium
AGAGAAGGGATACCAGAGCGATGTTGACCTCACCGTTGATGATCTGAAGACCCTGTCCGATACGTACAAGGAAACGGTCGAGCGGACCCTGGGCAGGCCGTTTCCGGACAACCCCCTCGATCAGTTGTGGGGTGGCATCCATGCGGTATTCCGGTCCTGGAACGGGAAACGAGCGGTATCCTATCGGCGGATCGAGAGAATTCCCGACGAGTGGGGCACCGCGGTAAACGTGCAGGCTATGGTGTTCGGGAACATGGGCGACGACAGCGCTACCGGCGTGGCATTTACACGAAGCCCGACGACGGGGGAGAACTCGTTTTACGGGGAGTGGCTGGCCAACGCCCAGGGCGAAGATGTGGTCGCCGGCGTCCGTACGCCCCACCCGCTCAACGAAGAAACAAGGCCTGACGGCACGGAAGGCCTCAAAAGCCTGGAGCAAGCCATGCCCGAGGCGTATGCCGAACTCCTTCGGATCCGCGACAGGCTTGAGAAGCACTTCAGGGACATGCAGGACATCGAGTTCACGATCGAAAGGGGCCGGGTATGGATCCTGCAGACGCGCACGGGCAAACGCACGGGCGCGGCCGCCGTTCGTATGGCGGTGGAGATGTCGCAATCCAAGCTCATCACACCTGAGGACGCGATCGGACGAGTCCATCCGGACCAGCTCGGCGGACTCCTGCATCCGGTCCTCGACCAGCAGGCCGAGCGCAGTGCCCAAAAGCTCTGCAGCGGACTTCCTGCAGGACCGGGCGGGGCAAGCGGACAGGCAGTATTCACCGCCTGGGACGCGGCGAAGTGGGCGGGCGAGGGCAAGGGCGTGGTTCTGGTCCGACAGGAAACCAGCCCGGAAGACATCGAGGGCATGCGGGCTGCCACGGCCATCCTGACCGCGCGAGGCGGGATGACCAGCCACGCGGCGCTGGTGGCCCGGGGGTGGGGCAAATGCTGCGTTGTCGGAGCCGGCGCAATCCAGGTGGATGCGGCCGCCCGGAAGATGCGGGTGAACGGCACGGTCGTCGCCGAGGGCGATTGGATCAGCCTGAATGGCACGAAGGGAGCCGTATACAAGGGTGAATTGAACACGGTGGCCGGGGCCGAGGAAGACCCGTCCTTCGCGGCGCTCATGGCCATGTGCGACCGGTTCCGTCGGCTCGGCATCCGGGCCAACGCGGACACGCCCGCGGATGCGGCGAAGGCCCGCGAATTCGGCGCCGAGGGCATCGGGCTCTTCCGCACCGAGCATATGTTCTACAGGACCGAGGCAAAGGAACCGCTGTTCCAGTTGCGCAAGATGATCCTGGCGGAATCGGGTGACAAACGCCGGGCCGCCCTGGATGAGCTGGCGCCGCACGTCAAGTCGGACGTCAAGAAAACGCTGGAGGCAATGGGCGGCGCCCCGGTCACCATTCGCCTGCTCGATCCTCCGCTGCACGAATTCGTTCCGAAGGACGGGCAGGAACTGGAACGACTGGCCGCCGGCCTCGAAACGTCTGTTGAGGATATTCGCGAGCGAGCCGAAAGCCTCCGGGAGTCCAACCCGATGATGGGGCACCGCGGCGTGCGGCTGGGCATCACGTACCCCGAGGTCAGCGAAATGCAGATCCGTGCGATCTTCGAAGCGACGGCTGAGCTGCTTCGGGACGGGCGGAAGGTGCTTCCGGAAATCATGATCCCGGTCACCTGCACGAGCAGCGAGCTCCGGGATCAGAAGAAGATTGTGGATCGTATCCACGCGGAAGTCGCCCGCGCGTTCGGCAGGAAGGAGATTCACTATCTCTTTGGAACGATGATCGAGACGCCCCGGGCGGCTCTGACTGCCGCCGAACTGGCCGAGATCGCTGAGTTCTTTTCATTCGGCACGAACGACCTGACCCAGCTCACGTTTGGATTCAGTCGCGACGACGCGGACAGCTTCGTGCCGCAGTATCTGGAGGCGGACATCCTCCCGGCCGACCCGTTCCAGAGCCTGGACCAGACGGGAGTTGGTGAGCTTGTAAGGCTTGGCTTAGAGCGAGGTCGGTGGACCTCGCCGAAGCTGGAGGTGGGCATTTGCGGCGCCCACGGCGGCGACCCAGAGTCCGTGAAGTTCTGCCATCGCATCGGCCTGGATTATGTGAGCTGCTCACCCTATCGCGTGCCCATCGCCCGCCTGGCCGCGGCCCAGGCCGCCATCGAGGAGAAAGCCTCAACGACGGGGCCGTCCCGATCCCGCGGCTCGGCCAGCCGTCGTCCGCGGGCGAGCGGAACCAGGACCGCACTCCGGTGACCGGGAAGGTCCCCATCAAGGTGGGCGCACATTGTCCTGGAGAACAGTGCGGTACGGGTGTCACATGAGCGTGAAGCGGGGCGACCGGCCGCGGTGATTACATGCGTGTAATGCCAAATGTGTTCGGAGTTCAGTTGGGAAGGTAAGAATGTGCCGTTGCGCTATTCGCGGCAAGGCGTGACCAGATCCACTGGCAAGGTGGCGGTTGCGGCGCTGCACAGGAATGGAACGGAAAAGACGATGGAAAAGCACGAAATGTGCTACGATGAGAGTAAATGCGAGACCTCGCACGAAGAGCACTTTGGCGTCTTCGACCGTCTT
>CAZYYC010000493.1:0-2542 GCA_964650935.1 uncultured Anaerolineales bacterium
CCCAGCAGGTCGCCCGCCTCCAGCCGCTCGCGCGGGGTGAGGTGGCCCTCCGCGACGAGGCGCGCCAGCCGCACCCGGACACGCTTGAGCAGCCCGCGCCCCCAAGCGCCCTGCTGCTCCACGCGCCGAAAGCCTGCTTCCTCCAGCACCTCGCCGGCACGCCAGGTCCGCAGCCATACCCCATCATCCTCAGGACATTCGGACGGGCACAGCTCCTCGACCAGCGCCAGCGGCTGCACCAGGCTCTTACGGACGTAGACCTCCCGCCCGACCGCCAGCAGCAGCACCTCGCGCCAGGAGGCAGCTTCGTCAACCAACCTGACGGCCTCCTTGACGAAGTCCTCCTGAACCGAGAGGTGACATGCCGCCAGGTACTCCTGAAACGTCCTATGGGGGAAGGCATAGACGCCGGGCTCGCGCTCGATCAACAGCCCCGCGCGTCCCTGGATATGGTCCACAACCGCCGCGGCCCAATCCCAACTCCGTTCCGGGTGCAGCTCGCGCAACGCGCGCAGTAGATCGGGCTCGGCAATGTCCGCGGTCAGCCCGTCACCCTCACCATCGTCATCGCCGCCCTCTTCAGCCTGGGCGTCGAACGCCAGCGCCCACAGAACCCTCTCGAGGTCCACATCCTGCAACTCCGCCTCTCGCAACAGCCGGCGCAGACCCGGGAGCTCGGCTTTCCCCTCGTCCCACCGCCAGAGCAGCAGGGCGGTGCACTCTTCGTAGACGAGCGCACGCGCGCCCGGCAACCGACCCCGGTGGGCGTGCAGCAGGGCCATCACGGTCAGCAACAGCGGGTTGGGCGCCATACGCCGGATGTCGGAACGATGGACGGCAGCCTTCAGGTCCTGCGTCAGCCTGGGCGCCTCCTCCGCTCGCACCGCGCCCAGATGGGTCAACTCCGCATACCACGCCTCGATGAACTGCTCGATCTTGGGCTCTGAGAAGGGGGCCAACTCGAAGGTGGCAAAGGTCTCCTCAGGCAACCGCTGTGCCGGCTCCTGATACGACAGCGTGCGGCACGTGACCACGATGCGCGCCTTCTCATAGGTGCACGCATAGTCAGCCACGGCATCGCGCACAAAGACGCGGCGCTCTCCGGTGAGGATCTCGTCGAGCCCATCAAAGAAGACCATCGCCTTACCTTCACTCAGCAGGTCCCGCAGAGGTTGGGCAAACCCTGACAGGTCGCGGGCTGCCAGCCAGTCATCCACAAACGCCCCGATAGCCCCTGCCGTGCCCTCCGCGACCTGCTGCTCCCTGGCCCAGACCGCGAAGTCGCGCAGCGTGATGACCACGGGCAAGAGATCCCCAGCCTCGACGGGCCAGCCCTGCAGACGCCCCAACCACCCGCCGGCAGGTGCCAGTTGGTGCTGCGCCAGGCAGAAGGCCAGATGGTTGACGAAGGTGGACTTGCCGGAGCCGGGGTCGCCGAGGAGCACGGTGAAGCGGCTGCAGGCGACGGCAACCAGTGCCGGCAGTACCTGCTCCTCCTCGCCGCCGCGACCCGTGAACTCGATCGGGATGAGTCGTGCGACACGGGGGCGCTTCTTGTCCCTCTCGAACGACCAAGGGATCGCCTCGCCCGCCAGCGCTGCCTTCAGCTCCTCACCCCCCACGCGCGTCGTCGTATCAAGGCCGATGTAGACCTGATCGAGGCGCGGGCGCTGCAGGTTCGTCGGATCGCCGGCGGCGACATCCAACCCCCGTAGGGGCAGGCGCTCCGCCCGTGCGGCGACCTGGCGCAGGTAGGCTTCGCGAAGTGGGGTCGGATCGGGCTGCGAGGGTCCATAGTGGTAGTGGTGCTCGATCTTGTCGCGCGCCACGAAGTCACCGTGCAGCACCTTGACGTTGCCCAGGATGACGGCGCCGCCGGCCTCGATGTGCAATCCACCACCCATCTTGCTCAGCTCGCCGCGCAGATCGCTCGCGAAGGCGGTCCACTGCTCTCCCAGCGCTGACTGTGCCTCGGCGACGACGCCCAGCGCGTTCAGGAACGCCTCGTAGTCCGTGCGAGGATCGACCTGCTCGGCGATCTCGACCTCCATCTGCGCGACAGCCTTGCGTCGATCGTAGACGCCCTGTACGACGTTCGCCACCAGGTTCGTGCCGACGCTCGCGGTGATCAGCGAAAGCGCACCGATAGCTGGACTGGGATCCGCCGGGGAGGCAGCCTCCCACAACGGCAGAAAGGCGCTCGCTGTGAGCAGCCCGTAGGCCGTGCCTAGACCCAGGCGCTCCATCTCGCCTTGCCAATCGCGCGCGTGATCGCGCCACCACTCGGCGACGCGCACCCGCCACTCTGCTAGGTCGAAGGGTTGCGGCATCGGATCTCAGCCTACCGAAGGCGCGGCGGTAGGATCCGCCTCGGCCTTCGTCTTCGCGGCGATCTTCTTCGCCACCATCCCCAAGCCCAGCACTGGGTTCGCGAAGGTGGTCAGGACGACCTCCAGGATGTCCGGCGCCATCCGCTGAACGTTGCGCAGCCGCCGCCGGATGAAGCCCTCGTCCGCCGCCTCGCCCTTCTGCAGCTCTTCCT
>CAZYYC010000494.1:0-2540 GCA_964650935.1 uncultured Anaerolineales bacterium
CTACAACGAGGCCCCGATGTTGGCTGCGTTGGTCGCGGCAGGTCAGCTACCCCCTGTGGACGAGCGACTACCCCTGAATCCCTACATCGTCGAGACCCGTGAGAGCATCGGTAACTATGGCGGCAACCTCCGCCGCGGCTTCAGCGGCGTTTCCGACCGCTGGGGCCCCACGAAGCACGTCGACCGGTCTTTGGTCTGGCTGGATGAGGACATGAACCTGATCCCCCGCATGATCGAGAGCTGGGACGTCAGCGACGACGCCACCACCTTCACGCTCCATCTGCGGAAGGGGCTGAAGTACTCCGATGGCGTAGAGATGACCAGCGCGGACTACAAGTGGTTCTTCGATCACTACGCCGCACACCCCGAGCTTCAGCCGGGTCTGTGGACCAAGCTGACCACCCCGGATGAGAACGGTAACAAAGTGATGTGTGAGGCGGAGTTCCCCGACGACTACACCGTTGTCTACAGGTTCGCACACCCCAGACCGCTGCACATGTATGACGCGCTGCGCGAGCTGCATGGGTTCTCGATGCCTGCTCATTACTTGAGCCAGTTCCATATGGACACGACGGATGATCCGGATGCTCTCGAGGCTGCTACCGCAGCGGCTGGGTTCAATGCTTGGACCGAGTACTTCGAGGATCGCCGTCTCTTCCATCTTAACCCGGATATCCCGTGGCCCACCCCTTGGATCGCTAAGAACACGCTCAGTGAGGATCTCTTCCTGATGGAGCGCAACCCCTACTTCTTCGGCGTCGATCCTGAGGGCAATCAGCTACCCTACATCGACACGGTGACTCACCGCCTGTTCGAATCGGCGGAGGTCTTCAACCTCTGGATCGTGAACGGCGAGATCGATTTCCACAACCGCCACGTCTCGATCGCCAACTACAGTCTCTTCAAGGAGAACGAGGCCAATGGTGACTACCAGGTGATGCTTGGGGTCAGCGCCGGCCACGATGCGCTCCAGCTCAACCTGGCGACCAAGGAGCCGCGACTCAACGAATTCTTCAACACGCGCGAGGTTCGCATCGCGATCTCCCACGCGATCAACCGTGAGGAGGCCAATGAGCTGATCTGGGATGGTCTGAAGACCCCGCGTCAGTACAGCCCGATCTCGCTCTCACCTAACTACTACCCGAAGCTGTCGAACGCCTACATCGAGTATGACCCTGATCTCGCGAACCAGATGCTCGATGACGCCGGCTACGATCAGCGGGATGCTGAGGGCTTCCGGATGTTCAAGGACGGGAGTGACACGATCGCCTTCACCATCGAGGGCACGGCGCAGCCGGGCACGCCCGACGAGGATATGGTGCAACTGGTCGTCAAGTACCTTAACGACGTGGGCATCAAGGCGGTCTACAGGTACTTCGAGCGCGCGCTCTACACGGAGCACTATAGCGCCAATGAGATCGAGGCGGCTTGGTGGGGCGGTGACCGCACGGTCCTGCCGCTGGCACCGATGGCGCAACTCTTCCGTGGCCTCAACCCCGACCGCCCGTGGGCTGCCGGCTTCGGCATCTGGTACAACGATCGGACCGCAGCCGCAGGCGTCGAACCTCCCGCGGATCACTTCATCTGGGACATCTGGCGTGCCTGGGATGCGGTCGCAGTAGAGCCCGATGCCGATGAGCAGAACAGGAAGTTCGAGGCGCTCCTGGATATCTGGGCCGAGGAACTGCCGATGATCGGCGTGTTGGGTGAGTCCCCCGCTCCGGTGATCGTCAAGAACGGCTTCCACAACTATCTGCCGGGGCAGCCCGTCGATGACACGTCGGGCGATGAGCACCTGTTGCAGACCGAGTCCTACTTCTGGGACGACCCGGACGCTCACGCGATGTAGCTGCGGGCCCGACGGGCTTTCTGGAGGGCGGTCCATACGACCGCCCTCCAGAGTCCGCGACAGGTGATAAGGGATGTGGGATAAGGCAACAAGGGAGAAGCAGACCATCAGGAACGAAGTAGCTCTATCGCTCCTTTCTCCCTTGTCCCCTATCCCTTGTCCCTTATAGCGCTCTTAAGTGCAGGAGGACGTGCATGCTGAAATACATCATCAAGCGCATCGGGATTATGATCCCCACCCTGATCGTGATCTCTATGATCTCGTTCGCGGTCATCCAGCTGCCGCCTGGCGACTATCTGACCTCGTATGTGGCAGGGCTTCGCCAGATGGGTGATCACGTGGATGAAGCCGAGATCGAAGCCCTCAGACAGCGGTATGGGTTGGGACAGCCGGTCTACGTCCAGTACTACAAGTGGGTCTCGGGTATCATCCTCCGGGGTGACTGGGGGCAGTCGATGGAGTGGCGCAAGCCGGTCAAGGATCTTATCTGGGAGCGGATGGCGTTGACGGTCACCCTCTCCTCGATCTCGATCCTGGTGAGTTGGTTTGTCGCGATTCCGGTAGGCGTCTTCTCGGCGACGCATCAGTACTCGATTCCGGATTATCTCTTCTCGGCCTTCAGCTTCATCGGTGCCGGCTTACCGGGCTTTCTCATCGCCCTGGTGGTCATGTGGATCGCCATGCGGCAGTT
>CAZYYC010000495.1:0-2527 GCA_964650935.1 uncultured Anaerolineales bacterium
GGCGGGCTGCCCCAACCGCAGTCGTATCCCCGGTTTGCCGACCAGAGGCCATCCCAACGGCGGCGGCGGGGCGGCTGCCTGCTGCCGGTGCTGGGGCTGGGCGGGATCGTGCTGGCGCTGGTGATCCTGGGCCTGTTCCTGCCGCCGGTGTCGCTCTGGGAAACGATCGACGAGGCGCTCAACGATGGCGGCGACGAGGCGAACGGCAAACTGGTTATCGACGGGCTGGAGTTCGTCGAGCTCGACGCGGACGCGCCCCGCCTGCAGATAGCGGGCCTGGGGCTCGGCTCGGCGCCCGGCGACCTGGCGGACGCTTACGGCGTGCACGTGGTGGCCCTGTCTCCGGCGGACTACCTGGCGAAGAACACGCCGGCCCAGGGCTGGCACTGCGCGACGGACCTGCCCGCCAGCCATGCCCTCGCCAGCCAGGTCTACAGCCTGACGCAAACCGGGACGCCCCCCTCGGCGCTGACGCTCGACGTGGAGACGCTGCCGGAGGCCGCCGCCGATCCGAACGCCCTGGTGCTCTATGGCTGGGATGCCGGCGCGAACGCGTGGCAGTTCCTCCCGGCGCAGTTCGTCCCCGAAAGCGGCGCCATGCAGGCCCGCCTGGACTATGTGCCGCGCTGCGTGGCCGTCTTTCGCGGGGCGGGATCGGCCCGCGCGGTGGACGTCACGCTGTCCCCGGCGGACACTGCCGTGCCGGAAGTCGTCGCGGCCAATGCGCGCGTCTTCCCCGGCGACCTGCACCCGACCTCCGCCGGAACGCTCCAGGGCGTGATGGCGCCCGGCGTGGATGCAAGTCAGGGCTACGCCGTCCTGCCGCTGATCAACAACTACGAAGATCCCTCGGTGATCGAAACGGCCAACGTCCGCCGGGTTCTCGAAAACCCGGCGCTGCGCCGCCAGCACGCCCGCCAGATCGCGGCCTTCATCACCTCGGCGTCGGAAGGCTACGCCGGCGCGGCGATCGATTACCGCGAAGTGCCCGCCGACCTGCGCGAGTCGTTCACCGCCTTCGTGCGCGACCTGGCGAACCTGCTGCACGGGCAGAACCGGAGCCTGACGGTCGTGCTGCCCGCGCCGCGCGGCGAGCCCGGCGCGTGGGACACCGGCGGCTACGACTGGCCCGCCATTGGCGCGGTCGCCGACGACGTCGTGATCCGGATGCCGTCCGATCCGCGCGTGTTCGCCGAGGGCGGCCAGGCAGGGGCGATCATGGCCTGGGCCGGGACCCAGATCAACCGCAACAAACTGCTGCTGGGCGTGTGCGCGCTGAGCGTCGAAGAACAGCGCGACTCGGCCTGGATGCCCGTCACGCTGGACCGCGCGCTGAGTTTTGCGGGCGGTGTCGAGGTCAGCCCGGCGGTGGGCGTCCAGCCCGGCGAGCCGTTCGAGGCCAGCCTCGTCCCGCCGGAAGGCGTGCAGGTCGAATTCGGCTACGAGGACTCGGTCAGGATGCCGGTCGTGCGCTACCGGGACGCGGACGGCAGCCTGCTGCGCGCCATGTGGCTGCTCGACCCGGTCGCCCTGCGCTACCGGCTGGAACAGGCAACCGCCTACAACCTGAAAGGCGTCTTCGTCTTCGACCTCGCCGCGCCGGGCGTGCTGCCGGGACTGGAAACCGAGCTGCTGGCCTACCGGCTGAACCAGCCGGGCGCGACCGAGCCGGTCGACCTGTCGCCCGAGTGGATCGTGCGGGCGGATGAAACGGAGATCGGGCGCGCTACCGCCGCCACCGGCGAGCCGGTCGCGTTCGACGCGCCACCCGAGCCGGCAGCGCTCACCGTCGAGGCGCAGATCGCGGGCGTGACGCTCGGCAGCGCGGCGATCCAGGTCGCGGAGGTGGAGCCGACCGTCCTGCCGCCGGTGGAGTTCCAGCCCTCCGCCGAAGAGTCCACTGAGGAACCCACCGAGGGTGAAGCGCCCGCCCCATCCGGCGACCTGAGCGCCGAAGGGCTGGCCCTGCCCACCATCGATCCCGCGATCCTGGCGGCGGGCGATCCCGGCGACGCGTTCGAGGCGGGCGGCCACATCGGATACGAACCTCCCGCGTTCAGGTTCCGCGACATCTCCGACGGCCTGAGCAACACGCTGATGGCTGGAGAAGTGATCCAGGGGCACGACGGCCCCAGCGGCCAGTACGACCTCCGCGGGCTGATTTGGTGGAGCTACGCCGCCGGCCTGAGCACGTACGTCACCCCGAACTCGTACGAGCCGGATATCGTCCACGACGCCAATTACTGCTACTCCGAAGATCCGGCCAACCCCCCCTGCTACGGCCCCCACAGTGATACGCGTCCCCTGATGATGGCCGTCCGTAGCCGCCACCCCGGCGGTGCAAATGCCCTCCGCTGCGACGGTTCGGTAATGTTCTACTCCAACGATATCGACGTCTGGACCTGGCGTGCCCTGGGAACAAGTCGCGGGGGGGAAACGGTGAGCGGGGACGGGGAGTAGTTCGTAGCCGCGTCTCACCGAGACGTGGGAAGGGTGCGCCCGGTGCCACTGGCTGTTCGTTAGGACT
>CAZYYC010000496.1:0-2522 GCA_964650935.1 uncultured Anaerolineales bacterium
GCCAAGGCCATTTTCGTGCCAGCATGGCGTGCGCAGCACATGTATGTCTGACAACTGACAACGGAAAACTGACAACTGTGTCCTCTGGCAAGGTGCTCCTGTCGCCGGCGGAGTCCGACGGACGCCGCGAATACGCCTGCAGCTTCATGGCCGCGGGCCGCGTCAAGCAAGCCGACCAACAGCCCTCCGAATGGCTCATCCCTGCCCCCGCCATCCAAGCCGCCGAGGCCCTCTTCTCCGGTCGCCCGAGCTACTTGGATCACCCCGATCTCTTCGGCTTCGGCTACCATCAGGAGCCCAAGGTCAGCCGCCTCATCGGGGTCACCTTCGGCGCCCACTGGGACCCCACCGAGCAGGCTATCCTCGGAGGCCTCAGACTGTACGATAAGGCAGAAGGATCCCCCGGCTGGCTTGTCGGACGCCTTTTCGACCAGATCCTCGAAGACAAACACAAGGGCCTGGAGGTGCCCCCCATCGGCCTGTCCGCCGTCTTCTACCACACCGCCCGCCTCGATGAAGACACCGGACTTCGCATCACCGACCACATCGACCACATCGAATCCGTCGACCTCGTCTACGACCCCGGCGCTGCCGGCTACGTCCGCGACGCCCTCGCGGCTATCCGGCCTTCAACCTTTGGGGTCTTCCCCTACTCCCCCGACCCCAAAGGTTTTCTCCCTGCCGGCGTCACCGTGGCGACACCCGCGCTCGAGCTCACGCCTAGCCCTGTCACCAACGTGGAGACAGCCTCACCAGGTGAACCCCGCGACCCTGTCCCCACCGCAGCAACTGACAACCGACAACCGACAACCGACAACTTACTCAAGGAGGTCCCTATGTCCGAAGAACTACTTCGAAAATAACTCCGGTGCTAGGCCGGTTAGGTCAGTACTGAATCGAGTGAGATCTGGACCGGGGCACCAAGGAGCTGCTCCAGTTGACGTCGGTAGTAGGCCAGCTTTCGATCGTGACTGCGATGATCATAGTAATCGGAACCAAGATCGTGAAACACTTCACCCGTGGTGAGCATATGCCAGATAGCTACCAGCATCGAATGCGCAACCGCCATGAGGGCGCGCTTTTTACCGCGGCGCCCTGCCAGGCGATGGTAACGTGCACTCAGGAAGCTCCCCTTGGTGCGGGCAGCGGCGTGTGCACACTGCACCAATGTGGTCTTGAGGAAGCGGTTCCCCTGGGTGGTGCGCCCCGAGTAGCGCTTACCGCCACTCTGATGGTTGCCCGGCGCCACGCCCGCCCAGCGGGCCAGATGACCGGCTGTGGGAAAGCGGCGCATATCGAGGCCAATCTCGGCCAGGATCACCTCCGCTGTGCGCGGGTTAATGCCCGGGACGGTATCCAGCAGCGCCACAGCGGCATGCCAGTCGGGACTGGGAGACGCACTGTCAGGCTCTGGGGTACCCGGTCCCTCGTCTACCCCATCCGGAGGCGCGGGCGGCTGACTCATCGTGGTCAGCTGTTGGGCGATCTGCTCTTCCAGTTGGACCAGTTGCTCATCCAGGAAGTCAATGTGCGCCAATTGGGTACTCAACAGGAAGCGCTGATGCGCTTGTACCCGTCCGGTCAGGGCGCGTTCCAGCTCCGGGAGCTTATGCCGCAGCCGTCCGCGCGCCAGCTCCGCCATCGCCTCAGCATCCGTGTTGCCTTGAGCTAGTTCCGCCAACATCGCCCGTGCCGATACCCCCTGTACATCGCTGACCACCGACGCCAGCTTGATGTTCGCTGCCTCCAGCAGCTTCTGCACGCGGTTCACCACCCGCGTCCGTTCTTGGATCACGCTGATCCGGTAACGCGTCAGGTCGCGCAGCGCCTGTTGCGGCGCCGGCGGGATGAAGCTGGGTTTCAGCAACCCATACAGCATCAGCTCAGCCAACCACTGTGCGTCACCTACATCCGTCTTACGCCCGGGCACGTGGCTAACATGTTGCGCGTTGACGACCCACACCGCGAAGTCCTCGGTCAGCAGGTTATACACCGGCTTCCAGTACTCCCCCGTGCTTTCCATCGCCACGTGGCTCACCGACCACGCCTGCAGCCAGTCGTGCAACGCCAGCAACTCCGGCGTCGTGGTCCCAAAGGTCTGGGTCTCCCAGTCCAGCTGTTGTTCCTGCGTGACCTGCATCCGCGTCGCCACCACCGTCCGCTTGTGCACATCCAGACCCGCCACACATGTGTAAACAACTTGCATGATGCCCTCCGCAGCGATCACACTCGGTTGGCTGGGAACCCTCTCATAGAGAAACTACTTCGCGTGCTCGTAGCAACACTGTACGGTGCCTCAGGGTCCCCGCGGCAGTCTGACAAGCGGGCTCGCGGCACCAACTTAACTTCGCCCTCAGGTGCCAACCGGCTCCTGAAGTCTACTCACCCTGCGCCCGCCGCCAAGGCCATTTTCGTGCCAGCATGGCGTGCGCAGCACATGTATGTCTGACAACCGACAACTGGAGGTCCCCCCCCCCGGAAGACACTTTGGGGTTAGGAGAATAGGAGAAAACCCCAAAGGT